>DATDJX010000400.1:0-6704 GCA_036520275.1 Asanoa sp.
CGCGATCTCGCCGTTGGACAGGATGCTCTGCAGGTAGCGCAGGACCGTCAGCTCCCGCTCGGTCAACGGCTCCGACGGCGCCGGCTGCCGCGGGTCGACCGCGGGCGGCGTCGGCTCCATGGCCGTCACCAGACCGTTGACCATCGCCCGGTACGCCGTGCCCGAGTCGAGGTGTTCGGCCAGCAGCTCTCGCAGGTCTGGGCCGGCGTCGAGGAACGCGCGGCGGTGTCCCTCGGGCTCGGCCATGCCCAGTACCGCTTCCAGCGCGCGAGCCGCCCGCCGTCGGTCGCCGAGACGGCTGGCCGCCCGCGCGGCGACCAGCCCGGCCTCCAGCCGGATGGTGAGCGGCGTCGTCACATCGGGCCCGGACTCCCACCGGGGCAGCACCTCGGCTGCGGTGCGCGGGTCGCCGTCGTCGAGGCAAGCGCGGGCAGCGGCCACCGACAGCGCCGCGGACCGCGGATCGGCTTCCTGGGCGGGCTCCAACCACCGGCGCACGTCGCCGGGCTCGCCGTGCGCGGTCCGCAGGTCGGCCTCGGCGAGGGCGAGACGGCGGGCGAGACCGGGTGGCCACGGCCTGCCGTCGAGCGCCTCGCGGCCGGCCAGCAACGCGGCGTAGCCGGCGTCGAGGTCACCGCGGGACCGGCAGACCCGCACCCGGACGGCCGCGATCATCGCGGCCGTGGCGGGTTCCGACCCGCCCGCGGCGAACGCGGCGTCGAGGTGGGCGTCGGCCTCGGCGAGGCGGTCTCGGTGCAGGGCCACGAGGGCCAGCGCGAGGTAGGCGGGGGCTCGGTGGACGTTCGGCGCCTGACCGGCGCAAGCCCGCATGTCCCACGATGCCAGCGCCATCCGGCCGGCGTCGGCGAGCTGTCCCCGCTCGGCGCGGATCAGGGCGAGCCGGGCCGTGCAGGTCGTTCGCTGGCACGCGAGCCCCGCGCGCTCGGCGGCGGCCAACGCCTCGCACAACGCCCGCTCCGCGGCGTCCAGGTCGCCGTCGTCGAGCCGCGCCGATCCGATCGCGGTCAACGCGACCGACGCCGCCCGGTCCACCCACGACGGGTCGAGGACGCCGGGCGGCGGCGTGCGGACGCGCTGGAGCAGCTCGGACGCGGCCGCCAGGACTTCGGCTCGGTCGCCGTCGAGCTGCGCACGCAGCAGCCGCAGGCCGCGGGCGACCAGCGCGACGTGCACCTGGCGGCCGGTGGACGGTCCCCCGTCGTGGTCGACCGCTACGCGCAGGTAGTCGTCGGCGGCCGCGGTGTCCCGGCGCAGGAGGCGGTCGACCGCATAGGCCAGCGCCACCTCCGGCTTGGTACGCAGCGCCGACAGCGGGGGCTCGGGGACCTGGAGGCTCGAGCCGCGGTCGTGCTGCGGCGTCACCAGGTCGCTCCAGTGGTCGAGCAGGACCTCGACCGCGGACCCGTCGTCGCCCGCGGTCAACGCGTGACGCAACGCCTCGCTTGGCAGGCCGTTGTCGGCGAGCCACGCGGCCGCCCGCCGGTGCAAGGGCGCAAGCGCGTTCGGCCATCGCCGGGCCAGCTCGGCGCGGAGCACCTCGCGGAACATGCGGTGGAAGCGGAAGGCGGTCGGCGCCGTGCCGGTCGGCAGCAACAACGCCCTGCGGTCTAGCTCGCCGATCAGCTGCGCGCCGTCGGTGCGGTCGAGCAGGCCGTCGACCAGGTCGGCGCAGAGCCGGTCCGGCACGCTCGCCCGCAGCAGGACCTCCTGAACGTGCCGCGGCTGGGCGAGCAGCACCTCCGTGACGAGGTAGTCGGCGACCGCCTGGTCCGGTGAACCGTCCGCGCCCAGGTACGCCGGCTCGCCGGGCCGGCCGTCGGCGGCCAGACGCAGGCCCGCCGGCCACCCGTCCGTCCGGCGCCACAGGTCGCCGACCTGGTACGGGGCCTGCCCGACCGCGCGGCGGTGGCGGACCAGATCGCCGGTCTCGGCCTCGGTGAAGGCGAGGTCGGACAGGCTGACCTCGGTGAGCGCGCCGGCGAGCCGCCAGCGGTGCAGGAACCGGATGGGTTCGATCCGGGTGGCCGCGACGATTCGGATCCCCCGCGGCGCGTGCGCCAGGAGGAAGTCCAGGCCGGCCAGGGACGCCTCGTCGGTCTCCTGGAGGTCGTCGAGGACCACGATCACCGGGGCCGGCAGCCGGCTGAGCGCGTCGGCGAGCACCTCCAGGTAGAGCTCGGTGCGGACCGAGCCCGCCGGCGGCACGCCGTCGATCCCGTACCCCCCGGACAAGGTCCGGCACAGCCCCGCCTGCAGGTAGGTCCAGAACCGGGTGCCGCTGTCCCCGTCTTCGATCGAGAACCACGTGGCGCCGGATGCCACATCCGTCGGTGGCGTCCACGAGCTCATCGCCACGGTCTTGCCGCTGCCCGCAGGCGCCGTCAGCATGGTCAGCGGGCCCCGCGACCCCGCGTCGAGAATGCCGTGCACCCGCGGCCGCTCGATATGGTTGACCGGCGGCGGCGGCGGCGCCAGCTTCGCATCCAGCAGCGGTGTGCTCGGCGGTGCCACCCGCACCCAGCCGTCATCCATCACGACACCTCCGCGTCAGCGAACCTTGTCGGACAGCGCATCGACGACGTCGTGGCGTCCCCGCGGGTGCGTTCCCGACGGTTGGTCCCCGTAAACACCGAAGCGTGACGTCTGGTCCAGGCGGATTTGGACGGGTCTGGGCGGGTCCGAAATCGGTCATTCGACCGGTGTCTCAGGCGGCTCGGAGTTTGGCGGCACCAGATCCTTGCCGCGCACCGGTGTCCGGTCCGGCACGACGGCCACGCGTGCGGCCGGAATCGCGTACCGGCTGGCCGACTCGTGCCAGTACCAGGCAGTGAGCGCGATGACAGCGGTGCCGGAGCCCATCAACACGACGCCGACGATGTCGACGTCCAGCCACCAGACGTTCGCCTTGATCCCGAAGGCGAGGATGGCTCCTGCCGTGATCAGGAAGATGCCCGTCCCGAAGCTCATCGCTTGCCTCCCCTCTAGCAACGTGCGAACCGCGCGGTTTCCCGATGGTGGGAGGCGCAAACAGCGCGTGCGGCATGCCGAAACCGTCGGGCTTCACCCCGGCGGTCCGCACGATCGGGGAAATCGCACCGACCGGAACCACGCACCGATGACAACACCGACCACGACCGACACGGACGAGCAGATCCGTGCTCGAGGAGCTGCGCCGGGACGCCCGTCCGGCAACCATCCCTCCGGGGTGAGCCCGGGTCACCCGGATCGACGGCAGGCTGGGATCATGACCCAGAGGATGCCGGGACTCGGGGAGTTGGCGCCCGACTTCACGTTGCCCCGCGCGCCCGGCGCGCAGCTGCATCTCGGCGACCTGCGCGGGGCACCCGTCGTGCTGGCGTTCTACCCGGCGGACTGGAGCCCGGTGTGCAGCGACCAGATGGCCCTCTACCAGGCTGCCATGCCGGAGTTTCAGCGCTACCGCGCACAGGTGGTGGGCCTCTCGGTGGACGGTGTCTGGTGCCACCAGGCGTTCGCCCGGGACCGGGGGATCGAGTTCCCGCTGCTGGCCGACTTCGAGCCCAAGGGCGAGGTCGCGCGGAGGTACGGCTCCTACGGCGACGACGGCACGGCCGCCAGGGCACTGTTCGTGCTCGACGACGAGGGCGTGGTGGCGTGGCGGCACCTCTCGCCGGCGGGGGTGAACCCGGGCGCCGACGGCATCCTGGACGCGCTGGCGGCGCTCGGCGAGCGGCAGGAGGACCTGTCATGAACGGGATGACCCCGTGGCAGGAGGAGGAGGCCGGCCGGCTGCGCCAGCCGCTGACCGACGACGACCACGTGCTCGGGCCGCCGGAGGCGCCGGCGACGCTGGTCGAGTACGGCGACTTCCAGTGCCCGTACTGCGGTGCCGCGCACCTGGTCCTGAAGGAGCTGCTGCGCCGGCGGCCGCAGACCGTCCGCCTGGTGTTCCGGCATTTCCCGCTCACCAACGTCCACCCGAACGCGGAGGTCGCGGCGGAGATGTCGGAGGCGGCGGCCGTCCGGGGCACCTTCTGGCCGATGCACGACTGGCTGTTCAGCCACCAGGACAAGCTGGACCCGCCGCACCTCGCGACCGGCGCCGACCGGGTCGGGCTGCCTGTGCAGGAGGTCGAGCAGGAGCTCAACGGGCACAGTTACCGCGACCGGGTGCAGCGCGACTTCGTGAGCGGCATCCGATCGGGCGTCAATGGCACACCCACCTTTTTCCTCAACGGAGTCCGGCACGACGGCGGATACGACCTGGTCACCCTGAGCTCGGCGGTCGACGCGGCGGCGGCGGCGGCGGTCAGGTGACGGCCACCCAGCAGGACAGGAGGCACCTCGATGGCCAAGGCGGTGGGCATCGACCTGGGCACCACGAACTCCGTGATCGCCGCGCTCGAAGGCGGACAACCGACCGTGATCCCCAACGCCGAGGGATCGCGCACGACGCCGTCGGCGGTGGCGTTCACCGACGACGGCGAACGGCTCGTCGGTCAACTCGCGCGGCGCCAGGCCATCCTCAACCCGAAGGGAACCATCTACTCGGCCAAGCGGTTCATCGGCCGGCGGTACGACGAGGTCGCCGAGGAGGCCAAGGCGGTGACGTTCGACGTCGTGCCCGGCCCGGACGGCGTCGTACGCTTCGACGTCAAGGGCAAGCCGTACTCGCCGGAGGAGATCAGCGCCCTGATCCTGCGCAAGCTCGCCGGGGACGCGGCGAAGTTCCTCGGCGAGAAGGTCAACCAGGCGGTGATCACCGTCCCGGCGTACTTCAACGACGCACAACGCCAGGCGACGAAGGACGCCGGTCGCATCGCCGGCCTCGAGGTGCTGCGGATCATCAACGAGCCGACCGCGGCGGCGCTCGCGTACGGGCTGGACAAGAAGGGCCACGAGACGGTCCTGGTGTTCGATCTCGGCGGGGGCACGTTCGACGTCAGCATCCTGGACGTCGGCGACGGCGTGGTGGAGGTACGCGCCACAGCGGGCGACACCCACCTCGGCGGCGACGACTTCGACCGCCGGCTCGTCGACCACCTCGCCGACGAGTTCAACCGGGAGCAGCGCATCGAACTGCGTAACGACCCGCAGGCGCTGCAGCGGCTCTTCGAAGCCGCGGAGAAGGCGAAGGTGGAGCTGAGCTCCGTCACGCAGTCGCAGGTCAATCTTCCGTTCATCACGGCGGACGCGAGCGGTCCCAAGCACCTGACCAAGACGATCACCCGCTCCACGTTCGAGGAGCTGACCCGGGACCTGGTCGAGCGCACACTCGAGCCGGTGCGCCAGGCGATGAGCGACGCCAAGGTCACCGACAACGACCTGGACGAGGTCATCCTCGTCGGCGGCGCGACGCGCATCCCCGCCGTTCAGGCGCTGGTACGCCGGCTCACCGGCGGCAAGGACCCGAACATGACGGTCAACCCCGACGAGGTGGTCGCCCTGGGTGCCGCCATCCAGGCGGCGGTGCTCACCGGCGAGGGCCCGGACGTCCTGCTCCTGGACGTGACACCGCTCTCGCTCGGGCTGGAGACGCTCGGCGGCGTGATGACCAAGGTCATCGAACGCAACACGACGATCCCGGTCCGCCGCACGGAGGTCTTCTCCACGGCGGAGGACAACCAGCCGGCGGTCGACATCGTCGTGCTCCAAGGCGAGCGGGAGCGGGCCGGCGACAACCGGGTGATCGGGCGGTTCCGGCTGGAGAACATCCGCCCGGCCCCGCGCGGGGTCCCGCAGATCGAGGTCACCTTCGACATCGACGCCAACGGCATCCTCAACGTGTCGGCGCGCGACAAGGACACCGGCGTCGAGCAGAAGATCACGATCACCGAGACCAGCAACCTGGACCGCGCCGAGGTGGACCGGATGGTCGCCGAGGCCGAGCGGCACCGCGAGGAGGACGCCCGTATCCGCGAGGTGATCGACGCCCGGAACACGCTGGAGTCGCTGGCCTACCAGGTGGAGCGGCGGCTCTCCGACTTCGGCGACGCGGCACCCGCCCACGAGCGGGCGCGCGCCGAGGCGCTGATCGGCGACGCTCGGCAGGCGCTCGGCCCGGACGACACCGACCTGAGCCGGGTCCGCCAGCTCACCGAGGAGCTGCAACAGGTGGCGCAGGCCCTGACCGCGCGCGCCGGCGCGGGCGGTGCCGGGGCCACGGACGGCGGGCCCGGAGCCGGCCGTGCAGGTGAATCGCCCGGAGGCGGAGCCGGCCAGGGGGCCGACGACGAAGACGTCATCGACGCCGACTTCACTCCGCGGTGAGGCGCGTGATGAGGGGTCGCGACGGATCGGTCGGTTCGACCGATGGGGGACCGCGCGACCCGAGGGCGGCGCCGGCGGGTGAGTCGGACCACGCGCCGGCGTCGTCGCGCCCTCGGTCGGGTGACGGCCAGCCGGACACGAATCGCGCCGAAGGCCGCGACGTGGAAACGAACGTCGCGGACAGCGGCCCGGACCCGACCGCCGAGCCGGGTCTCGCGGAACTGGAGGACCGCTGGCGGCGTGCCCTCGCCGACCTCGACAACCTCCGCAAGCGGTTCGCGCGCGAGCTGACGATGGAACGCGGCGCGGAGCGGGCGCGGGTGGCCGCGCAGGGGCTTCCGGTCATCGACAACCTCGAACGTGCCCTCGAGCATGCCTCCACCGCCGACGACCCCGTCGTCGAAGGCGTGCGCGCGGTCCGCGACCAGGCCCTC
>DATDJX010000401.1:0-7876 GCA_036520275.1 Asanoa sp.
TCCAATCGGTGACCACCCAGGACCTGCCGGTCATCGTCGGCATCGTGCTGCTCGCCTCGTTCTTCGTGGTGGTCGCGAACATCGCCGTGGACCTGCTGTACGCGGTGCTCGACCCGCGCGTGCGGATCCGCTGACCGTCCGCCGTCCGGCGCGACGCCCGACCCGACCGGCGCAAGAACGTTCCCGCCTACGGCGGGTAGCAGGACGATCCGGTGCGGGCCACTCACGGGGACGGCAGGGTCACCCGTACCCAGGCACCGCCGAGGGTCGAACCGTTGCCGGCCGCGACCGAGCCGCCGTGCGCCCGGACGACTGCCGCCACGATGGCCAGGCCGAGACCGGCGCCGTGACCGCCGCCGCCACCGCGGAACCGGTCGAACGCCACCGGGAGCAGGTCCGGCGGGAAGCCCGGGCCGTCGTCGGCGACCTCCAGGTCGACGCCGCCGGCCGGGTCAGGCGCGAGCCGCACGTCGACCCGGTCGGCGCCGGCCTCGGCGGCGTTGCCGACGAGGTTGGTGACGACCTGCTCGACCCGCCCGGCGTCCACGGTCGCCACGAGCTCCGGCCCGACCACCCGTACCCGGGCGCCGGTCACCGTGCTGAGCCGCGCGGTCCACCCGCGCACCGGCAGCGTCACGTCGGTCGGCTGCCGGTCGAGCTCCAGCTGGCCGGAGTGCTCGCGGGCGAGCACGAGCAGGCCGTCGGCGAGGCCGCCGAGCCGTTCGGCCTCGGCGAGCGCCCGGCGCAGGGCCGCCCGGCTGTCGGTGGACCCGTCCGCGAGGCCCAGCTCCAGCTCGGCACGCAGCACCGCGACCGGCGTGCGCAGCTCGTGCGCCGCATCGTCGATGAACGCCCGCTCGCGCTCCTGCACCGCCGCGATCCGGCCGAGCATTCCGTTGAGCGTACGCGCGAGCCGGGCCACCTCGCCGTCGCCGGCCGGCTCGGGCAGCGGCCGGTAGGGGGCCGCGGGCGCGTCGGGCACCAACGACTCGGCCGCCTCGGTGAGCGAGGCGACCGGCGCCAGCGCGGTGTCGACGAGCCGGCGGACGGCCAGCGTCAACGCGACGATCAGCAGCGGGCCGAGCACGATCAGGCCGAGCAGGATCCGGTCGGCCGCCAGCTCCACGGCCTGCAGGCTGGTCGCCGCGACGACCACCTGGCCGGTGCGCGCCGGCTGCGCGATCAACAGCGCGGCCGGCGCCAGGTCGGGCACGGTCCGGCGGATCTCGATCCGGTGCCGGCTGGCGGACACCAGCTCGCCATCGGTGAGGATCGGCGTGCTCGGCGTGGCGCCGGACCGGGCGGTGACCCGGCCGGTGCCGTGCACGACGTCGACGACCTGGGCGTACGGGTCGCGCTCCAGCGTCGCGACGTCGCCGACCTGGACGGCGGCGACGAGGTCGTCGACGCGGGTGCCGAGGTCCTGGGCGGCCGCGTTGCGAAGCTGCGAGGTCAGGCCGGCGTACGCGAGGGCCAGGCCGGCGGTCACGACGAGCGCCAGCCCGACCGCGTACGCCACGGTGATCCGTCCCCGCAGCGTGCGGGGGACGAGCCGGGCCGGCCGAAGCCCCACCCGGCGTACGGTAGTCGCCGTGCGGCTGCTACTCGTCGAGGACGACGCGCGGCTGGCCGACGTGATCGGGCGCGCGCTGGTCGGCCAGGGGCACGCGGTCGACGTCATGGGCACCGGCGTCGACGCCCTCTGGGCCGTCCGGGAGCAGGAGTACGACCTCGTGGTGCTCGACCTGATGATCCCCGCCCCCGACGGGGTGAGCGTGATCAAGACGGCCCGGGCCGAGGAGCGCTGGGTGCCGATCGTCGTGCTGACCGCCCGCGACGCGGTCGCCGACCGGGTGGCGGCGCTCGACGCGGGCGCGGACGACTACCTGGTCAAGCCGGTGGCGCTGCCGGAGCTGTTCGCCCGGGTGCGGGCCCTGACCCGGCGGGCGCCGGCCCAGCGGCCGGCGCGGCTCACCGTCGGCGACATCGTCCTGGACCCCGCGCGGCACACCGTCACCCGCGGCGGCGTCGAGGTGCGGCTGTCGGCGAAGGAGTTCGCCCTGCTGCACGAGCTGATGCGCCACCCGGGCACGGTGCTGTCCCGCACGCACCTCATCGACCACGTCTGGGACACCGCGTACGACGGCGGTTCCAACGTGGTCGACGTCTACATCCGCTACCTGCGCGACAAGCTGGACCGCCCGTTCGGCCGCGACACCATCGAAACCGTGCGCGGCGCGGGCTACCGCCTCCGCAGCGGCTGAGGCCCGCGGCACGCTGGTTCGGGTCGTCCGGGAGATCGGACGCGCGCGGCGCAACGATTAGCATCGACGGATGTCCTCCACTCCCGCAACGGACGCCGCCGCACGCGACGCCGCCGCGCGCGACGCCGGTGCACGCGACGCCGGTGCCGCGCGCGATCCCGGTGCCGCGGACACGCTTGCCGCGGACGCCGAGCGGGCGCTCGGCCGGGCCGAGGCGGTCGCGTTCCTGGCGCGGCTCGAGAGGCACCGACCCGACGTGACCGAGCCGGTGCGGGTGCTCTACGGCGATCGGCACGACGTCGAGGCGCTCGTCGACCGGCTGGTCCGGCTCGCCCTCGACGCGGCCGAGCGGCGCCGCGACGACCTGCGCGAGCTGGACCGGCGCCGGGAGATCGACCCCGACTGGTACCAGCAGTCCCGCCAGGTCGGCTACGTATGCTACGTGGACCGGTTCGCCGGCACGCTGCGCGACCTCCCCGCGAGGCTGGGCTACCTCGCCGAGCTCGGCGTGACCTACCTGCACCTCATGCCGCTGCTGAAGCCGCGCGACGGTGAGAACGACGGCGGGTACGCCGTGCAGGACTACCGCGCCGTCGACCCGCGCGTCGGCACGATGGACGACCTGGAGGACGTGGCCCGCGAGCTGCGTGGCCGCGGCATGAGCCTGTGTGTCGACCTGGTGCTCAACCACACCGCGAAGGAGCACGCCTGGGCGCGGGGCTGGCTCGCCGGCGACCCGGCGTACGAGGGGTTCTACACCGCCTACCCCGACCGCGAGCTGCCGGACGCCTACGAGCGCACGATCATGCCGGTCTTCCCCGACCGCGCACCCGGCTCGTTCACCTGGTTCGACGAGGCCGACGGCTGGGTAGGTACCACGTTCTGGTCCTTCCAGTGGGACCTCGACTACACCAGCCCGAACGTGTTCGCGGCCATGCTGGAGACCATCCTCTGGCTGGCCAACCGGGGCATCGAGATCTTCCGGTTGGACGCGGTGCCGTTCATGTGGAAGCGCCTGGGCACCGCCTCGATGAACCAGCCCGAGGTGCACCGGATCACCCAGGCGCTGCACGCGCTGGTGAAGCTGGCCGCACCCGCGGTCGTCTTCAAGGCCGAAGCCATCGTCGCGCCCGATGACCTCGTGCAGTACCTCGGCGCCCACGACCGCTACCGGCCGGAGTGCGAGCTCGCCTACCACAACCAGCTGATGGTGATGCTGTGGTCGTCGCTCGCGACGAAGGACGCCCGACTGATGGCGCAGTCGCTCGGCCGGATGCGCGACATCCCGGCGTCGACGTCGTGGGTGACGTACGTGCGCTGCCACGACGACATCGGGTGGGCGGTCAGCGACCATGACGCCGCCGCCGTCGGCTGGAGCGGCCGGCACCACCGGCGCTTCCTCACCGACTTCTATAGCGGACGTCACCCGATGTCGTACGCGCGCGGCGCGCTCTTCCAGGACAACCCGGCCACCGGCGACGCGCGCATCTCCGGCTCGACCGCTTCGCTGTGCGGCATCGAGGACGCGCTGGCCCGCGGCGACGACGTGGCACTGGATTACGGCGTACGCCGGCTGTTGCTGCTCTACTCGGTGGCGTTCGCGTACGGCGGGATACCCCTCGTCTACATGGGCGACGAGCTTGCGCTGCGTAACGACCTGTCCTACCTGGACGATCCGGCGCTCGCCGACGACAACCGGTGGATGCACCGGCCGGTGATGGATTGGGCGGCCGCTGCCCGGCGGACGGATCCATCCACGCTGGAGGGTCGGGTGTTCGCCGGCCTGCGCTCTTTGGTCGACGTCCGCACGCGCACGGCGGCCCTGCGTGGGGGCGGCGAGTCGCAGATCCTCGGCGTCGACAACGGCGCCGTCGTCGCCTGGCAGCGGCGGCATCCCCGCAGCGGCCACTTCGTCGGGTTGGCCAACTTTGCCGAGACGCCGCAGTCGCTGGACGCGGCGGCGCTCGGCGCGTACGGCTGGCTGGAGACGATCGCGTCCAGCGACGGGCCGCTCGAGGTCCACGACGGCCGCGCCCACCTGCCCGGCCTCGGCTTCGTGTGGCTGGCCGAGCCGTGACCCCGGTACCACCGAAGGGGCTGCCGCCCGGCGTCTCGGCCGGACGCAACGTCTTCGACGGGACGTTCCCGCTACCGACCGCCACGCTGCTGCGCGCCGAGCTGGAGCACAACATCGCGACGATGGCGGGCTACTGCGCCGAGCACGGTGTGCTGCTCGCGCCGCACGGCAAGACGACGATGTCGCCGCAGATCCTGCGGCGCCAGCTCGCCGCGGGCGCCTGGGCGGTCACCGTGGCCACCGCCTGGCAGGCCTCGGCCGTCGCGGCCATGGGCGTACGGCGGATCCTGCTCGCCAACGAGGTCGCCGACCCGGGCTCGGTCCACTGCCTCGCCGACCTGCTCGCCGCGCACGATGACCTCGAGTTGTTCTGCTACGCCGACTCGCCGGCCGCGCTCGCGGCCGTGGCGTATCTGCCGGGCATCCGCGTGCTGGTCGAGCTCGGTGTAGCCGGCGGCCGCACCGGTCTGCGCGACGACGCCGACGCGGTGGCGCTGGCCCGGCGGATCGCGGCGGGGCCGGCCGTCTACGCCGGCGTGGCCGCGTTCGAGGGCATCATCGACGCGGGCTCGCTGCCGGCGACGCTCGCCGCGGTCGACGCGCTGCTGCGCCGGTTGGTCACCGTCGCGACAGTGACTTCGGATCTCGTCGCGACAGCGACTTCGGATCTCGTCGCGACAGCGACGTCGGGTCTCGTCGCGACAGCAACAGCTGACCCCGCAGCGACAGCAACGGCCGACCCCGCCGCGACAGCGACATCGGACCTCGTCGTCGCGCGGCGAGCGACGGACCTCGCCGGGTCGGGCCCGATCGTCACCGTCGGCGGCAGCTCGTACTTCGACCGAGTCGTGCAGATCCTGCCGGCCGCGCTCGCCGCGACGCCGTACCGGACCGTGCTGCGCAGCGGCTGCTACGTCACGCACGACGCGGGGATCTACGACGCGGCGTCGCCGTTCGGCGCCCACCCGCGCGGTCCGCACCGGTTCCGGGAGGCGCTGCGGATCTGGGCGCCGGTGCTGTCCCGGCCCGAGCCCACCCGGGCGATCGCGGGGCTGGGTCGCCGCGACGCTTCGGCCGACGCCGGGCTGCCGGTGCCGCGGGTCCGCCGGGTGGACGGCGTCGAGGAGCCGCTCGACGCGACCGTCGTGGCGGTCAACGACCAGCACGCCCACCTCGACCTGGCGACGGACGCCCGGCTCGACGTCGGCGACCTCGTCGGCTTCGGCGTCTCCCATCCGTGCACGACGTTCGACAAGTGGCGGGCCATCCCGGTCGTCGACGGCGACGGCACGATCGTGGAGCTCGCGGAGACGTGCTTCTAGCCGCTCAGCCCACGACCGCCAGGTAGACGGTATTGGTCGCCGGTCGGCCCTGTAGCGGGTTGTCGAACGCGACCACCTCGGCGCGGGCCGTGCCGAGCGCGTCCGCGAGGCGGGCGGTCACGCCCTCGTCCGGCGGGTCGTTGGACCACAGGCCGAACACGCCGCCGGGGAGAAGCCTGGCGGAGAGGTTGCGCAGGCCGTCCGCGGTGTAGAACGCCGCGTGATCCGGGTGCAGCAGGTGGCCGGGGCTGTGGTCGATGTCGACGAGCACCGCGTGGAAGCGGCGACCGGGCGACTCCGGATCGTAGCCGGCCGCCCCGGCGGTCGCGGCGAAGAAGTCGGCGTGCACGAGCCGGCACCGCGGATCGGCGGTCAGCGCCCCGGCGTCGGGCAGCAGCCCGCGGCGGTGCCAGCCGATCACCTCGTCCAGCGCCTCCACCACCAGCAGTGAGCGCACCCGCGGATCGGCGAGCACCGCGCCGGCCGTGTAGCCCAGCCCGAGGCCGCCGACGACCACGTCGAGCGCGGAACCGTCGAGCTGCGAGCCGGCCAGCGCGGCCAGCCCGAGCCTCGCCAGCTCGACCTCCGCGACCGTGAACAGGCTGGACATCAGGAACTCGTCGTCGAGCTTGGCCTCGTACACGTCGGAACCCGCAACCGGATCCCACCGCCGGCGCAGGCTGACCACGCCGATCGGCGTCTCCCGCCAGGACAGCTCCTCGAAACGCCGGCTCACCCGGGCATCCTCCCAGGCCGGCTTGGCTGCCGGCGGTCGGGGCATGACATGCTGCAGGCGTGTCAGCAGACGAGACCGTCGAGGCGACGCGGCCCGCCGACGTGGCCGAGGAGAAGCCCCGGCGGCGGGGGCGAGGACGGTTCATCGCGACCCTCGCGCTCGTGCTGCTGCTGCTCTTCGGCGTGCCGTACTGGACGGTCGTTCTCGCCGGCACCCGGTGGCCGCTGTGGCTCACGGTCGCGGGCACGCTCGTGTTCGCCGCCGGCATCGTCGCCCTCCCGCTGCTGATGGTGGTCGGCCACGGCCGGCGGCACCGCGACGGCGCCGCGGTCGCCGGCGACACGATCCTGGGCCTGATCTGGATCCTGTTCGCGCAGGCGCTGCTGGGCAACGCGCTCCGGCTCGTCCTCGCGCTCGCCGGCGTCGCCGACCCGGGCCGGTCGCGGATCATCGCCGCCGGGGTCGTCGCGGTGGGCGCCGTCCTCGCGGCGTGGGGCTATGTGGAGGCGATGCGGGTGCCCCGGGTGAAGCGGCTCGACGTCACGCTCCCCCGCCTGGCCAAGGGGCTCGACGGCACCACGGTGGTGCTGCTTGCCGACACCCACTACGGCCCGATCGACCGGGCCCGCTGGTCGGTCCGCGTGGTCGAGGCGGTCAACGCGCTCGACGCCGACGTGGTCTGCCACGCCGGCGACATCGCGGACGGCACGCCGGCGCAACGCCGCGCGCAGGCGGCCCCGCTTCGAGACGTCCGGGCCCGGCTGGCCCGGGCGTACGTCACCGGCAACCACGAGTACTTCAGCGAGGCCCAGGGCTGGGTCGACCGCATGCGGGAGCTCGGCTGGGAGGCGCTGCACAACCGGCACGTCGTCGTCGAGCGGGGCGGCGACCGGCTGGTGATCGCGGGCGTCGACGACCGTACGGCCGCCGGCTCGGGCGTGCCCGGCCACCACGCCGACCACGCCGCCGCCCTCGCCGGCGTCGACCCGGACCTGCCCGTGCTGCTGCTGGCCCACCAGCCGAAGCAGGTCGACGGCGCGGTCGCCCACGGCGTCGACCTGCAGCTCTCCGGGCACACCCACGGCGGCCAGATCTGGCCGTTCCACTACCTGGTGCGCATCGACCAGCCGGTCGTGAGCGGCCTCAGCGGTCACGGCGACCGCACGCAGCTCTACACGAGCCGCGGCACCGGGTTTTGGGGACCGCCGTTCCGGGTGTTCGCGCCGAGTGAGATCACCGTGCTGACGCTGCGGTCCTGACCTCGGCGCGGGCGTCCTCCCACGCGGCGGCCGGCCGGTCAACGGCATTGGGTTCTTCGGCCCCGGAGTCTTCGGCCCCGGAGTCTTCGGCTCTGCGGTCGGAGGCCTGCAACCCGACCCAGGCGAGCATGCCGATCGGGGCGATCAGCCAGCAGGACAGGATGCGGTAGGTCAACACGACCGCCGCCGCGGTCCCACCGGTCGCCCCGGCGGCGACG
>DATDJX010000402.1:0-16190 GCA_036520275.1 Asanoa sp.
CACGGCGACGACCCGCCTCAGCAGGGCATCGGTGAGATCATCGGTGAGATAACGAGCGATCTGTCCCGTCTGTTCCGGCAGGAGGTCGACCTCGCGAAGGCCGAGGTGCGCGCGGAGGCCAAGAAGGCCGGCAAGGGCACCGGCCTGCTCGCCGGCGCCGGGATCGCCGCGCTTCTCGTGCTCATCCTGCTGAGCTTCGCGCTGGTGTACGCGCTCGACGCCGTCATGCCGCAGGGCTGGGCGGCATTCATCGTGGCCGTACTGTGGGCGGCGATCGGCGCCGTCCTCTACAGCATGGGCCGCAAGCAGCTCAAGTCGGTCGACCCGGTGCCCCGCCGCACCACGGAGACCTTGAAGGAGGACGCGCAATGGCTACGCAACCCGACGGGGTGACCGGGTACGACCCGCAGGATCCGGAAGCGATCCGGCGCGACATCGAACGCACCCGGGCCTCGCTGGCCGACGACGTCGACCGGCTCGCGGACCGGACCAGCCCCAAGCGGGTGGCCCGCCGCAACTGGGAGAACGTGCACGCCCGACTGAACAACGTGAAGGAGTCCGTGATGGGTGCACCCCGCTCGGCCGGCGAGACGGTCAAGGACAAGGCGGGCGACGCCGCCGACTCCGTCCAGGGCGCCGCCGCCTCCGCGGCGGACACCGTACGGGACGCGCCGCAGGCGGTGGCCCGGCGGACCCGCGGCAATCCCCTCGCGGTCGGGCTGATCGCCTTCGGCGCCGGCCTGGTCGTGGCCAGCCTGTTCCCGCCCTCCGAGGCCGAGAAGCAGGCCGGCGACAAGCTGCAGGAGCACTCCGGCGACCTGCTCGAGAAGGTCAAGGAGCCGCTGCAGGACGTCAAGCGGGACGTCACGGACTCCGCGCGTGAGTCCGCGCAGCAGGTCAAGGAGACCGCACGTGACGCGGCACAGACGACCGCCCGATCCACCCGCGAGACCGCGCAGACCGCGACGAACCAGGTCCGTTCGTCGTAACGGTCGCTCGAGGGGCCTCTCGTCGCAGGTGACCGGAGGCCCCTCGGCGGGTACGCAGTGGGCATGACCGACGATTTCCCGACCCCGATCTCCGATCCCGAGGCCGTAGGGCTGCCCGGGGTCGCCGACGACGACTCGGGCGCCGACGACGAGGTGCTTACTGGCCGCGCCGCCGACGGCCCCGAGCCGGCCCCGCTGCCCGGCGACTCGCCCGCCGCCGTGGACCGGCTCGGTGTCACGCCGGAGGAAGCGCGCGACGGCGAGTCGGTGGTCGACAAGCTGGCCCGCGAGGAGCGGGATCCGTCCGTCGACGAGCCACTCGGGGCGCCGGCCGACCCGGACCTCGCCCTGGAGGGCGACAGCGAGGAGGCCGCGCGGCAGGCACAGTTCGACGCCGACGTGCTCGGGCCAGGCCCGACGTCCGACCCCCATTCGCCGGTGTCCATCTACGACCAGGGCGACCTGGAGCAGCCCGGCGCGACCGGCGGTCCGGTGGGCCGGCTGGTAGAGCCCGACGAGGGATGGCGCGAAGACGACGAGCGGGACTCGGTCGCCTACGACGCCGGCGCCGCGGGCGGTGGCCCCACGGCCGAGGAGCTCGCAGTCCACGAGACCCCACCGCCGGGCTGACCGGGCCCAGGACCCGACACAACGACCCTTGCAGGTGCTACGGGTTGTCCAGCTCGGCGCCGGCCGAAGGGAAGGACGGCGGCGGACGCGTAGGGGTAGACCATCGGACCGGTCGTCGTGCAGGTGCCGGTGGCGGGTGCGTAGACGGCGCCGGTGCCGCCGCCGGCCAAGAATGGGACCGAACCTCGGTGCGCCCGCCTTGGCCTGGGCCTTACGGGTCCCTCGCCTCATCGATGCGACGGGAGGCCGACGAGCCGGCTCTTCGTCGGCCGCGACTAGGGCTGGTGCCGCTTGGCCGTCGCCGCTATCAGCGGGTCAATCCTCGAGGCCGTGCTCGATGGCGTAGCGGGTGAGCTCGACGCGGTTGTGCAGCTGCAGCTTGCCGAGCGTGTTCTGGACGTGGTTCTGCACCGTACGGTGCGAGACGCCCAGCCGCCCGGCGATCTGCTTGTAGGACAGTCCCTTGGCCACCAGCCGCAGGACCTCGGTCTCCCGCTCGGTCAGCCGGGGCGCGGCGCCGGCCGGCGGGGGCGAGGCCGCTAGCCGGCGGTACTCGCCAAGCACCAGCCCGGCCAGACCCGGCGTGAAGACGGCCTGCCCCTCCGCCGCGCGCCGGACCGCGTCGAGGAACTCCCGCGAGCCGGCCGACTTGAGCAGATAGCCGGTGGCGCCCGCTTTCATCGCGTCGAGCACGTCCTGCTGCTCGCCGCTCGCCGAGAGCATCAACACCCGGACGCGCGGCAGCGAGGCGGCCAGGCCGCGGATCACTTCGACGCCCGAGACGTCGGGCAGTTGCAGGTCGAGCACGACGACGTCGGGGCGGGCGGCGGCGGCGATCCGTACGGCCTGCCGGCCCTCGCCGGTCGTCGCGACCACGTCGTACCCGGCCTCGGTCAGGTCGCGCGCCACGCCCTCACGCCACATGGGATGGTCGTCGACCACCATCACCCGGATCACCAGCCCACCTTAGGGACCCGAAGCTCCACCTCGGTGCCGTCGCGCGGTCCGGAGTGGATCGACACGGTGCCGCCCAGGTCGGCGATCCGGCCGCGGATGGCCTGCGCGACGCCGAGCCGGCCCTCGCGACGGGCCTCCGCGAGCCGGCCGGCGGGGATGCCCGGTCCGTCGTCGCGCACCGACACCACGACCGCGTCGCCCTCGTCCTCCACCAGCACCCAGGCCTGCGCCCCGGCGCCCGCATGCCGGGCCACGTTGTCCAGCGCCGCGGCCACGGCCGCCGCGACGGCGCGGGCCGCGGGTCCCGGCAGGCGAACGGGGGTCGCCGGCGCGGCCACCGTGACGCACCCGGACGCGTACGGCCGCAGCAGTGCCCGCACGTCGGTCTCCGCGGTGTCGTCGCCGTCGACGGCGGGTGAGGCGCCGACCAGCGCCCGGAGCGCCGCCTCCTGCTCGCCCGCGAGCCGGGCCAGCTCGCCCGCCTCCCCGTCCAGATCCGCGCCCCGCCGCCGGACCAGTGCGAGCACCTGCAGCACCGAGTCGTGGATGTCGCGGGCCAGCCGCTCGCGCTCGCGGGTGGCCGCTTCCATCCGCACCGCCCGCTGCAGCCGCTCCTCGGCGATCGCGGACAGCCGCGCGACGTGGCCGACCCCGACGGCGGCCAGCAGCAGGAGGACCGTGCCGGTCAGCGACGCCTGGTTGAGCACCGGCCGCACGCTCAGGTCGGCAAGGCCCACCAGCAGCGCCGCGATCACGCCGCGCCGCCGGCCGCCGGCGACCGCCCAGGCGAGCACGGGAGCCGCCTGCCAGGCGATGGCGAGCGACGGGGTGCCCCGCGACAGCGGGCCGGCGCCGACCACCCAGCTCGCCGACAGCACCACGGACATCGTGATCAGCAGGTCGGCGGTCAGCAGCGGCCAGCGGCGCAGCCGGGGGCGCGCGTACAGGTAGGTCGCGGCGACGGTCCAGCCGACCAGCACGACGACGACCGGGATCATCGCGTACGGCCGGTCGTAGGCGCGCAGGTTGCCGGCCGCCAGGATCAGCACGAACGCGAGGGAGGCGAACCGGAAGACGGCGATGGCCCGCCACAGCGGCCCCTGCAGGCCGCCGGGCGCCTGGATCGTCATGCGCGGGGTCGCAGCGCCAACACGCAGGTGTCGTCGCCGGGGTTGGCCGGCCGTAGGCGGGCGAGCAGCTCGTCCAGGGCGACCCCGGCCGCGCCGTCGAGCGCGCGCAGCGCCGGGCCGAGCCAGTCGCTGCCGTCCGACCCGCGCCGCTCGATCAGCCCGTCGGTATAGAGCAGCATCGTGTCACCGGGCCGCAGCGTCACGCGGGCGGTCTCGTACGCGCTGTCAGCCCGGGCACCCACGATCATGCCGGACGGTCGGGCCAGCGCGGTCGTGCCCTCGGCCGTCATCAGGATCGGCGGCGGGTGTCCGGCCTGCGCCCAGGTCACCTCGCGGGTCTGCGGGTCGTAGTGCGCGACGACGACGGTCGCGGTCGGTTCGGTGGCGTCGTCGGACACCATCCGGTTGAGGTAGGCCAGCAGCTTCGCCGGCTCCGCGCTGGTGACCGCGAGGGCGGCGAAGGAGTGCCGGAGCCGCGCCATCGTCGCGGCGGCCGCGATCCCGTGCCCGGCGACATCGCCGACGGCGAGCAGCGTGCGGCCGCCGGGCAGCCGTACGACGTCGAACCAGTCGCCGCCGACCCTGCTCACCTCCTCGGCCGGCTGGTAGCGCACCGCGACGTCGAGGCCGGGTAGGTCGAGCACTCCGGAGGGCAGCGGCAGGATGATCCGCTGCAGGGAGCGGACGAGCCGGTGCTCGACCTGCTGGCTGCGCTGCCGCTCGGCGAGCTCAGCCTCGATGTCGGCGAGCCGGGCGCGGTCGCGGGTGGCGGCTTCGCTCTCGGACACGTCGAGCACGAGGCCGTACACCTTCAGCACCCGACCGGCCCGGTCGCGGGTGGCCTCGAAGCGGCCGCGAACATGCTTGACCCGGTCCGGCACGACGAGCCGCAAGCTCAGGTCGATCGGCTCGCCCCCGGTCAGGAGTGCCTCGAGGGCCGCGTCGAGCCGGGCGGCGTCGTCGGGATGGACATGGCGGCGGGCCTCGTCGAGCGTGGCCGGCCCGCGGCTGTGATCCCGCTCGAAGATCGCGTACATGCCCTCGGACCAGTACGTGCGGTCGGCGAGCAGGTCCCACTCACCCCAGCCGAGCTTGCCCATCCGCTCGGTCTGCGCGAGCCGGTCGGCGAAGCGGCGCTGCTCGTCGTGGCGCACCCAAATGATCATCAACCCGCCGCCGAAACGGCTCGCCCGTACTGTGTAGACCGCCTCGGCGTCGACGCCGTCCGCCCGTTCCGAGTAGACGAACGGGCCAATCTCCCGCGGCCGTCCGGACCGCAGCGCGTAGGCGTACGTATGCCACAGCTCGGTGTCCACGACGGAGGGATACGCCGCGACGGTGCTGGTGCCGACCAGTTCCCGGCCGCGCCGGCCGGCGATGTCGACCGCCTCGGGGCTCGCCGCGACGACGATCCAGTCGATGATGCCGCCCTCCGCGTCGCGGATCGGCACGCTGACCACGACCGCGCCGGGAAGCACGTCGAGGATGGCCTGGGCGTCGACGATCCACCCGGCCGGGTGCGGATGGGTGCGCAGGCGCTCGGCGATCGGGCCGGCGAGGTCGCCCACCACCCCGAGCACCGCCCGCCGGGTGGCCGGCTCGAACGGCTGCGTCTCGGTGCAGAACACCGCCACGACCGCGACGACCGGCCGGTCCTCGCCGGGGCCGTCAGGCACCGGCAGCATCGCCCGCGACCGCCATTCGACGTCCGGGTCGCCGATCATGACGTACTGCCGCCTGGCCTCGTCGAGACGCGGCAGCCACATGGGCCGGCCGCTGCGGGCCGTGCCGCCGGCCGCGGTGGTCAACTGCGGCGACACCCGTCGCCAGGCGTCGATGACGGCCGGCGGGAGCCCCTGCGACCCGACCATCTGCAGCGAACCGTCGGGCTCGGCGGCGTAGATCGCGACGGCGTCGACGCCGGCGAGCGGGCCGAGACGAGACGAGATCTCACGCGCGAGGTCGGCCAGCGGATCCGGGTCGACCGGAGCGGTCGGGGCGGGGCCGACGGCCGGTGGCGCCGGGCTGGCCGGGGGCGCCTGGCTTACGGTCGGCGCGGACGGCCCCGGACGGCGCACGTCCGCCGGCTCGGCGGCGTCGGCCGTGGCGAGCACCGCGGCGGCCGCCTCGCCGAGGTCGACGTCATAGCGTTCGGCCAGCCGGTCGAGGTGGTTGGCTGCGTGCTCGGGCGAGCTGCCCAGCCGACGCGCGAGCGCGGCCACCGCGGCGGCGACCCGGGCGCTCCCGCGAGACCCGGCCGCCCCGGCCGACTGCCCGTCCGCGGCCGGTCGCGGCACCGCGCTGTCAGGCACGCACCGACGATCCCACAATGCTCGCTCGGCTGGCGACCACCCACCGGTCGGGTGCGCCCCCAGAAACCACGACGTAGGGTGATAACACCGCCAACAGCCCAACCACCAGCACCAGGACCGGTCATGAGTGACGCTGTGCCCCCCGCACCGCGTACGGTCGTACCCGTACACGCGACGCCGTTGCTCGCCGATGGGTTCAACCGCGGCCAGGTCGCTGGCCTGCGGCATACGTTCGCGGCCTGTGCCGAGAGCGCGGGCCTGGCCGGGCAACGGCTCGACGACTTCGTCCTCGCGGTCAACGAGTTGATCACCAATGCCGTCCGGCACGGCGGCGGCACCGGGGAGCTCGGCCTCTGGTTGGCCGACGGCATGCTGGTATGCGAGGTCTCCGATGCGGGCGCCGGCATCGGCGCCGACCGGCTGAGCAACCACGACCGGCCGGCACCCGACACGGCGGGCGGCTGGGGGCTGTGGCTCGCCGACCAGCTGAGCGAGGAGATGGTCGTGATGACCGGCCCGGCCGGCACGACGGTCCGGATCAGCACGTCGCTCGCGGGCGACCTCGATGCGTTCGAGGACATCGAATGACCTCCCCGGACGCCCCGCTCACGCGGACGAGCGTCAGCGTCGCCGAGGAACGCGGCGCCGCGCTGTCCGTGCTGCGGCTGACCGGTGAGCTCGACATGGCCGGTGCGCCCGAGGTGCTCCGCCGGGTCGACACGCTGATCGCCGCCGGCGACCCGAGGGTTCTCGTCGACTTGTCGGGCCTGACCTTCTGCGACTCCGCCGGCCTCAACGCCTTCATCCGCGGCGACCGCCACTGCCGGGAGGCCGGCGGTTGGCTGCGCCTGACCGGCGCCACCGGTCACGTCGATCGGGTGATCGAGCTGAGTGGGTTGGCCGAGGTGCTGGGCTACCGGCCCGACCTCCCCTGATCGCGGGGTCCGGCGCAGCCGTCCGACCGAAAGCACTACCCGCGGTGGGAAGCTGTCCCGGTGATCTACAAGCTGCTGACGACGGCGCAGTGGCGGGCCGCCGAGGCCGCGGGCGAGCTGCGCGGCTCCGCGGCGGACCTGGCCGACGGCTACGTGCACTTCTCGGCCGCCGATCAGGTGGTCGAGACGGCCCGCCGGTACTTCGCCGGCGTACCCGACCTCACGCTGCTCGCCGTCGACCCCGATGTGCTGGGCGACGCCCTGCGGTGGGAGTCGTCGCGCGGCGGGGCGCTCTTCCCCCACCTGTACGCGCCGCTGCCGGTGGACGCCGTCCACGCCGCGGTCGCGCTCGACGGCGCGCTGCCGGTGGACGAGGCGGTCGTGGCGGCCCTTCCCGGCCGGCCGAACGCGTGATCGAGGCGTCGTCGATCACCGGGGCGGCGGACGCTCAGGCGAACAGGGCGCTGACCGACTCTCCGTTGTGGATGCGGCGGATGGCCTCGGCGAGCGCCGGTGCCACGGACAGCACGGTGAGCCCCGGGACGCGTTTGGCCGCCGGGATCGGCACCGTGTTGGTGCAGACGATCTCCTTGACGCCGTCGAGGGCGGCCAGCCGGTCGACCGCGTCCGCGGCGAACAGGCCGTGCGTGCAGGCGAGGCGGATCGACCGCACGTCGCGCTCGCGCAGGCGGGCGATCAGCTCGACGATCGAGCTGCCCTTGACGATCTCGTCGTCGAGCACGATCACATCGCGGCCATCGACCTCGCCGATGACCGCGCTGATCCGTACGTCGTCGTCGCTGAACCGCTGCTTCGCGCCGGCGGCGACCGGCGTGCCGAGCAGCCGGGCGAACGCCGCCGCCTCCTTGGCGTTGCCCAGATCGGGTGAGACCACGACGGTGTCGGTCAGGTCGTCGCCGCGGAAATGCGCGGCCAGCTCGCGCAGCGCGTGGAGGTGGTCGACCGGGACGCTGAAGAACCCGTGCACCTGCGGCGAGTGCATCGTCAATGCCAGCACCCGGTTGGCGCCGGCCGAGACCAGCAGGTCGGCGACGAGCCGTGCGCCGATCGAGATGCGCGGCGCGTCCTTCTTGTCGGAGCGGGCGTATGCGAAATGCGGCAACACCACCGTGATCCGTCCGGCCGACGCTCCCCGCGCCGCGTCGATCATCAGCAGCAGCTCGACGAGGTGCTCCTGGGTCGGCGGCACCAGCGGCTGGATGAGGAACACGTCGCGCTCGCGGCAGTTGGCCCGCAGCTGGACCTCGAGGCAGTCGTTGGCGAACCGCGACACCCGCACCGGCCGCAACGGCTCGCCCAGGTGTTCGCAGATCTCCGCGGCCAGGTCGGGATGGGCGCTCCCGCCGAAGACCGCGATCTCGCGCACGCGCACAGGATACGTCAGTCCGGTCGGGCGGCCAGCTCCGCGTCCTCCGCGGCGTCGAGCCTCGACCGGCGCCTCCCCGCGTGGGCTCCATGACGAAGACACTCCAGCAGCAAGAGGCGCAGGTCGTCGATCGCTCGATAGTTCTCGCGCACCTGCTGGTAGACCCCGAGCCGGACGGCGGTGCGGTCGTCGTCCGTCGACCGCAGCCTAGGCACGGCAATCGACCAGGGGACCACGTCGGCGCGGGCGGTCGCGACGGATCGGTCCACGAGGGACACGACGACGCGCGGTGGCGCCCTACTCACCAAGCCGAGCCGGCGAGCCGCTCGTAGATCTCGACGTAGCGCGCCCGGGTCGCGGCCGCGACCTCCTCGGGCACCTCCGGCGCCGGGGCCTTGCGGTCCCAGCCGGTGCTCGCCGCCCAGTCGCGCAGGTACTGCTTGTCGAACGAGTACTGGGGCCGGCCCGGCGCGTAGGTGTCGGCGGGCCAGAAGCGCGACGAGTCCGGCGTCAGCACCTCGTCGGCGAGGATCAGCTCGCCGTCCGGTGCCCAGCCGACCTCCACCTTGGTGTCGGCGACGATGATGCCGCGCTCGGCGGCGAGCGCGGCGCCGCGCTCGTACACCCTGACCGCGATCGCCCGGATCTCGTCGGCGGTGTCCCACCCGACCGCGTCGACCACCTCCTCGAACGTCATCGGCTCGTCGTGCCGGCCCACGGGGGCCTTAGTCGTCGGCGTGAAGATCGGCTTGTCCAGCCGGGACGCCTCGACCAGCCCGGGCGGCAGCTCGATGCCGCAGATCGCGCCGCTGCGGTCGTACTCGGCACGCCCGGAGCCGGTCAGGTAGCCGCGGGCGATGCACTCCACCGGCACCATGTCCAGCCGCCGGCACCGGATCGCGCGCCCGACGAACTCGGGCGGCACGTCGGTCGCCGACACGACGTGGTTGGGCACGACGTCGGCGAGCTGCCCGAACCACCACAGCGACAGCTGCGTCAGCAGGGCGCCCTTGTCGGGGATCGGCGTCGGCAGGACGACGTCGTACACCGAGACCCGGTCGGACGCGACGAGCACCAGGTCGTCGCCGTCGGCGTACACGTCCCTGACCTTGCCGCTGTGCAGCAGCTCCACGGGCGCCAGTACATCACGGGCGCAACGGTCGACACGGGTCGTGGGCGGTTGGGTCGATGGGCTCCCGGCGTGCCCGGGTGCGCGGCACGCGCGCCGAGGGGCCCGGCCGACGCCGCGTCCGCCTTCGAGGCAGGGCACGACCGGCCGGCTCGGACCGTCGCCGGCTCCGCCGCCGCGCTAGCTGCTAGGAGGGGCCGGGGCCGGGTCCGGGACCGCCGGGCGGCGGCCCGCCGCGGCCGCCACGCCGGCTGCGGGTGATGAGCAGCACCGCCACGACGATGATGCCCAGCACCACCAGGCAGCACAGCAGCCCCAACCCCCCGAAGCCGGACCGTCGCCGGCCGCGGACCAGCTCGTCGGCCACGTCGTAGACGCCGTTCTGCGACGCCCACGCGACCGCCGGGATGAAGACCGCCATCGCCGCGGCCGTGAGGACAGCGGCCGACCGCGCGACCCACTTGCGCAGAGAATCCATGCCTCCATAGTCCGCCGGGCGCGCAACCGGACGTGCGACAACCTCCCCGCGGCCTGTCCGCGTTCTCCAGGTGACGTCCGGCGGAGGTCCGGGCCGACCGGCGGGGGCGGGATGCTCTGGCTCATCGTGCGGGCACTGCTCGGCCGGGGCGCGCCCGCGATCACGCTCCTGCTGCTCAGCATCCTGTCGGCGGGCGCGGCGGCCGCGGCGCCGCAGTACATTGCGCGCAGCGCACAGGACATGGCATCCCCGGCCGTGGCGGCCGCATCGGTCGAGGACCGGACGTTCGCCGCCGAGCTGCGGCTCGACGGAGGCGCCCTGACCGCCGACCGGGTGGCCGCCGCCGTCGAGGAGGTGCGCACCGCGGTCGCCCTGCCCGACCTGACGGTGATCTCCGGGCTCGTCGCTTCGGGCGCCGTGTCGGGGGCGGAACGGGGGGTGACCGCGCCGCTGGGCTACCGCGACGGCTTCTGCGACCAGCTGGTGCTCGACGGCCGGTGTCCCGCCCGGGCCGGCGAGGTCGCCGTCGCCGCCGCGACCGCCCAGACGCTTGGGGTGCGTGTCGGGGACCCCGTGCGGTTCCGGGCGGAGAGCGGCCGCTCCGACGTGCCGCTCACCGTGGTGGCCATCTACCGCGCCAAGGACCTCTACGCCGACTACTGGGCCGCTCGCGAGCTCGTGCGGACCGGCACGGACGACGACGAGACGGCGACCGACGACCGGGCGGCGGTGTTCACCGTCCCGGAGACGATCACCCGCAACGGGCTGCCCACGGCCTTCGTCGAGGTCGACGGGATCGGCGCGGGCGACATCCTCGCCACCACCGCACCCCTCGACGTCCGCGACCGGCTGCGGGAGGCCCAGGCCCAGCTCGTCGACCGGGGCTACGAGACCGATGCGCAGCTGTCGGTCCTGGCCGCCGACACCCATAACGCCCAGCTCGACGTGGTGCGCGGCGTCCCGGTCAGCGTCGCGGAGCTGCTCGCGGTCTGCTGGATCGCGCTCTTCCTGGCCGTGCGCCACGGCGGCGCGGTGCGGCGCCGCGAGGTGGGACTGCTCAAGCTGCGCGGCGCCGGGCGATGGCGGATGCTCGCACTGTCGGTCGGCCAGAGCGCGGTGCCGATGATTGTCGGCGGCGTGGTCGGCGTGGTCGTCGGGTTGGCGCTGGTGCGGCCGCGGGCCGACGTGCTCTCGCCACAGACCGCCCGCATCGCCGACCTCGGGTCCCTGGGCGCGGCGGCCGTCGCCGTCCTGGGGTCGCTGCTGGCCGCCACCGTCGCCGAACGCCGGACGCTGCGGGCGCCGGTCGCCGTGCTGCTGCGTTCGGTGCCTGCGCGCCGGTTCGGCTGGCGGTCCGGGACGATCGACGCGGTCCTGGTCGTGCTGGCGCTCGCCGGCGCGTACGAGGCCCGCGCGTACGCGGCGTCGAGCGCGCAGGCCAGCTGGCTGGCCCTACTGTCGCCGGCGCTGCTCGCGCTCGCGCTCGGCGTCGTGCTCGCCCGGCTGCTGGTGCCGCTCGCGGCGCGCGTCGGCCGGCAAGCGCTGCGGGCCGGGCGGATCGGCGCCGCGGTCACCGCGATCGAGCTGGCGCGGCGGCCGTCCGTGCCGCAGCTGACTGCCCTGCTGACCACCGCGGTCGCGCTGCTCGGCACGGCGCTCGCGACCGCCGACACCACGAGCCGCGCCGATCGCGACCGCGCGGCAGCCGAGGTCGGTGCCGACCGGGTGCTCATCGTGACCGCGCCGAGCCGATCCCAGCTGCTGTCGGCCGTCCGGTCGATCGACCCGGGCGGCCGCGCGGCCATGGCTGTCGTGGCGTCCCCCAACAACGGAGTCCTCGCGGTCGACGCCACGCGGCTCGCCGCGGTGGCGCGGTGGCGCGGCGAGTACGGCGCCCGCGAGGCGGCCGCCGTCGCCGCGCGGCTGCGGCCCGCTCAGCTGCCGTCCGAGCCGACGGTCGCCGGTCCGGCGGTCACCCTCGAGGCAGGCGGCGAGGGGCGGCCGGTCACCGTGCGCGCCGCGTTCGCGGCGCCGGACGGCTCCCCGGTAGACGTCACGTTCGGCCCGGTGACCGGGCCGCGCCGGGCATACCGGCAGGACGTGGCGGCGTGCGCGGGGGCCTGCCGGCTGGTGTCGCTGACGATCGGCCCACGGTCCGCCGCGTTCACGTTGCGGATCTTCGCGCTGGCCGGCACGGCCGGCGGGGTCGATCCGGCCGTGCTCGCCGACCGCACCCGCTGGCGCACCGCGACCGCCGTGGGGCAGCTCCCGCTCGACGTCTCGACGGACCAGGACGGCCTCACGCTGAGCGGGCTGGTGAACACCGTCGACCGGGCGGTGTACGTCGCCGACACCCCGGACCGGCTCCCGATGGTCGCGGCCGGTGGCCGCGGTCCGGAGCTGTCCGCGGCCGACCCGCAGCTGGGCACCTTCCCGGGTCCGAAGCTGCCGGTGACGCTCGCCGGCGGGGCCAGCGCGCTGCCGAGGCTCGGTCGCGAGGGCGCGCTGGTCGACCTGGAGACCGCCGACCGGATGGCGGGCGACCTCGGCATCGGCGACTCGATGCAGGTGTGGTTGACCGCCGACGCGCCCGCCGACATGACCCGGCGGCTCGCGGAGCGCGGCATCGTGACCGTCCGCGACAACACGACCGCCGCGCTCGCCGACCGGTACGCCCGGCAGGCGCTGCCGGTCACCGTCCGGTTCCAGCTGCTCGCCGGCATGGTGATCGTGTTGCTCGCCGCGGGCGCCCTCGGCGTGGTGGCCGCGGTCGAGCGCCGGCCGCGCGGCGCAGCGCTGATCGCCCTGCGCCGCCAGGGCCTCACCGCCGGCGCGGCCGGGCGCGCCTCGCTGGGCACCTACGCCGTCGTGATCGGGCTCGCCGTCGTCGCCGGCGTCGTCACCACGGTGGTCGCCCGCACCGTGCTCCGCGTCGGCACGCCGCTGCTGCCGGATGTCTGGCAGGTGCTTACCGCGCCGGCCGCCGCCCGCGCCGCGCCGATCGCACTGGCCGCGGTCGGCTCGGCGGTCGTCTTCGCGGCGGTGGTGGCGATGTCCACCGGCCGGCTCCTCGGCCAGGTCCGCCGGCTCGACGAGGAGACCGGACCATGATCATCGTGGCCCTCTCTGCCCTCGCCACCGCACCCAAGCGGGCGCTCGTGCTGGGGCTGCTCGGCGCGCTGCCGGTCGCCGTGGCGGCGGCCGCACCGGCATACGTCGCCGCGGCCGATCGCGCCGTCGTCGCGGCGGAGGTGGCCGGCGCCGGTGGCGGCGAGTCGCAGATCACGTTCTCCCGCAGCTCCGGCGGGCCCGACCACCCGTCCGACGACACCTTCGAGGTCGAGGCGCCCACCAAGCTCACGGCGCCTGGATTCCAGCCGGTATTCGGTACCGAGTTCGACGGTGGACCGGTCGAGGGCGGCGACGAGTGGTCCTGGCCGATCACCTACCGGGACGAGGCCTGCGCGCACGTCACGCTCACGGCTGGTCGCTGCCCCACCGGGCGCGGCGAGGTCATGGTCGGCGCGCGGAGCTCCACGGAGCTTGGCATGCGGGTCGGCAACGTACGGGAGTTCAAGCAGGTCAAGTGGGTGCCCGTGGACAGCGTGCCGGAAGCCGTCCGGATCGGCGACCCGGTGAACCTGTCGATCGTCGGCGTCTACCGTCCCAACGACCGTCGCGAGCCGTACTGGGGCATGGTGACGCCGTTTCGCCGGGGCGGGGTCATCGAGGCGCACTACGAGCCGGTGTTCGCCTCCCGGGCCACGACCAAGCTGTTCTCGCTCGAGGTCGCGGAGCGGCAGTCGTTCACGCTGGTGGCGCGGCCCGGCGCGCTCGACGCCGACTGGGCCGCGGGGCACGCCCACCAGCTGGAGCGCCTGCAGACGGCGGCCCTGCAGATGAGCGTCGAGATGACGGCCGGCACGCAGCCGTTGATGTCGCGCATCCAGACCAACAGCGCGACGGTTCGCTCGCTCGTACCCTGGCTGGCCCTTCCCGTCGTGCCGCTGTGCTGGCTGGTGATCCTCCTCGCGGTCGCGGCCGGCGCCGACGCCCGCCGCACCGCGATGGGCCAGCTCGCCGTGCGGGGTGTGCCCGGCTGGCGCCGCGCCGTCATCGCGGCCGGCCCGGAGGCGCTCGCCCTGCTCGCCGGCGCGCCGGTGGGCTTCCTCGCCGGTCTCGCGATCGGCGGCCTGGCGGCGCCCGGCGGCACCGCCTTCGCACCCGTTCCCCACACCGCCTGGACATACGCGGGCGCCGCGGCCGCCGGCGCGCTCCTCGCGGCACTGCTCGCGTACTGGGGTCAACTGCGCAGCCGGGCCGTCGACCTGCTCCGCCGGGTGCCGGCCCGCGGCCGCTGGCGGTCGATGGTCGCCGAGCTCATCGTCGTGGCGCTGGCCGTCGCGCTGACGCTCGAGGTCCGCTCGGCGCACGGCCCGGCGCGCCCGGGCTTGGTCGTCGCCGCCCCGTTGCTGTTCATGCTGGCCGGAGCCCTGGTGGCCGGCAGGGCGATGACCCCGCTCGCGCGCCGGCTGGCCCGGCGCGCGCTGCGCCGCGGCGACCTGGCACGCGCGCTGGCCGGCATCGAGCTCGCCCGCCGGGCGACGCCGCGACGGGCCCTGACGCTCGCGGTGCTCGGCGTGGCGCTGCTCTGCTTCGCCGCCATCGCGGTCGAGCTCGGCACCGACGCGCGCGACCGGCGTGCCGCCGTCGAGCTGGGCGGCGCCCGGGTGCTGCTCTCGGACACCGTCGACGCCCGGCTGATGCGCGAGGCCGTACGGGGGATCGACCCACAGGGCCGGTTCGCGATGGCCGCGGTCCAGATGCCCGGCGAGGGCACCGACCCGCCGTACCTCGCCGTCGACAGCGACCGGCTGGCGGCTCTCGCGTGGCCGGGAACGGTGTCGCGGGGCGCCGCGGCCGCCCTGCGCCCGGCGCAACCGCCGCCGCTGCTGGTCGACGGCCGGCACATCGAGGTCGACGCCACTGCGACGGGAACGAACGTCGGGGAGACCCGACTGCGCGCGATCCTGCGCCCCGAGCTGGGCACGGAGCGGATCGTCAACCTCGGCAGGCTGCGCGCCGGCCGCCAGACGTACACGGCCGACTTCAGCGCCTGCCGACCGGCGTGCCGGCTGGTCGCGATCGACGCCCTGTCCGTGCAGGAGCACGCCGACCTGGTCGTGCACGAGGTGCGGCAGGGCGGTCCGGACCGCGTCGTGGCCGGGCCGGACACGTTGAGCGTCGGGGCCTACTGGCGGGGCACCCGGGAGTCGTCCGAGGCCACACCGCAGGTCACGACCGGTCCCGACGGAGCCACGATCAACCTGACCGATTCGGTGTCCTCGCAACGCCTCGTCTACACCGATATCCCGGGCACACTCCCGGTGCTCGCGACAGACGCCACCGGCGCGATCCAGCCTCCGGAGGGCTGGCGGCTGGCCATCGTCGGCCGTGGCGACCGGGTGCCGGCGCGCACCGTTGCGACCGAGCGGGTGCTGCCCCGGCTCGGGAGCAAGGGTCTGATCGTCGACCTCGACTACCTCGACCGGTACGTGCCGATCGGCCTCGACGGCCAGGCACAGGTCTGGGTCGGGCCGGGCGCCCCGCCCGACGTCGTAGACCGCCTGGCCGGCGCCGGCGTTCCGATCATGGAGGACCTGCGGACACCGGCCGTCATGCAGCTCGCCTCCCGCAACGGCATCGCGCTCGCGACCCGGTGCTACCTCCTAATCGGTGGCGCCGCCCTGCTGCTGGCCGTGCTCGGGGCGGGCCTGGTGACCGGCGCCGACCGGGCCGACCGGGTCGCCGAGGGCGGCATGCTGCGGCAGCAGGGCGTGAGCGCCGGCGTCCTGGCCCGGGCGGCGCGGCGCCGCGACCTGTCGCCGGTCGCTGCGGGACTGGTGGCCGGACCGCTCCTCGCGCTCGCGGCGTGGGTCGTCGCCGGCTCGGCGGTGCCGGTCTTCCCGGACGTCGGATGGCCGCTGACACCCGCCGCCCTGCCCGGGCCGTTGGTGCTGCTCGTGCCGCTCGCCGCGGCGGCGCTGGCGCTGCTCGTGGCGGTGGCGGTCGGGTCCGGCCGGCGACCGATCGGAAGGGGATACCGGTGACGGGTCTGGCGGTGGCGTGTCGGCGGGTGGTGCATATCTATCGGGCCGGGGCGGGTGACGTGGTGGCGTTGTCCGGGGTGGATTTGTCGATCGCCCCGGGTGAGATGGTGGCGTTGGTGGGTCCGTCGGGGTC
>DATDJX010000403.1:0-4283 GCA_036520275.1 Asanoa sp.
GTGGGTCCGCCACCGGCCGGCGCCCGCGGACGGGTGCCGGAGATCATCCGGCGCAGGCTGGCGCCCTTCGACGCGCGCAGTGACCTCTGGTCGTGGCTGGCGACGGCCTTCGTCGTGGTGGTCGCCGGTGTCCTGCGCTTCGCCAACCTCGCCCACCCAGCGGGCAAGATCTTCGACGAGACCTACTACGCCAAGGACGCGTACGGGCTGCTCAGCAAGGGCGTCGAGTGGAACTACAAGGACAACAGCCCGTCGTACGTTGTGCACCCGCCGCTCGGCAAGTGGATCATCGCAATCGGTGAGTGGGCGTTCGGCTACCAGGACGCCGACGGCCACGTGAAGGCGGCGGGCCACCTCGTCACCACGGCACCCGAGTTCGGCTGGCGCTTCTCCGCGGCGGTCGTCGGCACGCTGTCGGTGTTGCTGATGGTCCGCATCGCCCGGCGGATGTTCGGCTCGACGATCCTCGGCTGCGCGGCCGGCCTGCTGCTCGCGCTCGACGGCTTCCACCTTGTGCTCTCCCGCACCGGCCTGCTCGACGCCTTCCTGATGTTCTTCGTGCTGGCCACGTTCGGCGCCCTGGTCATCGACCGCGACGCCCGCCGCCGGCGGTGGCTGCGCGCGATGGAGGACGGGCTGGATCCGTCCCGCCGCGGCCGCGCCGGGCGGCTGACCTTCACCTGGCGCGGGGGCGTCCCCTGGTGGCGGCTCGCCGCCGCGGTGCTCTTCGGCTGCGCCTGCTCGGTGAAGTGGAGTGCCTTGTTCTTCCTGCCCGCACTGCTCCTGCTGATCGCCTGGTGGGAGGTCGGCGCCCGGCGCTCGGCCGGCGCGTTACACCCGTGGCGCGACGCGTTCCTCGACGAGATCGGCTGGCTCGTCCTGTTCGTCGTCGTCGCGTTCGTCGTCTACCTGGCCAGCTGGACCGGCTGGTTCGTCACCGACGACGGCTACTTCCGGCACTGGCTCGCCGACAACGGCCAGCACGAGACGCGGATCCTCGGCGCGCTGCGCAACCTGCTGCACTACCACGCCGAGGCATTCAACTTCCACAGCGGGCTAGAGGCCAAGCACACCTACCAGTCCTGGCCATGGCAGTGGTTGCTGCTCGGCCGGCCGGTGGCGTTCTACTGGTCCGGCACCGGCAGCTGCGGCGCCGACTCGTGCGCCTCCGAGGTGCTCCTCCTGGGCACGCCGGTGCTGTGGTGGTCGTTCATCCCGGCACTGCTGGGCACCCTGTGGGTCGGCATCGCCCGCCGCGACTGGCGCGCCGCGGCCATCCTGCTCATGGTGTTGTTCGGCCTCGCCCCGTGGACCTACTACGCCGTGCACGACCACCGGACGATGTTCTCGTTCTATGTCGCGCCAGCGTTGCCATTCCTCGTGCTCGCGGTCGTCTACCTGCTCGGCGCGATCATGTCGGCGGCCCGGGCGCCGACCGGCGGGATCTCGTCACGGGAGATCGAGCGCGTCGCCGACCGGCGGATGATCGGCGCCGTTGCGGCCGGTGCATACGTCGTGCTGGTCGCGCTCTGCTTCGCGTACTTCTACCCGGTCTTCGTCGGCTCCCTCACCACCTGGGCCGACTGGCATGCGCGGATGTGGCTCGGATCCCGGTGGATCTGAGGCCGAGCGAGGGAAGTCGCTCAGGTCCAACGTTTCCCCGGCGTGGCGGCGATGCGCCGTCTTGCCGGGATGAGATGAGAGGCGCGCCCCGATCGCCTGCCACGGGGGAAGCGGGCGATAGGGGCGCGCACAACAGAGCTTAACGACCGCCGATCACCGGCACAACGGGTCATCTACTATCAGATTTACGATGACGGCACCGCCGTAGACAACGTGCCGGACCCCGCGATCTTGTTGTTGTGGCCCCGACGGAAGGGGCGGAGGCGGCAGGAGCGGGGGCCACGATACAAAGATCGCGGGAGAAGGGCCGGGCGGCTCGCTTCCGACGCCGCCCGCCGCGACGTCCTGGTCCGCGTCGCCGCGCCGACCGTCGTAGACCCGACCGGCCAATGTGGACGGAGTGCAGGCTGGCGGCCGTAGACAGCCCGCCCCGGCCAAGCAGCAGTTCAGCGAGGTCATCCGGGCCGCACAGGCCGGAGAACCGCAGATCGTCACGAAACACAGCGAGGAGGTGGCGGTGGTGGTGGTGGTGATCGACATCGCCGAGTACCGGCGCCTCTGCGGCGACGAGCCGCCTTTCGCCGAGTGGCTCCTCGGGGGACCGAAGATCGACTACGACCCGGACGAGCTGATCGACCGGAGTCGTGAGCGGCCGCGTGAGATCGACTTCGGCGTCGACTGAGGTGGCCTACCCGCTGGACACCAACGTCCTTTCCGAAACGCGCAAACGAGACCACCGACATGTTCATCAGCGCGCTCGTCATCGGAGAGAATCCGTAGCGGCAACGAGCATCTCCGCACCCGCGACGAACCCCAGGCCCGGTCGCTCGAGCGCTGGCTGAGCGAGGTTCGGGCGCACTACGCGCATCGCCTCAGGCCGGTCACCGCGCAGGTCGCTGAGGCGTGGGGGCGGATCCTCGTACCACCACTGCCGATCGTTGACGGGATCACGGCAGCAACGGCATTGGCCCGCGGCTGACGTTCGTCACACGGAACACGGGGGGCGTCGAGCGGTGTGGCGTCTCGCTGCTCAACCCCTTCTCGTGTGGTCCCGGCATTCCGCGCGAATGCCGCATGAGGACCCCCGCAGGCTCAGCGCTCGGGGGCCGCGGGGCGGGGCTCGTCGAGCCTGGCCACCACGGGGCCGAGCAGGTCGTCGAGGTGGCGCACCAGGGCCGCCACGGCCGCAGCCGCCGCCGACGCCACCTCGTCAGCAACGTCGGTGTCGCCGGGCGGGGCGGTGGACGCTGACAAGCCGGCCGGGCGAGCAGTGGTGGACCGCGGAACCGGGGGTTCGGGGGCCGGCGGGAGGCCGTCGAGCGGGACGGGGGCTTCCACGGTGAGCGTCGCCCGCGCGTGGGGGACACGCGACAGGTCGCGGTCGCTCGGGCTGACGAACTGGCCGAACAGCTCCGGCCAGCCCCGCCACCCGCGGTCGCGCCACCACACGTGCGAGTCGGCGAGGGCGGCCGGCCACGGCGTGACCACCGTGACCCGGGCGGACAGGCCACCGTCGTACGGATTGCGCACGCACGCGGCGTCGAGCACCCGCCGGTGCCAGCGGACGTAGCCCGGCGACAGTGACGGCGGCACCGCGAGCCGCCAGGCGACGCAGGCGAACGAGACGGGCGCGATGTCGCCCCAGGTCTCGACGAAGTCGTTGAGGTGTGCGGCCACGTGCGCCGCGTAGCGCCCACCATGCTCGCGGTCGTACCGGTCGTCGACCCGGAAGACAGCCATGAGGCGTCCAGTATCCGTCACTGGCCCGACCGGCCCGCTCTGGCAAGGTGTGTGGCTGTGACGGTCGTCGTCGGGGTCGACGGGGCCGGGCGCACCCACCGCCTCCGCGAGCTGGCGGCAGCCGCGCCGGGACCCGTGCGCTGGGTGCTGCCCGACGGTGCCGGCGTTCCGGCCAACCCGAGCACCGACACCACGCTGGTGGTCGACGACCCGCACCGGCTCGACGAGGCGACCTTGCGCACGGTCGCGGCTGCGGCCCGCGGCGGCGTTCGCGTGCTGCTCGGCCGCCGGCCGACGATCGGCGGTGCCGCCCTCGCCGATCTCGACGCGGCGGTTTCCGCGACGACCCGGGTCGAGATCCTCCAGCCTCTCGACGACGCAGCCGTCGCGCGCATCGTCGGCGACGCGTACGGCCGGCCGTCCACATCGGACGAGACCGCACGGGTCCGGGACGCCTCCGCGGGCCTGCCGGTGTTCGCGACCGCCCTCGCCGCCGGCGACGACGGCGCGATCCTGCTCCGCGTGCAGCGCCGGCTCGCCGCGTTCGGCGAGGCAACCGCCGCTGCCGCCCGTACGCTCGCCCTCGACCCGGCCCTCGACGACGCGGCGCTGTCCGCGGCGACGGGTCAGCAGCCCGACGACGTCGCGGCCGCGCTCCGGCAGCTGCGCGACGAGGGCCTGCTCGCACCCGGCGGGGAGAGGCTGGTGCCCGCCGTCGCCGCCGCCGTGCTCGCCGACCTCACCCCGGCCGAGCGCCGCCGCCTCCACGACGCGGTCGCCCGGGCGCTCGTCGCGACCAACGCGGATCCGGTCGTCGCCGCCGGCCAGCTGCGCGCCGCCCGGGCCCGTACGGCCGGGGCCGCGCGCGTGTACGCGGCCGCCGCGGAACGGCTCCGGCTCACTGACCCCGCCGCCGCCCG
>DATDJX010000404.1:0-9887 GCA_036520275.1 Asanoa sp.
CGCCGAGATAAACGGCGGCGGCCACGCCGAGCCCGAACAGCCCGAGCAGGCAGAGCGGCACCGCCCAGAGGCGGATCCGCCGCCACCACCGCGGCGCACCCCGCGGCGGGTAGTCGGGGCCGACCGCGAGCCGCCACAGCGGGGCGAGCACGGCACGCACCACCGCCAGGATGTCCACGACCCGAACGCTACGGCCGGCGGCCCGCGACCGTCGTCGCCCCCCGGTACGATCCGGCGCGTCGTACCCCGGTATGACGTACGCTCCATGCCGCACCGCAAGTCGACGACAGGAGGGGTCCGTGGCGCGCACCGTGCTGGTCACCGGTGGCAACCGGGGCATCGGCCTGGCCATCGCCCAGGCCTTCGCCGCGCAGGGCGACCGGGTGGCGGTCACCCATCGGGGGTCCGGCGCGCCCGAGGGCCTGCTCGGGGTGCAGTGCGACGTCACCGACGCCGCGGCGGTCGACGCCGCGTTCACCCAGGTGGAAAACGACCTCGGCGCGGTCGAGGTGCTGGTCGCCAACGCCGGCATCACCGACGACACGCTGATCATGCGGATGTCCGACGAGCAGTTCACCAAGGTCGTCGACACCAACCTCGCCGGCGCGTTCCGGTGCGCCAAGCGCGCGTCCACGAAGATGGTCCGCGCCCGTTGGGGCCGGATGATCTTCATCTCCTCCGTCGTGGGCCTGCTCGGCGGCCCGGGTCAGGTCAACTACGCGGCGAGCAAGGCCGGCCTCGTCGGCGTCGCCCGCTCGATCACCCGCGAGCTGGGCAGCCGCAACATCACCGCCAACGTCGTCGCCCCCGGCTACGTCGAGACCGACATGACCGACAGGCTCGGCGACGACCTCAAGGCCCAGTACCGTAAGGCCATCCCGGCCGGCCGGTTCGCCACGCCGGAGGAGGTCGCCGGCGTGGTGACCTGGCTCGCCGGCGACGCCGCGGCGTACGTCAGCGGCGCCGTCATTCCGGTCGACGGCGGCCTGGGCATGGGCCACTAGCCCCCTCGCGAAAGGAATCCGCCGTGTCCGGACTGCTCGAGGGCAAGCGGCTGCTCGTCACCGGTGTCATCACCGACCAGTCGATCGCCTTCTCGGTGGCGAGGCTCGCCCTGGAGAACGGCGCGACCGTCGTGCTGACCGGCTTCGGCCGGCTCTCCCTCGTCGAGCGGATCGCCAAGCGGCTGCCCGCCGAGGCCCCGGTCATCGAGCTGGACGTGACCAACCAGGAGCACCTCGACGGCCTCGCCGACAAGGTGCGGGCGCACGTCGACGGCCTTGACGGCGTGGTCCATTCGATCGCGTTCGGGCCGCAGAGCGTGCTGGGCGGCGAATTCCTCAACGCGGCCTGGGAAGACGTCGCCACCGCGATCCAGGTGTCCACCTACTCGTACAAGTCGCTCGCCGTGGCCGCGCTGCCGCTGATGGGCCGTGGCGGGGCGGTCGTCGGGCTCACCTTTGACGCCACCAAGGCCTGGCCGGTCTACGACTGGATGGGCGTCGCCAAGGCCGGCCTCGAGTCGGCGTCCCGCTACCTCGCCCTGCACCTCGGCAAGCAGGGCATCCGCAGCAACCTCGTCTCCGCCGGTCCGCTGCGCACCATGGCGGCCAGGTCGATCCCGGGCTTCGACCAGTTCGAAGACGCCTGGGCGGCCCGCGCCCCGCTGGGCTGGGACCTGTCCGACCAGGAGCCGGCGGCCCGGGCGATCCTCGCCCTGCTCTCGGACTGGTTCCCGGCCACGACCGGCGAGATCGTCCACGTCGACGGGGGTTACCACGCCCTGGGCGCCTGACCGCCGCCCGACCGGGGCAAGATGGTGGCGTGCCCTACGACGCCCTGGTCGTGGTTTCGTTCGGCGGCCCCGAACGCCCCGCGGACGTGCTGCCCTTCCTGCGCAACGTGACCCGCGGGCGGGGCGTGCCACCCGAGCGGCTCGCCGAGGTAGCGGAACACTACAACCACTTCGGCGGGGTCTCGCCGATCAACCAGCAGAACCGTGACCTGCTCGCCGCCATCGCCGCCGATTTCGGCGCGCACGGGCTCGACCTGCCGCTGTACTGGGGCAACCGCAACTGGCATCCGCTGCTCGAAGACACCGTGCGGCGGATGCGCGACGACGGCGTACGGCGCGCGCTGGCGTTCGTGACGAGCGCGTACGGCGGCTACTCGTCCTGTCGCCAGTACCAGGAGGACATCGCGGCCGCCCGAGCGGCGGTCGGCGAGGGCGCGCCGGAGATCCACAAGCTCCGGCAGTTCTGGGACCATCCGGGCTTCGTCGAGCCGCACGCGGCGGGCGTCCGGGCGGCGCTGGAGACCCTTGATCCGGCCAGGCGGGACACCACCCGGGTGGTGTTCACCGCGCACTCGATCCCGCTTTCGATGGCCCGCACCGCCGGTCCCACCGGGGGGCGGTCCGAGGCCCAGCTGCGGGAGACGGCCCGGCTCGTGTCCGAGCGCGGCGCACCCGGGTTGCCGCACGACCTGGTCTGGCAGAGCCGGTCCGGGCCGCCGCGGGTGCCCTGGCTGGAACCCGACATCAACGACCATCTGACCGGGTTGGCGGCGGCCGGCACCACGTCGGTGGTGGTGAGCCCTATCGGCTTCGTCTCCGACCACCTCGAGGTGGTCTGGGACCTGGACACCGAGGCGGCGGCGACGGCGAAGGCGCTCGGGCTGGACTACGTGAGGGCTTTCACTCCCGGCACGAACCCGCAGTTCGTCGCCATGGTGCGGGAGCTCGTGACCGAGCGCGTCCACCCCGCCGACACGTCGCCGCAACGCCGGCTCGGTACCCTCGCGGCCTGGGACACCTGCGCGGTCGACTGCTGTCGGCCACCGACCCGGGGAGCTTCATGACAGAACGGAAAGCGGTCGAGAGCTGGCTGACCGACATGGACGGCGTGCTCATCCACGAGGGTGAGCCGGTGCCCGGCGCGCCCGAGTTCGTCCGCCGGATGCGGGCGTCCGGCAAGCCGTTCCTCGTGCTCACCAACAACTCGACCTACACACCGCGCGACCTGCAGGCCAGGCTGTCCCGGATGGACCTGCAGGTCCCCGAGGGGTCGATCTGGACGGCGGCGCTGGCCACCGCCCAGTTCCTGTCCGACCAGCGGCCGGGCGGCACGGCGTACGTCATCGGGGAGGCCGGACTGACCACGGCGATGCACGCCGTGGGCTACGTGCTGTCCGACTTCGCGCCCGACTACGTGGTGCTGGGGGAGACCCGCACCTACTCGTTCGAAGCGATCACCAAGGCGGTCCGGCTGATCAACGACGGGGCGCGGTTCATCTGCACCAATCCCGACCCGACCGGCCCGTCCACGGAGGGGGCGCTGCCGGCGGCCGGCTCGGTGGCGGCGATGATCTCGAAGGCGACCGGCGTGGAGCCGTACTTCGTCGGCAAGCCGAACCCGATGATGATGCGGTCGGCGCTGAACACGATCGAGGCACACTCCGAGACCACGGCGATGATCGGCGACCGGATGGACACCGACATCCTCTGCGGTCTCGAGGCCGGCTTGGAGACGATCCTGGTTCTGACCGGCATCTCCACCCGCGCGGAGGCGGAGCGCTACCCGTACCGGCCCTCGCGGATCGTCGAGTCGGTCGCCGACCTGATCGACGAGCTTTAGCGCGGTTCAAGCCGTTGATGTCCAGCGACCCGGCGCGACGCGGGCGATGACGGCCGACGTGCCGGCGACCGTTGTCGCGATCACCAGAGGTTGCGGACCGGGCCGGCCGGCGACGCCGTCAGCGGCGAGGGACCGGCTCGCTCAGATCAGGGGCTCGTTGCAGGCCGCCGCGAGGGCCCGGCGGCAGGCCGCGGTCAGCGGGCGCAACGCGGCGTCACGCTGCTGGGCCTCGTGGCCGTTGACCGCGCCACCGGGGGCGGCCACCTCGGCCAGCGCGAGCACCCGGTCGAGCACGCTCGCCCGCGCGAACAGGCGCCGGGCCCGGGCGTCGAAGCCGGGCGGCAGCTCGTTGGCGCTGTCGGGGCGGCGGATCGCCGCGAGCGCGCCGGCCAGCTCGGGCCGCCACTGGGCGATGTCGAGCCGGGCCAGGGTGGCGGTCGCCTCGGCAAGGGCGTGGTTGAGCTCGGCCTCGGCCTCGGCGGCGCCGGGGGCGTCGCCGGGAGCGGCCGCGGCCGGCAGCGGGTAGAACCGCCAGAGCACGGTCTCGAACGTCATCCCGGAGCCGGACGTGTGGGAGCGCACCTCCGGCACCAGCCCCAGCTCGCAAGCGACCACCGCCTCGCCGGCGACCAGCGCGGCACCGGTGAACGGGCCCGGCCCGGGCAGCCCGCGCGGGTCGCCGGGCGCGGGCAGCACCAGCCGGATCTGGTCGGGCGTGAGCTTCGAGAACGCCGCGAGGGCCTCCCGCAGGGGCACCTCCGTCCAGGCCCCGGGGGCGTCGGCGGCGAGGTGCTCCTCGTCGCCCGCGATCTCCTCGGCCGCCTCGTCGTAAGGCACCAGGCCGGCCCGCCACGCGCGCACCCACGACACGAACCGGCTGGACCGGCGTGTCACCAGGGTCGCGGCGCCCGTTGCGGGGGACATGCAGGCAAGGGTACGTGCTGACCGCGCGCGTGTCTCGACGGCTGCGACGCTCGTGCCGGCTACCGTCCGGATGCATGTACGGAGAGGACGTGCTCGCGGGCGACCGGCGGCGGCGCAGGGTGGTGCCGGAGCTCGACGCGTGGCCCGACCTGGTCGTGGAGGACGCGGACTCCGGCTACTGCGGCGCGGTGGTCGGGTTCGAGGGCGGCGCGGTGGTGCTGGAGGACCGGCACGGCCGGCGGCGGCACTTCCCGCTGCTGCCCGCCGCGTTCCTGCTGGACGGTCGGCCGGTGACCCTGCGGAAGCCTTCGCCGGCCGCGGCCCCGGCCGCCCGCCGGCGTACGGCCTCGGGCTCGCTCGCGGTCGCCGGCGGGTCCGCCCGGGTGGCGCGGGCCGGCCGGATCTGGGTGGAGGGCATTCACGACGCCGCGCTGGTCGAGCGCATCTGGGGCGACGACCTGCGGATCGAGGGCGTGGTGGTGGAGCCGCTGGACGGCGTCGACGCGCTGGTCGCCGCGGTGCGCGACTTCGGGCCGAGTCCGCGGCGCCGGCTCGGCGTGCTGGTCGACCATCTTGTGCCCGGCTCCAAGGAGAGCCGCGTCGTGGCGGGGGTGACCTCGCCGTACGTGCTGGTCACCGGGCACCCCTTCGTCGACGTCTGGCAGGCGGTTAAGCCGTCTGCCGTGGGCATCCGGGCCTGGCCGGTCGTGCCGCCCGGTCGAGCGTGGAAGGAGGGCGTGTGCGCCGCGCTCGGCGTGCGCGAGCCCGCCGAGATGTGGCGCCACATCCTGTCCACCGTCGACAGCTATCGCGACGTCGAGACGCCCCTGATCAACTCGATGGAGCGCCTCATCGACTTCGTCACCGCCGAGGACTCCTGATCAGTGCGGGCCCCCGTCGGGGGAGCGGGTGAACAGGCACGTGGCGATGTCGAGCAGCACCGGGCGGCCCTGGTCGTCACGGCGGACGTGGAGGACCTCGCCCGCGTTCGTGCCGGTCCGGCCGCGCCACCGATCCCCGGCCTCCGGCGCGAAGCGCCACGGGACGGCGGCGTCGGTGCGGATCGCCGTCATCACCACCTCGCCCGCGTCGGCATCCCACGCCAGGTCGTACTCGACGCCCATCCACCACCAACGGCCGCACAGCGTGGTGACGTGTGCGGGCGGCGCCGCCGGCGGGCGCCAGGGGCGCGCCGGCACCGGTTCGCCGGCGACCGTGGTGAGCACCGACCGGGCGAGCGCGCCGATTCCGCCCACCCGGAAGGAGTACGCGTTCGCGAGCGCGACGGCGCCCGCGCGCGACGGCCGGTGCACCGCGAGCGCGGCCACGTACCCCGGCATCGAGCCGCCGTGGCCCGCGTAGACCCGCTCGCCCACGCGGTACAGCTCCAAACCGAGGCCGTGGCCGGCCGTCCAGGACTCGAGGTCGCTGATCACCACGGGCTGGCACATCTCGTCCACCGTGTCGGGAGCGAGCACCGACGGAACCGGGTCGGTGAGGAACGCGGCCCAGCGCGCCAGATCCTCCACGGTGGACCAGAGCTGCCCGGCCGGCGCCATCGCCGCGGTGTCGGTCCGCGGCTCCTCGCGTAGGGTGCCCGCCCACGGATGGACGACGAACCCGCGGGCATACGGCCGGACCGGGTGGTACGTCGTGGCCCGCATTCCGAGCGGGCCGAGGAGCCGCTTCTCCAGCAGGGTCGGCCAGTCTTCGCCGGTGACCCGGTGGACGACGGCGCCCAAGAGGCCGTACGCGAGGTTGGAGTAGTGGTACGTGCGATGCGGCGGGAATGCGACCTTGTCGGTGGTGAGGCCGGCGAGCAATGTGTCGAGGTCGGCGCCCGGGTTGCGCTCCCACCAGTCGCCTTCGGGCTCGCGTTGCAGGCCGGATGCGTGCCCGAGCAGCTGGCGCAGCGTCGCGCCGCCGATCGGCGTGCCCGGCAGGTGCCGGTGGAGCAGGTCGTCGAGGCCCAGTCGGCCCTCGTCGCGCAGCTGGAGCACAAGGGCGGCGGTCAGCGTTTTGGAGATCGACCCGATCCGGTACTGGACGGCCGCCGACGGTGCCGGCTCGCCGGCCCGCGCCGGGCCTCCCGCGGTCGCGACGTGCACCAGCCGGCCGTCGCGGACGACGCCGAGCACGATCGACGGGACCATCCCCGTCGCCTGCCCCTCGGCGACGGCGGCGTCGACGAGACGCCCGGTCTCCGGCAGCAAGGACGTCATGCCGTACGCCTTGTCGCGCCCGGCGACGGCGCGAGCCGACGGCTGTGCGAATCCATGATCTCGCCAAGATCGATCATGCTTCTCAGCACTCCTTCAGCGGCGATACAGCTCGGTGCGTCGTCAACGGGGCCGCGCGTCCCGACGTTACCGTTGCGGGATCGCCGCGCATGGCACCTGCGTGACAGGATCGATACATGGACGCCGTCGTCTGGATCGTGCTGGGGGTCCTCCTGGCCGTTGCGGAGATCTTCACCGCGACGCTCTTCCTGCTGATGTTCGCGGTGGGTGCGTTCGCGGCGGCTGCGGCGGCCGCCCTCGGCGCGCCGGTGCCGGTGCAGGCGCTGGTCTTCGCCGGGGTGTCGGCGCTGACCGTCCTGGCGATCCGTCCGGCGATCAAGCGGCATACGCAGCTGGGGCTGACGACGGACGACACGCCGTTCGGCAACGAGGCGCTGCAGGGCTCCTCCGCCCTCGTGCTGGAGCGGGTCGACGCCGACGGCGGCGTCGTCAAGATCGACGGAGAGCTCTGGCGAGCCCGGTCGTTCGACGCCACGCAGGTGCTGGTGCCGGGGGAGCGGGTGCGCGTCATAGAGGTCAAGGGCGCGACCGCCATGGTGTGGCGGGACGAGCTGACCCAACACGGGGACACGACCGAGAAAAGGTGATCGGAATGGAAATCTTCCTGGCGGTGCTGTTCGGGGCGATCGCCCTGATCGCCGTCATCACGCTCATCCGTGCGGTGCGGATCGTTCCGCAACAGCGGATGGACGTCGTCGAGCGGCTGGGCAAGTACAAGCGCACCCTGTCCCCGGGCCTCAACCTGTTGGTGCCGTTCATCGACGCGGTCCGCACCAAGGTCGACATGCGCGAGCAGGTGGTCAGCTTCCCGCCGCAGCCGGTGATCACGTCCGACAACCTGGTCGTCTCGATCGACACGGTCCTCTACTTCCGGGTCGTCGACCCGGTCCGAGCGACGTACGAGATCGCGAACTTCCTGCAGGCCATCGAGCAACTGACGGTCACCACGCTGCGTAACGTCATCGGCTCCCTCGACCTGGAGAAGGCGCTGACCAGCCGCGAGGAGATCAACCGGCACCTGTCCGGTGTGCTCGACGAGACCACTGGGCGCTGGGGCGTCAAGGTCACCCGAGTGGAGATCAAGGCAATCGAACCGCCGCCGAGCATCCGCGACTCGATGGAGAAGCAGATGCGCGCCGAGCGCGACCGGCGTGCCGCGATCCTCAACGCCGAGGGGGTGAAGCAGTCGCAGATCCTCACTGCCGAGGGCGACAAGCAGTCGGCCGTGCTCCGCGCCGACGGTGACCGGCAGGCGCGCATCCTGCAGGCCGAGGGCCAGGCGAAGGCGATCCGCACGGTGTTCGACGCGATCCACCAGGCCAACCCGAGCCAGAAGGTGCTGGCCTACCAATACCTGCAGGCCTTGCCGCAGATCGCCAACGGCTCGGCCAACAAGGTGTGGATCGTGCCGGCCGAGCTGACCAAGGCCCTCGAGGGCATGGGCGGCGCGCTGGGCGGCCTGGGCAGCATGGTCGGCGACAAGCCGGCCACCGCCGTGGACAGCGGCGCCGTCGAGCGCGAGGCGCAGGAGGCGGCCCAGGCGGCCGCCAAGGCCGCGGCCGAGGTCAATCACGAGGTACGGCTGGCCGAGGCGCAGGTGTCGTCCGGCGGTGGCCAGCCTGGGCTGCCCGCGGGCGCGCCGATTCCGGCGTCCGACGTGCTCGGCGAGTCCACTCCGGACCGACAGGCCGAGCGCGGCTGATCGATTCGCGAACCGTCCCCGCCACCTTTGTCGCTGTTCGTCCTACTGAGGCATAGCCACCGGTGGCGGGGCGTTCGGCCGCCAGGGTGCAAGCGGTGGCCAGGCGGCCCGCACCCGCCCCGTCCACGCCGGCGTGCGGCGATGCGCGACCCGGGTCTGCGGAAGAATCTGGTCCGTGCCCGTCACCGTCATCACCGATCCCGACGACCCGCGCCTCGCGGACTACCGGGCGCTGACCGACGTCGAGCTGCGCACCCGGTGGGAACCGCCGCACGGGCTGTTCATCGCCGAGGGCGAGCTGGTGCTGCGCCGCGCGCTGCGGGCGGACTACCGGCCCCGGTCCTTCCTGCTCGACGTCAAGCGAACCGACCAGCTCGCCGACCTGACGGACGCGGATGCGCCGGCCTTTGCCGCCACGCAAGACGTGCTGGAGCGGGTCACCGGATTTCACGTGCACCGGGGCGTGCTCGCGTCGTTTCACCGCCGGTCGCTGCCGAACGCCGCCGAGGTCCTGGCGGGCAGCCGGCGGGTGGCGATCCTCGAAGACGTCAACAACCACACCAACGTCGGCGCCGTCTTCCGCGGCGCGGCCGCCCTCGGGATCGACGGCGTGCTGCTCTCGCCGTCGTGCGCCGACCCGCTCTACCGGCGCAGCGTACGGGTCAGCATGGGGCAGGTCTTCGCGATCCCGTACGCGACCCTGGAGCCCTGGCCGGACGGGCTCGACGCGGTCCGCAGCGCCGGGTTCGCCGTCCTCGCGTTCTCGCCCGACGGCGCACCGATCCAGCGCCTCACCGCCGCCCAGCGGGCGCGGCCCGCGCTGCTGCTCGGCGCCGAGGGACCGGGCCTGTCCCGCGAGGCCCTGGCGGCCAGCGACGCCCGGGTCGCCATCCCGATGCGCCGGGGCGTCGACTCGCTCAACGTGGCCGCCGCCGCGGCGGTCGCGTTCTATGAGCTCGGCCGCGACGACCCCCGCTAACCCCCCGGCCACGCCAACCTCGCCTCTCCCCGCGATAGGGTCACCGGCATGGGGAACCGATCGGTGCCCGTCGACACGATCCTGCCGCACGTCTACTACGAGGACGTCGTCGCCGCGCTCGCCTGGCTCACCGAGGCGTTCGGGTTCGTGGAGCACTACCGATACGGCGACCCGGAACGGCCCCGCGGCGCCCAGATGCGCGCGGGCGACGCGTACCTCATGGTGGCGGAGGCCCGGCCGGGCCGGGGCAGCCCCGACGCGCTGGGCGTCAGCACCCAGTCGTTGACGGTCTTCGTGGACGACGTCGACGCCCACCACGACCGCGCCGTCGCGGCCGGCGCGCGGGT
>DATDJX010000405.1:0-3148 GCA_036520275.1 Asanoa sp.
AGGAAGGCCGACGTCGTCTTGCCGTTGGTGCCGGTGATCCCGACGGTGGTCAGCCGCGCGGTGGGATCGCCGGCCAGCGCGGCGGCGGCGGGCGCCATCGCGGCGCGGACGTCGTCGACTCTCACCTCGGGCACGCCAAGATCCAGCGGCCGCTGCACGACGAGCGCCACGGCGCCGCGCTCGATCGCCTCCGGCGCGAAGTCGTGCCCGTCGCGCGTGAAACCCGGCACGCAGAAGAACAGCGTCCCGGGCGTGACCGCGCGGGCGTCGTAGGCGAGCGCCGTCACGTCGACCGGCGGTGCCTCGCGGCCGATGACCTCTGCCAGCAGCACGCGCGTCAGGCTACCCCGGCGGGATCCGGAGGTACGGCAGCGCGAACGAGGCGATCTTCTCGAACGCCGGCGCCGCGACCACGCCGCCGTAGATCTCGGTCTGCGGCTCGTCGACCATGACCGCGATCAGCAGCTTGGGGTGAAGCGCCGGCGCGAACCCGATGAACGACGCCACGTAGCGCGACTCGGAGTACTCGCCGGTGGTCGGGTCGATCTTGTTCGCGGTGCCGGTCTTGCCCGCGAGCTTGTAGCCGGGGATCGAGACCTCGCTCGCGGTGCCGCCCGGGGCGAAGGCGCCCTCGAGCATGGTGCGCAGCTGGGCGGCGGTGTGGACGGAGATGACGCGCTTGCCCCGCGGCGTGGGTACGAGCTTGCCGCCGATGCGGCGCACGACGCGCGGCGAGCGCAGCATCCCGCTGTTGGCGATCGCCGCGTAGGCCTGCGCCATCTGCATCGGGGTGACCGCCTCACCCTGGCCGATCGGCAGGTTGCCCATCGACGAGCCCGAGTACTTGCTCACCGGCAGCACGATGCCGCGCTGTTCGCCTGGTAGGTCGACGCCCGTCGGCTTGTCGAAGCCGAACCGGCGCACCCAGTAGTCGAAGCGCACCTTGCCCATCTCCAGGCCGATCTTGATCGCGCCGACGTTGGAGGACTGGGCGAGGATCTCCGAGGTGGTGAGGGTCACCGGGCCGCGCATGTGAGACTCGCCGATCGTGCGGTCGGCGACCTGGATCTGGGGCGGGAGGTCGAACGTGGTCGTGGGGCTGACCGTGCCGTCCTGCAGGGCACCGGCGACGGTGATCGACTTGAACGTCGACCCCGGCTCGTAGGTGTAGCCGACCGCGCGGTTCTGCTTGGCGTAGGCCGGCGCGCTCCCGGGGTCGTTGGCGTCGACCCGTGGCCAGTTGGCCAGCGCGAGGACCTCGCCGGTCGCGGGGTTCATGACGATCGCCGTGGCGCCCTTGGGGCGGTACTGCTGTCCGACGCCTGCCAGCACCTGCTCGACCTTGTCCTGGATCGCGGCGTCGATGGTCAGCTCCACGCGCGATCCGGGCTTGGCCGGCTTCGTGTCGCTGATCTTGATCGAATCGCCGAACGCGTCCTTGACCAGTCGCCGTTCGCCGTTGGTGCCGCGCAGCGTCCTGTTCTCGAAGTACTCGAGGCCGCTCAGGCCGTCGCCATCGATGCCGACGTTGCCCAGCAGCTGGCTGGCCAGCTCGTTGCGCGGGTAGACGCGGCGGTGGCCGTCCGTGAGCTGGATGCCGGGCAGCTCGAGCTTCTCGACCTGCGCGGCCTGGTTGGCCGGCAATGCCCGGGCCAGGTACACGAAGCCGGTGTCGCGCCGGGCGAGCTTCTTGATGAGCTCGTCCTCCTTCTTGCCCAGCAGAGGCGCGAGCTTCGCGGCCGTCTTCACCGGATCCTTGACCAGGTACGGCGTGGCCGAGACGTCGTCGGCGGGCTCGGACACCGCAAGCTCGGAGCCGTTGCGATCGACGATCGTGCCGCGGCGAGCGGGCAGGTCGATCGAGCTGACCTGCTGGTTGGTGGCGGCGCTGGCCAGGCTCGATCCCTTGATCGCGCCGAGGAACAGGGCCCGCCCGCCGGCGAGGACGAGGAGCGCCAGGAAGGCGGCGAAGAGGAGGCCGATGCGGCGCTCGAGCAGCGCCACCGATCAGCCTTCGCCGGGTGTAGCGGTTGCCCCGCCCGCGACGGAGCCGGCCGGGTTGGTCGTGCCCGTCGCGGGCGGCGCGGTGTTCGTGGTGGCGGCACCCTGCTGCGTGGGCGCCTGCTGCTGGGCGGTGGGTGCCTGCTGCTGCGTCGCCGGCGCCTGCTGCTGGGTCGCCGGCGCCTGCTGCTGCGTGGCCGCCGCCTGCGCGATCGGGGCCTGCTGCTGTGCCACAGGCGCCTGCTGCTGGGCGACGGGTGCCTGCTGCTGGGTCACGGGTGTCTGCTGTTGGACCACCGGCGCCGCCGGCGCCACCGGGCTCGGCGGCTTGATCGACGCGGCCGCGCGGGCGGCGCTCGCCCGCTCGGCGTCGAGGTAGCGCACGTCGCCGGCAGGGCGCGTGGTCATGCCCAGGTTCGCCGCCGCGTCCTGGACGCGCTCGCCCGAGTCGAGCTTGGAGATGTCGGCGCGCAGGCTCGAGTTCTGGCGCTCGAGCGTGTCGGCGGCGGTCACCGCGCGACTGACACCGGCGTTGAGCTTGAGCATCGAGACCTGCATGAACACGATCCCGATCAGTGCGGCCGCGACGATCGCGATCCACGCGCGCCCGCGGACCAGCCGATCGAGGACGCGCGCGTCGCCGACGCGCATCGCGCGGCGACCGAGGCGCAGCGACAGCGGCGGCCGCGCGACGGCGGCCCCGCCGGCACCCGCGAGCGCGGCGCGCGGCGGGCGCGTGGGGCCCGAGACGCGGCGCGGCGAGCGTGGCGCGGGACTGCGGCGCAGCTTGCGGGAGCGGTGGCCGGTGGCGGCGGCTGGGGGCGTCATGTGGGAGTCACCTCCGCGGGGCATCCGGCCCCGCGTCCTGAGAACGACCAGCGGCCTCCGGCCGCTGGAGAACCCGCGGGGCACCCGGCCCCGCGTTCGGAGAAGGACCAGCGGCTTCCGGCCGCTGGAGATCGAGCTTCCGTGCGGCGCGCATCCGGGCGGACTTCGCGCGTGGGTTGGCGGCGACCTCGCCGGGCGTCGGGGCCACGGCGCGGCGCGTGAGCAGCTCGGCCTCGGGGACGCGGCCGCAGGCGCAGACCGGAAGATCCGGCGGGCAGATGCACCCGCGCGCCCTTGCCCCCAAGAACCGCTTCACGCG
>DATDJX010000406.1:0-7569 GCA_036520275.1 Asanoa sp.
CCCCGGGCCCCGCGAGCGCCGCCGGCCCCGGCGGCGCGGTCCGGGCGCGTCCCGACCCGGGCGGAGGTCGGCACGTCGCGGTGACGCTGCCGCGCCGCCCCGTGTCGACCGGGCGCCGAGCGTCGTCCCGCGCGGCCGGGCCTACCGGGTCCACTGCCGATGCCCGGTGGTCGACGCTACCGCCGCTTAGGATCGCGGGGTGGGCCTGCGACAGGAGCCGGTGGTCGCGTTTGTGCCGAGCACCGACCTCGAGCGGTCGCGGGCGTTCTACGAAGGGGCGCTCGGCCTCTCGTTCGAGGGGTTCGACGGCTTCGCCTGCGTGCTGCGTGGCGGGGGCACGACGGTGCGAGTCACCCGGGTCGGCGAGTTCTCACCGCAGGTGTACACCGTGCTCGGCTGGGAGGTCGCCGACATCGAACCGGTCGCGCGCGAGCTCGCCGGCCGGGGCGTCGCGTTCCTGCGCGCCGACGGGGTGCAGCAGGATGAGCTGGGGGTCTGGACGGCACCCGGCGGCGCCCGGGTCGCCTGGTTCCACGACCCCGACGGCAACACGCTGAGCCTCACCCAGCACTGAGTCCTAGTGGTTGTTGTTGCCGTGCTCGCGCCAGGCCTGGGCACCGGCCAGCGACGCGTGCTTGGCCTGCCGCCACCGCAGGTTCGCCATGTCCCGCGGCGACATTTCCATCCGGCCGACCCACTGCCGGGTGGCACCCAAGACCGCCGCGGCGGCGAGGGTCATGCCGGCGAAGCCGATCAGCCCGCCGATCGCTGCGAGGCCGGCCCCGGTCGTCAGGAGCCGCTTGTTGAGGTAACTGGTCGAATTCGACTGGAACGCCATGGGTGTCAGCGTAGAGCCCGTTTTGCCGCCGTGATGGGCATTTGCCGCCGATCGACAATCCCGTCCCATGTGATCAAGGTCGGTCGCGGCGACCGGGCGTCAGCGGGGCTCGCGCGCGGGCGCCCCGTCCAGCCCCCGGGGCGTCCCGGGAGCGACGGAATCATCCGGCGATCGTCGACAGGAGGGTCAGCTCTCCCGGAAGCCCTCGCGGAAGCGCCGGAAGAAGCCGCCCTCGCGGGGGAGGGCCTGCGCCGGTGGGGCCTGGCGGGCGCTCGGCCGGGCGACGGGCTGGTCGTAGTCGGTCGTCGCGATCGTCTCGACCGTGCGGGCCTCGTCGAAGTCCTCGGAGCCCGGGACGGCAGGCACGAAGCCGACGAGCATGCCGTCGCGCATGACCTGCGCCTCGAGGCCGGCGGTGCCGTCGGTGTCCCACAGGGCCTCGCGGCCGTCGGGCAGCACGATCCGCACCCCGGTGCGTGAGCGGCCGGCGCTGGCGGGTGCCACGTGGGCGGGCACCCCACGGTCGCGGAGGGCGTCAACCACCCGGCGGGCGCGGTTCTCGTCCATGGGGCCACCATAACGCCGGGCGCTGGACATGTACTGAGAGCGCCCTGACCGTACGCTGAAGGATGTTCATGGGCCGCCGGTGCGGGGTACGGGGCCGGTGCAGGGAGGTGGTCGCGATGGCGCGCCCGATCTGGACCGGCGTGATCAGCTTCGGCCTGGTGTCCGTGCCGGTGCGGATGTACTCGGCGACCAGCGAGCACGAGGTGTCGTTCCACCAGTTCGAGAAGGACACCGGCGACCGCATCCGCTACAAGCGGGTCAACGAGCGCACGGGCAGGGAGGTGGACTACGGCGACATCGTCAAGGGCGCCGACGTCGGCGGCGGCAAGTACGTGATGCTCGATCCCGACGAGCTCGACGCGGTGGCGCCCGGCCGATCGCGCCGCATCGACATCAACGCGTTCGTCGACCTCGCCGACATCGATCCGACCTACTACCAGAAGACCTACTACCTCGCCCCGGACAGCGACGAGACCAAGAAGACGTACGCCTTGCTGCGCGATGCGATGGCCGACGCCAACAAGGCCGCCATCGGTACGCTCGTGATGCGCAACAAGGAGTACCTGACCGCGATCCGCCCCGACGGCGACCTGCTCGTGCTGCACACGATGTTCTTGGCCGACGAGGTCCGCGACCCGCACTCCGAGCTGGACAGTCTGCCGGGCACCGTGAAACTGTCGGCCAAGGAGCTGAGCATGGCCGGTCAGCTCATCGACTCGATGAGCGGATCGTGGAAGCCGACCGACTACCGCGACACGTACAACGACCAGGTCAACGAGCTCATCCAGGCCAAGAAGAAGGGCGCGGAGTTCACCGCCGCGCAAGAGGCGCCCGCGCCGACGAACGTCTCCGACCTGATGGAGGTGCTGCGGCGCAGCGTCGAGGACGCGAACAGGCGCCGTACGCCCACGAAGACGGCGGCGAAGAAGACCGCGGCCAAGAAGAGCGCGGCCAAGAAGACCGCGGCGAAGAAGACCGCAGCCAAGAAGACGGCCGCGAAGAAGCGCACGCCGAGGAAGGCCGCCTAGGCTGGGCCTCATGACCGAGGACCTGACCAGCGAGGTCCTCGCCCGGCTTGAAGCCGCGCCCGACCCGAGGCTGCGCGAGGTGCTGCGGGCCGCCGTCCGGCACCTGCACGCGTTTGCCCGCGAGGTGCGGCTGACGCCGGACGAGTGGATGGCCGGCATCGAGTTCCTCACCGCGGTCGGCCGGATCACCACCGCGGAGCGGCAGGAGTTCATCCTCCTGTCCGACACGCTGGGCCTGTCGTCGCTCGTGGAGAGTCTCGCCCACGACCACGGCGACGGCGCGACCGAGTCGACCATCCTCGGACCCTTCCACGTGCCGGACGCGCCCTGGCGGGCAGCGGGCGACACCGTCGCGGTCGCCGACCCCGGCGGAACGCCCGTCGTCGTCCGGGGCCGGGTACTGTCCACGGACGGCAGGCCCCTGGCCGCCGCGGTGCTCGATGTCTGGCAGACGGCGTCGAACGGGCTCTACGACGTGCAGGACCCCGGCCAGCCCCGGGGCAACATGCGCGGACGCTTCCGCACGGAAGCGGACGGCGGGTACGTGTTCCGCACCAGCCGCCCGGTCAGCTACCCCATCCCCGATGACGGTCCGGTGGGCCGGCTGCTGCGCGCGAGCGGCCGCCATCCGTGGCGGGCCGCCCACATCCACGTCATCGCCTCGGCGGACGGGCACCGTCCCGTGACGACCCACCTCTTCGACGCGGCCAACGAGTACCTCGACAGCGACACGGTCTTCGGCGTCCGCGACAGCCTGGTCAAGGACTTCACCCCTACACCCGACGGGACGTTCCTGGTGACCCACGACTTCGTGCTGCGGCCCGCGGCGGCCACCTGACAAAGCGGTCGCGCCTCGACGACAGCCACCTACGACCGGCTGTGCGGCGCCCGCGGGTGACCCGCATCCTGTCGGGATGCCCTCCGCCCCATGGTCGACCGTGGGGCCGCGCGGCCGCCTACGGCTTGCGCGCCACCCCGCAGTACCCGTCGACCGCGGCCCGCTCGTCGTCGGTGGGGCGCCACTCACCGAGCGGCACGACGCCCGGCTCGACGAGGTCAAGGCCGTCGAAGAACGAGCGGAAGTCCGCGACCTCGCGCAGGTGGTACGGCACGGCGCCGCTCTCGTTGTACTGCCGGTGCGACTCGATGACCCGCTCGCTGGTCGCGGTGCCGTCCGACATCGTCAGGTAGCTGCCCGACGGCAGCCGCGCGAGCAGCGCGGACACGATGGACCGCGCCTCGGCCGGGTCTTCCACGTGACCCATCACGCCCAGCATCATCAGCGCGATCGGCTGCCCGAAGTCGAGCGTCTTGCGCGCCTCACCCACGATGGTTTCGGTGTCGCGCACGTCGGCGTCGATGTACTGGGTGTCGCCCTCGGGCGTGCTGGTCAGCAGGGCTCGGGCGTGGGTCAACACCAAGGGGTCGTTGTCGACGTATACGATCTTCGCCGTCGGCGCCGTGCGCTGGGCCACCTGGTGGGTGTTGTCCGCGGTCGGCAGGCCGGTGCCGATGTCGAGGAACTGCCGGATCCCGGCGTCGCCCGCGAGGAAGATCACCGCGCGGCGCAGGAAGGCCCGCGCGTACCGCGCGGCATCGACGATCTCCGGGAACACCGCCCGGACCTGGTCGCCGACGGCCCGGTCGGCGGCGAAGTTGTCCTTGCCTCCCAGCCAGTAGTTCCACACCCGCGCGGAGTGCGGCACGGACGTGTTCAGCTTGGCAGCGACGTCGTCTGTCACGGACTGGGATTCTTCCGGCATAACCGAGTGCACGCAACCCCGTCCCGCGTCGTCGAGCCTCGGCGGGCATGTCGATCGCCATCGCGGCGGCGTCGTTCGTCGAGACCGTCGCGCAGCCTCTCGAGGAGCGCGACGATCGCCTCGCCGGCCGCCCGGTCGGCCGTCGGTGCCGCGCAGCTGCTCGGCCTGGCGGTGCAGCCATTCGGCCCTCGACCGACCGGCGGACCGGCCGCGCCGCGTGCACGACGAGCCCGAGCGTGCAGCCGCCCGTCCCCCTCCTGCGCCAGGAATCCATGATCCCCGGCGGCCTGACGGCGCCCGCGGCGCCCGCGGCGTCCGATGTGGACAGGGGCCGAGTCGATCTGACGGCGGTCTCCGTACAAGTAGGTGCCAGGTATTTCACAGCGTTTCCTCATCGTCGCGAGCGAACACTGGACGCATGAACACAGACACCGCGGGGAAGGGTCCCGACCTCGCGCAGCGGACACAGAGCGGCCCGGGTGGTGGCGGGACGCGCCCGCGGCGTGGCGGCGCTGGCTGGTCCCGGTCGGCCTGCTACTGACCGCGGGGCTGGTCTTCCTCCCCTTTCGGTCGGGTTCGCAACCGACGTCCTATACATACACGCAGTTCGTCGACGCGGTCGACGCCGGCAAGGTCGCCACGGTCTCGATCGACGCGGCCGGTGCGGTCACCGGCACGCTGACCGGCGGCGCAGACTTCACCACCCAGCTGCCGACCGCGTTGGGCACCGCCGACCTCACCCAGACGCTGCAGGCCCACCACGTGGCCATCACCGCGACCGCCGGTTCGGGCTCGCCGTGGCTGTCCCTTCTGCTCGGCCTCCTGCCGTTCGTCCTGCTCCTCGGCCTGTTCGTATGGACCGGCCGGCGCGCCGCACGCAGCCTCGCCAGCGTCGCGGGCGGGATCGGCGGCTTCGGCCGCGCCCGGGCGAAGGTGGTCGACACCGAGCGGCCGGCGACCCGGTTCACCGACGTCGCCGGATACGCCGGCGTCAAGCGCGAGATCACCGAGGTGGTCGACTACCTGAGCGACCCCGGCCGGTACGCCCAGCTCGGCGCCACCGGGCCGCGGGGCGTCCTGCTCGTCGGCCCGCCCGGCACCGGCAAAACGCTGCTAGCCCGGGCGGTCGCCGGCGAGGCCAAGGTGCCGTTCCTGTCCGTTTCCGGTTCCGGCTTCGTCGAGATGTTCGTCGGCGTCGGCGCCTCGCGGGTTCGCGACCTGTTCGCCGAGGCCCGCAGGCGCGGTCCCGCGATCATCTTCATCGACGAGATCGACGCGATCGGCTCCCGCCGCGTGTCGGGCAACATCGGCGGCAACGACGAGCGGGAGCAGACGCTCAACCAGCTGCTCGCCGAGATGGACGGCTTCGAGGAGGCCGCCGGTGTCGTGGTGATCGCGGCGACCAACCGCCCGGAGACGCTGGACCCCGCGCTGCTGCGCCCCGGCCGCTTCGACCGCCAGGTCGTGGTGCCGCTACCGACGCAGGCCGACCGGGCGGCGATCCTGGCCGTCCACGCGGCCGGCAAGCCGTTGGCCACCAACGTCGACCTGTCGGTGGTGGCCCGGTCCACACCCGGCTTCTCGGGTGCCGACCTCGCCAACCTCGTCAACGAGGCGGCGATCCACGCCGTCCGGGCCCGGCGCGAGGTGATCACGCCCGACGACGTCGACGCGGCCCGCGACCGCATCCTGCTCGGCCGGCGCGACGACTCGACCGTGCTACTGCCGGAGGAGAAGCGATCGGTGGCCATCCACGAGGCGGGTCACGCGCTGGTCGCGGTGCTGAGCCCACACGCCGACCCGGTCGCAAAGGTGACGATCCTTCCCGCCGGCGCCGCGCTGGGCGCCACCCACCAACTACCGGAGGTAGAGCGCCACCTCTACAGCGAGGGCTACCTGCGCGACACCCTGGCCGTACGGCTCGGCGGCCGCGCCGCCGAGCTGGTCGTATCCGGGGAGGGCTCCACCGGCGCGGCCGACGACCTCGCCGGCGCCACGGAGCTCGCCACCCGGATGGTCCGCGAGTTCGGCCTGTCGGCGAAGCTCGGCCCGATCGGGTACGCCGACCGCAACCCGCACTATCTGCCGGCCGAGGCGACGCTGTCGAGGCCGTACTCGGAGGCGACCCAGCGGCTGATCGACGGCGAGGTCGCCGACCTCGTCCGCGCCGCGGAGACGACGGCCGTGAACCTTTTGCGCCGTAACCGCCCGGCCCTGGAGCGTCTCGTGGCCGAGCTGCTCGAACATGAGACCCTGACGGGCGAGGAGGTGCGACTGGCGGTGGGGGGCCCTGGCCCCGGCGGCGAAGTGCCCGCGCCTCGCGCGCCGGGCGTGACCGGTCCGGCCCGGCGGTAGGCGTGGCCCGGCTACCGCGGTTCCCGCGCCGTCGCTGGATCGCCGCGACCGTCGCGGTCGCCGGCGTCGCGGTGGCCGTGCTCTTCCTGCGCCGCTCGCTGCCGGGCATCGCGGACATGCGTCAGGCGATCGCGGCGGCCAGCGCCGGCTGGTTGGGCGTCGCGGCGGTGGCGCAGGTCGCCTCGATCGCGATGTTCGCGTTGCAGCAGCGGCGGCTGCTGGTCGCGTACGGCGGCCGCATGTCGATGCGCCGGTCGATGGGCCTGACGGTCGCCCGTACGGCCATCTCGATCGCCCTGCCCGGCGGAGCGGCCGTGTCCGGCGGGTACGCGGTCGCGGCGTTCCGCCGGCGCGGTTCCGACGTGGCGTCCGCCACCGCGATGATCGTGCTCGCCGGCGCGCAGTCGCTCGGCGCGCTCGCCCTGGTCTACCTCGTCTGGTTCGCCGCGGTGGGCTACTCCGCCGCGGGCGGTTCGGCGCCGGTGCACGCGGGCTACGCGGCGGTGTTGGTGGGTGCCTGCGTGGGCGGTGTGTACGCCGGCCGCTGGCTGCTGGGCCGCGACTGGCGGGTCCGCGAGACACCCCCAGAGCCAGCCGGGGCCATCCGGCGCCGGGTCGACGAACTGGCCGCCTTGGCTGCCGACACGGTCCGCAACGCCGCCTCGCTGTCCACGAAGGACTGGGCGACCGGCAGCGCGTACGCGATGGGAAACTGGGTGTTAGACATCGCCTGCCTGCTGTTCACCGCCCGCGCGTTCGGGCTGCGGGTCGGCCTGCTGGGCGTCGTGGGCGCGTGGCTCGCGGTGCAGCTGGTCCGGCAGATCCCCGTCACGCCCGGGGGCATCGGCATCGTCGAGGCGGGCCTCATCGTTGCCCTCGTCGCCGCCGGGGCGACCGGTGGGACCGCGGCGGCGGTCGTGTTGACCTACCGCATCCTGTCCTGCTGGCTGATCGCCCCGATCGGCATGCTCGCCTGGGTCGGGTTGCAGGCCTCCGACCGCAGAGCCGAAGACTCCGG
>DATDJX010000407.1:0-31265 GCA_036520275.1 Asanoa sp.
CATGGCCAGCCCCACATCCTCCGTGGTGGACACCAGCCGGGGCGAGAGCCGGCGCAGCAGCGACACCAGCGGCCCGGACGCCGCGTAGGCCAGGCGGTAGAACCGGGTCCGGGACCGGATGCCGTGCAACGGCTGGATGAACCCGGGCCGGAACATGTAGGCGCGCGGGAAGAGCTCCATCAGCTCGCGCTCGGTGCGCCCCTTCACCCGCGCCCAGCGCATCCGCGACGTCTCCGACGTGCCCGCCCCGGACACGTACGTGAACACCGCGTCCGGCGAGCTCGCCGCCAGCGTCGTCGCGATCGCGAGCGTGAGGTCGTGGGTGACCCGCTCGTACGCCTCGGCGCTCATGCCGGTCGACGAGACCCCCAGACAGTAGAAGCAGGCGTCGATGTCGGTGAGCTGCGAGGCGGCCGGCTGCAGGTCGAACAGGTCGGGAATCACCACCGAGGTCAACTTGGGGTGGGAGACGCCCAGGTGGGACCGCCCCACCGAGACGACCGACTCGACGTCGGACGCGCGAAGGCACTCGCCGAGCACCCCCTGGCCGACCATCCCGGTCGCGCCGAGGATCAACACGTGCATGGCTGTCAGGCCGACCTGGGCAGCGTAGCGAGCGCGCGCCGCAGGTCGGCGAGCGAAACCGTCGCGGAGTCGTCGAGGTCGGCGAGCCCGGCCTCGATCCACTGCCGCATCAGCGTGGTGACGCCGATCCCGCGGGCGTCGGCGGCGGCCCGTACGCGCTCGTAGGTCGCGACCGGGAGTCGCACCGACCGGCTCACCATCGGCTGCTCCTCGTCCGGTGTCGGCAGCTCCGCGGGCTCACCCTCGGAGATCAGCTCGGCGAGCTCGTCGTCGTGGAACCGCTTGACGGCGTCGCTCCGGTCCATTGTCACCGCCCCCAACCCGTGATGGCTTCCTCGTAGCGCTTTGCCTCGCCGTCGGAGAGGTCGCGCGCCGACAGGACGTCCCAGCCGTCGACGGCCTCGGCGACGAGCACCGCGAGCCGCCGGCCGCGGCGCGTGGCGGCGTAGACCACTGTCAGGTCGTCGCCGAGGTGCCGGATGACCCGCCTGGTGCCGCTGAGGGCCTTCCAGACCTCGGCGGGCGTCACGCCGTAGACCGCGAGGTTGGCCAGTGCCTCGTCGGCGAAGCTGAACCCGCGGCCCACGCCCAAAAGTACCACGCGCGTAACACGTCGCATCGGTTTGTGGCACCCGAACCCGCGAGTGGGAGGATGGGCCTGTGAAGCGCCCGGCACCGCGGCCTCCCTTGATCACCGACGCTGCGCGCAGCCAGGACGACCAGCTCCGCAGCCGGGAACGCCGCTACGTGCTGATGATGCTCGTGCGTGCGGTCTGCGTGGTCGTCTTCGCCGTGCTGGTCGGCACCCGGCCGCCGTTGCTGTGGCTGTGGCTCCCGCTCACCGGCCTCGCGGCGGTGCTGATCCCATGGCTCGCTGTCATCCTCGCCAACGACCGGCCGCCGAAGGACAAGCACCGCCTGGCCCGCAACCGCTTCAAGGTCGGGGACGTGCAGCGCAGCCTCCCGGCGCAGCCGCCGCAGCCGCCGTCGGTGCCCAACCGCACCATCGACGCCGAGGGGTAGGCGCAGCCGAGGTACGGCCGCCCGCGTTACGGGCGTGGACGAACCGCCTGATCCATCGCGGGAGCCGGCGACGAGCTCGGCGTCGTCCCCGCGGGGAGACGGTCGGCCCGCGCGGGGCGCAGGTTGCGGATTGCCGGGGCGGAGAGCAGCACCGCCAGGCACCCCAACGCCACCGCGACCGACAACCACATCAGCGGGCCGACGACCTGCCACCACGTCCACATCCTGCCAAGGCGTCGCGGAAACCGAGAGTCGGTCTACCGATGTGGCGGCCGGGCGCCGACGACCGACACCGCGGCCGCGCCGGCGGCCACCCCTGCCCCGAGCGCCGCCGACGGCTCGTCGCCGGCCAGCCACGCGGCGAGCAGTGCGGCCGCGAACGCGTCGCCGGCCCCCGTGGGGTCGACCACCCGCACCGAGGGCGCGGGCGCGGTCCGCACGCCGTGCGCGTCGGCCCAGACGGCGCCGCCGGCACCGCGCTTGACCACGGCGATCCGGGTCACCCGAGCCAAGGCCCGGGCCTGGGTCTCGGCGACGCCGTCGCCGGCGAGCACCTCGGCCTCGTCGGCATTGGCCAGCAGCAGGTCGCAGCCGCTCACCCAATCCAGGAAGGCCTTCCCGACCCGGCGCAACGGCGCCGCGGACGCGGCGTCCACGCTCACCGTCATGCCCCGCTCGCGCGCGGTGGCGATGGCGTGCGACCCGGCCGAGCGGGACTCGGCGTCGAGCAGGGGGTACGCGGACAGGTGCAGGTGCCGCGCGCCCGGCGCCGCGTCGAGCGCGACGTCCACATCGGACGGTCGCAGGCGCAGCGCCGCCCCGCGATCGGTGACCATCGTGCGGTGAACGCCGTCGACCAGCACGATGATCGTGCCGGTGGCGGCACCGGGGAGCGGCGGCACCGGGCAGGCAACTCCCGCCGCCCGCAGTTCGGCCACCCGCGCCACGCCGGGCCCGTCGGCGCCAACAGTCGCCGCCAGCGTGACCGCCACGCCGTGCCAGGCCAGCCAGACGGCCGTGTTCGCCGCCTGGCCGCCGCCGGTGAGCCGGACCGCCGCCGGGGTGTCGGTGTCGGGCACCGGCTGGCCGGAGAGCACGGCCACCACGTCGGTGACGACGTCGCCGACCACGACGACGCCGCCCCCGGCTGCGCTCACGCCGCCGCCACCGCGATGCGGGCCCCGAGGTCCGCGTTGCGCAGGATGAGCCTGACGTTGACCGCGAGGCTGGCGCCGCCGGTGCTGCCGTGGAAGTGGGCGAGCAGGAACGGCGTGACCGCCTTGCCGGTGATGCCGTCCTTCTCCAGCAGCGCCATGGCCTCGGCGAGCGTGCGGTCGTGCAGCGCCGGGTCGAGCTGCTCGTCGGGCGGCAGCGGGTTGGCGACCACGAGCGCACCGGCCCCGACTCGCTGGGCGGCGCGGGCGCGCATGGCCGCCGCGACCAGCAGTGGGGAGTCGAGCGACCAGTCGAGGTCGAAGCCGCTGTCGGTGAGGTAGAAGCCGGGGAACCGGCGGGTCCGGTAGCCGACCACCGCGACGCCCAGCGTTTCCAGCCGCTCGAGCGTGGCGCCGACGTCGAGAATGGACTTCACGCCGGCGCACACCACGACGATCGGCGTGCGGGCGAGCGTGACCAGGTCGGCCGACTCGTCGTACGGGGCGTCGCGGTGCACGCCGCCCAGCCCGCCCGTCGCGAACACGGCGATGCCTGCGGCGGCGGCGATCGCGCTGGTGGCCGCTACCGTGGTGGCGCCGTCGGCCCCGGTCGCGGCCGCGATGGCGAGGTCGCGGACGGACAGCTTAGCGACCCCGTCGGCGGTCGCGAGTCGGGTCACCTGGGCGTCGTCGAGGCCCACGACGATCCGGCCGCCGAGCACGCCGATCGTGGCCGGCACCGCGCCCGCCGCGCGTACCGTCTGTTCGATCTCGCGGGCTACGCGCAGGTTGTCCGGATGCGGCAGGCCGTGCGCGATGATCGTGCTTTCCAGGGCCACCACCGGGCGCCCCGCGCGGCCGGCCGCGGCCACCTCTTCGCCGTACACGATCTCGTACTCCTCCACGACCACACGGTACGGGTGGCGGGTGCGGGCGGTTCCCGCACCTGGCAGACTTGGGCGGGTGAGCGAGCCTTTGGCCCCGGAGACCAACGGCACCATCCTGGAACGCCCGGTCGAGGTGCCGTACGAGCAGGGTGACCACGAGCGGTTCTCGCATTACGCCGACCGCGACAAGATCACCGAGGCGCTGGTGCTGGGCACTCCGGTCAAGGCGCTGTGCGGCAAGGTCTGGGTGCCCTCGCGCGACCCGAGCCGCTTCCCGATCTGCCCGCAGTGCAAAGAGATCTTCGAGGACGACAACCGGTTCTACGACGACCGGCCCGACGGCGAGTCGTAGCCGTCGGCGTCGCCGGCCTCGCGACGCCGGTCCTGCGTGTCTTCGCCGGCCGGGGCCGCCGCGCGGGGTCGGGCAGGATCTACGCGCCCGTCCCGTTCGCCATCGAAGTCGCGGTGGCCGTGCGGCACCGACCGGGTCTCGACCGGCCGGCACCGATGAGCCGTGCCGCCGCGCGCGGTGCTCGCGGAAACGCGATCGGGCCCCGCCGCGGCATTGGCGGATGCCCTACCCGAGCGGGCCGGTGAGGTGACGGCGGTTCCGTCGGTGCCGCGGTTATGCTGAACGGGCCTTCGCAGGCTCCTGCCGCCGCGGAGGCGTTTGCGCGGAAGGGGGAGGCGCGTGGTGGTCGCTCGGCCGTCGGTCGACGCGTTCCCACCATTGCGCGCCTGGCAGCGCAAGGCGGTGGTGGAGTACCTGCGGCGCCGCTCGGATGACTTCCTGGCAGTCGCGACACCGGGCGCCGGCAAGACCATGTTCGCGCTGCGGATCGCCGCCGAGTTGCTCGCCGACGGCACCGTCGACGCGGTCACCGTCGTGGCACCGACCGAACATCTCAAGGCGCAGTGGGCCGCGGCCGCCGAGCGGGTCGGCATCGAGCTCGACGCCGCGTTCCGCAACGCCGACCTGCATTCGCCGGCCGACTTCCACGGCACCGTCGTGACCTATGCGCAGGTCGGGATCGCCCCACGGGTGCACCGCCGGCGCACGATCAGCCGCAAGACGTTCGTCATCCTCGACGAGATCCACCATGCCGGCGACTCGCGGTCCTGGGGCGACGGCGTCAAGGCGGCGTTCGAGCCGGCCGTCCGGCGGCTGGTGCTGACCGGCACGCCCTTCCGCTCCGACGACAACCCGATCCCGTTCGTCGAGTACGAGCGCGGCGGCGACGGGCTCCTTCGCTCGCGCGCCGACTCGGTCTACGGCTACGCCGACGCGCTACGCGACGGGGTCGTGCGGCCCGTCATCTTCCTTGCCTACTCCGGCGAGACCCGCTGGCGCACCGGCGCCGGCGACGAGCTCGCGGCGCGGCTCGGCGAGCCGATGACGCAAGACCTCGTCGCCCAGGCCTGGCGCACCGCGCTCGACCCGGCCGGCGATTGGATGCGGCAGGTGCTGCGCGCCGCCGACGCGCGCCTGCAGGTCAAGCGGATGGGCGGCATGCCCGACGCGGGTGGCCTCGTCATCGCGGGCGACCAGCAGGCGGCGCGGGCGTACGCGCGGCTGGTCGAGCGGGTCACCGGCGAGAAGGCGGTCGTGGTGGTCTCCGACGATCCCGGCTCGTCGGCGGGGATCGCCGCGTTCGCCGAGTCCGACCAGCGCTGGCTGGTCGCGGTGCGGATGGTGTCCGAGGGCGTCGACATCCCGCGTCTGGCCGTGGGCGTCTACGCGACGAGCGCGTCAACCGCGCTGTTCTTCGCACAAGCGGTCGGCCGGTTCGTGCGCGCGCGGCGGCAGGGCGAGACGGCGAGCGTGTTCCTGCCGAGCGTGCCGCACCTGCTCGGCCTGGCATCCGAAATGGAGGCCGAGCGCGACCACGTCCTGGGCGCGCCGGCTCCCGACGACGAACTGCTTCAGCGGGCGGAGCATGCCGACCAGCCGAGCGGCGAGCCCGAGAAGACGTACGAGATGCTGTCCGCGACCGCGGAGCTGGACCAGGTCATCTTCGACGGCGCGTCGTTCGGCACGGGCGCCCGGGCCGGCACGCCCGAGGAGGAGGAATACCTCGGCCTGCCCGGCCTGCTGACGGCCGACCAGGTGGCCCAGCTGCTGAGCAAGCGGCAGGCCGACCAGCTGGCCGCCGCCCGCCGGTGGGGCACGCCGGTACCCGCACAGGCCGGTCCCGGCCAGACGCCGCCGGGTCCGCGGCGGGCGGGGGAGCGGCGGGTGGCGTTGCGCCGTCAGCTCAACGCGCTCGTCGCGGCGCACCACCACCGCACCGGGCTGCCGCACGGGAAGATCCACGCTGAGCTGCGCCGGTTGTGCGGCGGCCCGCCGAGCGCACAGGCGACCATCGAGCAGCTCGAGGCACGCATCGCCACCGCCCAGACCCCCTGACGCCCCAGTCCCTCACGGCCGCGCAGCCCGAACGCCCGGCCCGCACGAGCAATACGAGTGGTATCGCTCGAGGGGTGGGGCGAGCCGTTCGCTCACAGCTGATTCGCTCACAGCTGAACGAAAAAAGGCCGGCTGGCAACCGCTGATGCGGATGCCGGCCGGCGAAGGTCGGTCTGTGTCAGTTGGCCATCAGGTCGGCGCCCCGCCAGGTGAACTCCGGGTCCGTCGCGAACTGGACGGCGACCTTCACGAGATCGTCGGCGTACTTGTTCGCGTGGTGCCCGCAGAACACGAGCTCCGAGCCGCCGGCCAGGGTGATCCGCAGCTTGGCGGCGGCGTTGCACCGGTCGCACCGTTCATCGGTGGCCGGGGGCACCACCGTTGCGGGCGGCGGCGTGAGGGTCGGGGTCATCGCCTTCCTCCTCGGCTCGTCACCGATGAACTCTTCCTTCGTTCCTTGCTCACCTATCGTGCAACACCCACCCGGGATGCTGCCTTCCCGGTGTGCCCTCGCGGGACCGAGGTCACACCCGGTGCTGCCAGTGTGCAACGGCCCACGGGTGGCTCGTCAACGATCTCTGTTTGGTAACGGAGCGCGGACAGCACGCTTTGCGCGATGGGTGAGGAAAGCGTCACGCAGCGTTGGCTGATGGTCGATCAGTCGAGGTAGTCTCTCAGGACCTGTGAGCGCGACGGATGACGCAGCTTCGACATGGTCTTTGACTCGATCTGGCGGATCCGCTCACGGGTCACCCCGTAGACCTGGCCGATCTCGTCGAGCGTGCGCGGCTGCCCGTCGGTGAGGCCGAACCGCAGCCGTACGACGCCCGCCTCCCGCTCGGACAACGTCTGCAGCACCTGCTGCAGCTGGTCCTGCAACAGCGAGAACGAGACCGCGTCGACGGCCACCACGGCCTCGGAGTCTTCGATGAAGTCGCCGAGCTGGCTGTCGCCCTCGTCGCCGATGGTCTGGTCGAGCGAGATGGGCTCGCGGGCGTACTGCTGGATCTCCAGCACCTTCTCCGGTGTGATGTCCATCTCCTTGGCGAGCTCCTCGGGCGTGGGCTCGCGGCCCAGGTCCTGGAGCAGCTCGCGCTGAATGCGGCCGAGCTTGTTGATGACCTCCACCATGTGTACCGGGATGCGGATGGTGCGGGCCTGGTCGGCCATGGCGCGGGTGATGGCCTGGCGGATCCACCAGGTGGCGTAGGTGGAGAACTTGTAGCCCTTGGTGTAGTCGAACTTCTCGACCGCGCGGATGAGGCCGAGGTTGCCTTCCTGGATCAGGTCGAGGAAGGCCATGCCGCGGCCGGTGTAGCGCTTGGCCAGCGACACCACGAGCCGCAGGTTGGCCTCGAGCAGATGGTTCTTCGCCCGCTCGCCGTCGCGCGAGATCCAGCCCAGGTCGCGGACCATCTGGGTGACGAGCTTCTCCTCGCCCTCGTCGGCGGCGCGCAGCCGCTCGGAGGCGTATAGGCCGGCCTCGATCCGCTTCGCGAGCTCCACCTCCTGCTCGGCGTTGAGCAGCGGGACCTTGCCGATCTGCTTGAGGTAGGCGCGGACGGAGTCGGCCGACGCGGTCAGCTCCGCGTCGCGGCGCGCCTGCTTGAGCGCCTCGGACTCCTCGTCGTCCCACTCGAAGTCGTTTTCCGTCGCCGATTCGGCGGCGTCGGCCGCGGCGGCCTGGGCCAGCTCGACCGGCTCCTCGACGACGACGTCTTCGATCTCCGCGGCGAGCACTTCCGGATCGATCTCCTCGACCGGAACCTCCGGGCCCTCGCCCGGCTCGGCCTCGCCGGCCTCCGCCGCGGCGCCGTCGGCCGGCGGGCCGGCCTTGTCCGCCTCGGCGGCCTTGCCCGCGGTCGCCTCGGCGGCCTTGCCCGCGGTCGCCTCGGTGGTCTTGCCGGCGGTCGCCTCGGTGGTCTTGCCGGCGGTCGCCTCGGTGGTCTTGCCGGCGGTCGCCTCGGCGGTCTTGCCGGCGGTCGCCCTGGCGGTCCTGCCTGCGTTCGTCTTGGCGGTCTTGGCCGGCTTGACGGCGGAGTCCGCGGCCCCGGCATCGGGCGCGGCGGCATCGGGCGCGGCGGCATCGGCGGGGACGGCGTCGGCGGCCGGGGCGGGGGCATCGGCGCGCACCGCGTCGGCGGCCGGGGCGGCGGCGTCGGCGGGGGCCTTGCCGTTGGCGCGGCGCCCCTCGCCCTTGCGCGCGGAGGACCTACGGGCCACGGGCGGGGCGTCGGCCTCGTCGGGCGCCCCGGTCTGCTTGGGGGTGGCCTTCTTGGTCGTCGCCTTGGCGGTGGTCGCCCGCGAGGCCGGCGTCGCCGAGCGGGCGGCGGCCACCCGGCGGCCGGTGGAGGCCGAGCCGTCGACCACGACCGTGATGCCGGCGTCGGCGATCGCGCGCAGGATCTTCTTGGCCTGTGCCGGAGTCACCTCGGCCGACTCGACCTTTTGCTGGACCTCCGCCGACGTGATGTGTCCGCCACCGCGCCGGGCACGGGCGATCAGGGCGTCGGTGATCGTGCGGACGTCAGCGCCGGTGTGGCGGGGCTCTGTCACGAATGACCTTCCGGAGGCGATAACGGGCATGGGCCGACCGGAGCGATTGAGCGGGCCGGTGTGCTGGTGGGTGCCCCCCGGCCAGCGGCCCGTTGTGGGACCGGCGGACCGTGATGCGTGGGCAGGCGTGAATTGTAACGCCGTCACCGGCGGATCAGCCCGTCGCAGGCCACCGCGGCGGCTCGTGGCCGCCGTCGGGGAGCGATCGTGAGGTTGCCAGAATCGTATCCGGCGCGTGAAGGGGGGCCGATGCACGACATCACACCGAAGCCGGCGGAGCTGCTGGAGCTGGCCGTGCGGCTCACCCGCGACGCCGCGCACACCGCCCGCACCATGCGAGCGGAGGGCGTCTCCGGCGTAGCGACCAAGAGCACCGCGACCGACGTGGTCACGGCCGCCGACCGGGCCGTCGAGCGGCAGGTTGTCGCCGCGCTGCGCCACGCCCGGCCGCGGGACACGGTCCTGGGCGAGGAGTACGGCGACACCGGCCGCGCCGTAGGCCCGGTGCGCTGGATCCTCGATCCGATCGACGGGACCGTGAACTACCTCTACGGGCTGCCCCAGTACGCGGTGTCGCTCGCCGCCGAGGTCGACGGCGTGGTCGTGGCGGGGGTGGTCCGCAACGCGGCGACCGGCGACGAGTGGACCGCCACCCGGGGAGGCGGCGCCTGGCGCGACGGCCGCGCGCTGGAAGGCTCCGCGGAGACCGCGCTCTCCCAGGCGCTGGTGGCCACCGGCTTCGGCTACGACGCGCCGCGGCGGGCCCACCAGGGCGCCGTCATCGCGGGGCTGATCACGCGGGTACGGGACATCCGCCGCTTCGGCTCGGCGGCGCGCGATCTCTGCGCGGCCGCCGAGGGGCTGGTGGACGCGTACTTCGAGAAGGGGCTGAACCCCTGGGACCACGCGGCGGGTGGCCTGATCGCCACGGAGGCCGGCCTATGGGTCGACGGCCTGGCCGGGGCACCGCCGGGGCCCGCGATGGTGGTGGCGGCCCCACCGGCCCTGTTCGGCCCCTTGCACGACCGCCTCGTCGAACTCGACGCTGCCGGCGGGCCCTGAACCCCGCACGCCCGTGCACACCGATCGCGGATGGTCCCGGCCCCGGGCGGAACGCGATCACGATCGCAGGCGACGGCTCAGGAGCCGCTCGCGGCCTTCGGGGCGGTCTTGGGCATCTCGCACGACTGCGGCGGCAGCTGGGGCGCCTTGATCTCGACCAGCGACTGGTTGACCTCGGTCGTGGTGGCGAGCTGCTTGAAATCGTCGCCGATCACCACGTCGACGACGTCGTCCTTGCGCGCGGGGTCGTACTGCACCTGCGCCTCGTCGAGGAAGTAGGCCCGCAGCAGGTGCGCCGAGCCGTACGCCTTGGGCCCGAACCGCAGGGCGGCGACCTTGTCGAGGCCCTTCTTGTCGTTGCCCTTCTTCACCACCTTGAACTTGCGGTTGGCGAAGTCGCCGGCGACCTGAGTCGCGAGGTTGGGCCGGTCTGTCGCATTCAGGACATTGATCTTGACCTCCTCGGGCGGCCGGAGCTGGAGGTCGACCAGCGGCCAGCCCTGCGGGCAGGTGCGCGCGGTCACCGCGCCGCGCTGCGTGTCCTTGGCCAGTGCGAAGCCGACGAAGCCCACGCCGAGCACCGCGAGCACGCCCACCACGATGAGCGCTCGCGCGCGCGCAAAGGTCATAGCTGCTCCCCGTGCAGGTCTGGCGGGTGTGGGACACAGTGGCCGATGTGGCGCTGGACGTCTCACGTGCCTGCAGCCGAGGTTAGCGGCTGTCCGGCCGTGGCGCGGAAACACACCGTGAGATGTCGGCGCGGCGACCTTGATCCATCCTTTCGGACACCTATCTTCGTGTCGCCTGAGTCACATCGGGAACAGATTCGGGCGCAAAGGCCTTTACGCAACGCACGAGGGCGGTATACATGCCTCGCCACCGGGGGAGGTAAGGTACCGCGCTCGCGCGCGACACGGTTTCGCGCCGGAAGAAATCCTCGACCGACCGGGAACCGAAACACCGCTGCACGGCGTTACAGCGGGGAAGCGAAACATCGAAACGGGAGAGTGAAACCGATGGCCACCGACTACGACGCCCCGCGTCGAGACGAGGTCGACCTCGGCGAGGACAGCCTGGAAGAGCTCAAGGCACGGCGCGTCGACGCACAGTCGGGAGCCGTGGACGTGGACGAGGCCGAGGTGGCCGAGAGCTTCGAGCTTCCCGGTGCGGACCTCGCCGATGAGGAACTGACGGTCAAGGTACTGCCGATGCAGGCGGACGAGTTCCGCTGCGCCCGCTGCTTCCTAGTCCACCATCGCAGCCAGCTCGCCTACGAGCGCGACGGCGATCTGATCTGCCGGGAATGCGCCTGACCGTCGACGCGTGGCGGCCGGCGGCTCGGCTCCGGGCGGACGGCCGTCGCCGTTTCGACGAGTGCCACGTGCGGGTACCTGCTTGACTCGAGTTCTCTCGGGGACGCGGAGCCCGGGAGACGTGGGACGGAGACGACATGACCCAGGCTGACCGGCCCGACCCCGCCGGCGCGTCGACCGACCCTTCCGGCGGCGCGCCCGCGCCACCCTCCTCCGAAGAACTGGGCAAGACCGTCGCCGCGCTCAGCGCCGACGACGTGGAGCCCGCGGAGCGCCGCAAGCTGCTCGGCCGCGTGGTCGCCGAGGCCCGGGCCCGCGGCGTCGGCGACCTGTTCAAGCCCAAGGCGGCCATCAACTGGATCACCGACGTGGTGAGCGACGTCGCGCCGTACCTGCAGGTCCGCGACCTCGAGACGCTGCGCCGCCACCACGACGGCCTCGACGGGGAGAAGCTCGCCGAGCGGCTCGTCCGCAACGCCAGCCGCGCCACGGCGGCTGTCGGCGCGACCGGCGGGGGCCTCGCCGCCGTCGAATGGGCGGCCACCCCGACGCTGCTGTCCGCGCCCGTCCTGCTCGCCGCCGAGACGGTCGGCGTCGTCGCGATCGAGCTTCGGCTGATCGGCGAGCTGCACGAGGTGTACGGCATGCCCGTGCCCGGCACCGGCGCCGAGCGCCCGGTCAACCTGATGCAGGCCTGGTCGCAGCAGCGCGGGGTCAACCCGATGCTGCCCGGCGTGGGCGTCGGCGCGATCCTGTCCAGCGCCGCCCGCAAGGAGATGCGGGACCGGATCCTGCGGCGCTTCGGGCGCAACCTCACGACGCTCGGCCCGTTCCTCACCGGCGCGGCCGTCGCGAGCTTCCTCAACCGGCGCGCGACCAAGTCACTCGGCGACCGGGTCCGTGACGACCTGCGCCGCCAGCGCGGCACGGTCATCGAGGGCGCTCCGCCCACGAGCACCAGCCTGGGCTAACCTTCAGTCCGGTCTGGGTGTGGCGGGCGACGGCTCGCCGTCATCAGAGCACGCGAAAGGCGTACCGGATCGCGCGAGCTGACCACCCAGTACGGCGTCGGGTCGTCGGGGTCGTCGAGCACCACCTGCACGGCGCCCGGCACCCACGGGCGCTGGACGACGAACGCCAACGGGTCGGCCGCCACACCGAGCACTTCGCGGCGGCCAGCCGCGTCCAGCGGCACGGCGTCGGCGACGAACCGCACCGGCAGCCGCGCGTCGTCCACCCGCAGCTCACCGTCCCCGACCGCGACCCGGATCCGGCCGAGCCACAGACCCGCGGCGATCGCCAGCGGGAAGAGCACGACGAACGGCAGCCAGGACCGCACCCCGGATGCGCCCATCCACACCTCGGCGGCGAGCAGCCCGACCAGTGCGAGCCCGACGAGCCACAGCCACCACGGAAGCCGTAACCGCTCGGCGTATGCGTCGGTAGCCACGCTGTCCGAGGGTACGGCGCGCGGCCGGCCGGCCACCCGGCAGGATAGAGACACACACCCCGTACCGCCCCAGCCGAGCAGGAAGCGACAGCCGTGACCGACGTGCCCGTACCCGTGCGCCAGCTCGACCCGGAGCTACCCCTGCCGTCGTACGCCCATCCCGGCGACGCGGGTGCCGACCTGGTCGCGGCGGCCGACGTGGAGATACCGCCGGGCGCCCGCGCGCTGGTGCCGACCGGCATCGCCATCGCGCTGCCCGACGGCTACGTCGGGCTGGTGCACCCGCGCTCCGGCCTGGCCGCCCGGCTCGGGGTGACGGTCCTCAACGCGCCCGGCACGGTGGACGCCGGCTACCGCGGCGAGATCCTGGTCAACCTGGTCAACCATGATCGGGAAACGCCGGCGAAGATTTCGCGCGGCGACCGCATCGCGCAACTTGTCGTGCAACGGGTCGAGCGGGCACACTTCCACGTCGTCGCGGACCTGGCGGACTCCCGCCGCGGCGGTGGTGGACACGGCTCCACCGGCGGCCACGCCGGCGCCGGACGGACCGACGAAAGGCTGGCGCACTGATGTTCTCCCGTGGACGCGGCTCGGGTCGGCACGCCCGCGACGAGCGCGCCGGGCGCGGCGGCCGGCCCACCCCGCCGCCCTCGCGCGAGCCCGCCGCACGGCCGCCGCGGCCGCACGGCCCGTACGACATCTCGGAGGCGCCCGCCGGCGTCGACCGCCTCGACCTCGGCAGTCTGCAGATCCCCGCGGTCGCCGACGTCGAGGTGCGGGTGCAGGCCAACCCCGATGGCGTCGTCCAGCAGGTCGTCCTCGTGCAGGGCGACAACGCGCTGCAGGTCGGCGTGTTCGCGGCACCGCGGTCCGAGGGCATCTGGGGAGAGGTCCGCGACGAGATCCGCACGTCGCTGGCCAAGGACGGCGTCGCGGCGCAGGAGATCGAGGGGGAGTACGGCGTCGAGCTACGCGCCCGGGTCCGCACTCCCGAGGGCGCCGGGACCGACCTGCGGTTCGTCGGCATCGACGGGCCGCGGTGGAGGGTCCGCGGGGTCTTCCAGGGGCCGGCGGCCAACGACCCGGCGCAGGCGGCGCCGCTCGTCGAGTGCCTCCACGGCCTGGTGGTCGACCGCGGGCACGAGGCCAAGCCGGTGCGTGAGCCCTTGCCGCTCCGGCTGCCCAGGGACGCGGCGGAGGGGTTGCTGGCCGAGGGGCAGACCGCCGAGCCGGGCACCTCGGCCGGCCCGGGCACCTCGACGCCGGAGGCGCCGGCGCCCGCGGTCAACGGCGCCGGACCCGACCAGGCGCCGCGCCGGCGGCCGTCCCCGCGCTCGCGCCGCAAGAGCTGATCGCGCGAATTTCCGGTCCGCGGGGCGTCGCCGGATCGACGTACTCTTGGCGTGTGCGGAACTTCCTGCACCGGTTGACGGCGAGCGAAGCGGAGCTGGAGGCGGAGAGCCTCCAGGAGGAGCGCGCACGTACCGGTTGCATGCCCGCCCAGCTCTGCCGTCGCGGCGAGGTCGTGACCCTCTCGGGGCGGCTCAAGACGGTGGTCTACACGCCGCGGACCAACCTGCCGACGCTCGAGGCCGACCTCTATGACGGCAGCGACGTGGTTACCTTGGTCTGGCTGGGCCGGCGGCACATTTCCGGCATCGAACCGGGGCGGCAAGTGACCGCACGCGGCCGCGTGGCGGTGCGCGATGACCGTAAAGTCATCTACAACCCGTACTACGAGCTGGAAGCCGCTAAATGACCTCACCCCGCCATGCCGCCGACGTGTCACACGACCCCGACGGCGAAGACCGGTTGCCCCCGTTCGGCGAGCAGATGGCGCAGCAGCTCGGCGGCTGGCGCGGCATGGTCGAGTCGAGCGTGCCGATCCTCGTGTTCGTGGTCGTCAACATCGCGTTCTCGCTCCGGCCGGCGGTGATCGCGTCCGTCGCCGTCGCCGTGGTCATCGGCGTGCTGCGGCTGGCGCAGCGCAAGCCGGTGCGGCATGCGGTCAACGGCCTGTTCGGCATCGCGATCGGCGCGCTGATCGCGTGGCGCACCGGTGAGGCGCGCAACTTCTACCTGCCGGGCATCATCCAGAGCTACGCCTTCGCGGCGACGCTGCTGATCTCGGCGGCGGTCCGGCAGCCGATCATCGGCTGGGGCTGGTCGGTCATCGCCGCCGGCGGGACGTCCGAGTGGCGTCAGAATCCCCGGCTGGTGCGCACCTTCACCTGGTTGACCGTCGTGTGGGCGGTCGTGTGGATCGTGAAGGTGAGCGCGCAGGCGTGGCTGTACCTCGAGAAGCACGACGACCTGCTCGGCGTCGCGCGGCTGGCGCTCGGCCTGCCGCCTTACCTGCTGCTGATCGCCCTGACGGTCTGGGTCGTGCGCCGCGTCACCCGCGAAACGACGGCAGCCGCGCCCACCACCTTCTGACCCGCCGGGCTCCGCGCCGGGGCCAGGCCCATCGATCTTGCACTTGTGCCCCCGCCCGTGACCGTGTTCGCCCGTTTCGCCGGGGGGGCACAAGTGCAAGATCGCGGGGAAGAGCGCTAGCTGTCGCGCCTCGTGCGTTCGACGCTGTCGGCGCCGAGGATCACGGCCCGTACGGTGTCTTCGACCTCGGCCGTGCAGACGAAGATCAGCTCGTCGCCCGCCTCGAGCGGGTCGTCCGGGGTGGGCGCCAGCACCCGCTTGCCGCGCAAGATGGCGACCAGCGCCGAGTCCCTCGGCAGAGGCACGTCCCGCACCGGCGACCCGACGTACGGCGCGGACGGCGGCAGGGTGATCTCCACCAGGTTGGCCTCCCCCTGCCGGAAGGTCATCAGCCGCACCAGGTCGCCGACCGTCACGGCCTCCTCGACCAGGGCCGCCATCAGCCGCGGCTTGGACACGGCCACGTCGACGCCCCACTGCTCGGTGAACAACCACTCGTTTTCGGCCCGGTTGACCCGTGCCACCACCCGGGGCACCGCGAACTCGGTCTTCGCCAGCAGCGACACTACCAAGTTGACCTTGTCGTCGCCGGTCGCCGCCACCACAACGTCGCAGGAGGCCACGTCGGCCTCCTCCAGCGAGGCCAGCTCGCACGCGTCGGCCAGCACCCACTCGGCCGCCGGCACCCGCTCGGGGCGCAGCATCTTCGGCTGGCGTTCGATGAGCATCACCTGGTGGCCGTTGCCGATCAGCTCCTGGGCGATGGACCGGCCGACGTTGCCGGCGCCGGCGATGGCGACCCGCATGCTCAGGCACCCCCTTCCTGCGGCGCCGCGGCGGCCGCGGTGACCGGGCCGGCGATGTCGTCGGTGACCAGCATGAACACCTGGTCGCCCTCCTGCAGCACGGTGGACCCGGTGGGCAGCGTGCCGATGCCGAAGCGCATCAGATAGGCCGTACGGGCGCCCACGGCTTGCTCCAGCGCCTTGAGGGGCTTGCCGATCCAGTCCTTGTGCACCGGCACCTCGATGATCGACACGGTCGACGTCGGGTCGCGGAAGATCTCCACGTGGCCCTCGGGGACGATGTGGCGCAGGATCCGGTCGGCGGTCCACCGGACCGTCGCGACGGACGGGATGCCGAGCCGCTCGTAGACCTCGGCGCGCTTCTGGTCGTAGATGCGCGCGGCGACCCGGGAGACGCCGAAGGTCTCGCGGGCCAGGCGCGCCGAGATGATGTTGGAGTTGTCGCCGCTGGAGACCGCGGCGAAGGCGTCGGCGCGTTCGATGCCGGCCTGCCGGAGCACGCCACCGTCGAACCCGACCCCGGTGACGGTGATGCCGCCGAAGTCGGGGCCGAGCCGGCGGAACGCGTCGGCGTCCTGGTCGATGACCGCCACCGAGTGGCCGCGGGCCTCCAGCTTGTGGGCGAGCGTCGACCCGACGCGACCACATCCCATGATCACGACGTGCACCGTAGGCCCCTCCCGTGAGGACGGCGATCCGACCGAGCGTCCCACGACAGAGGGTGCCACGACGCGGGCTCGGGCGCTCGACCGTACCGCGTCTCCCTCCAGCGGAAATTGATCACCCACCCACGGCGAGGCGCCGCGGGCCGCCGTACCCTTACCGGTTGTGGCCAGTCCCACGGCGCTGGTTAAGCGCCTGCTCCTCGGGCGACCGTTCCGGTCCGACCGACTGCAACACACCCTGCTGCCCAAGCGCATCGCGCTACCGGTGTTCGCCTCCGACGCGCTGTCCAGCGTCGCGTACGCACCCGACGAGATCCTGCTGACCCTGTCGATCGCCGGCGCGTCCGCTCTCCTGTTCTCGCCGTGGGTGGCGCTGGCGGTGGCCGTGGTCATGCTGACCGTGGTCGCGAGCTACCGGCAGAACGTGCACGCCTACCCGTCCGGCGGCGGCGACTACGAGGTGGCGACGGTCAACCTGGGGCCCAGGGCCGGGCTCGCGGTGGGGAGCGCGCTGCTGGTCGACTACGTGCTGACGGTCGCCGTCTCGGTGTCCTCCGGCGTCGCCAACCTGGGCTCCGTCGTACCCTGGGTCGGCGACCACAAGGTCGGCGTCGCCGTGTCGGCCGTCGTGCTGCTCACCGCCGTAAACCTGCGCGGCCTGCGGGAGTCGGGGACCGCGTTCGCCATCCCGACGTACGGCTTCATGATCGTCATCATCGGCATGGTGCTGACCGGCCTGTTCCGGATCTTCGTTATGGGCGACGACCTGCTGGCGCCCAGCGCCACGCTCGACATCCGGGCCGAGCACAGCGTGACGGGGTTCGCGCTCGCGTTTCTGCTGTTGCGCACGTTCTCCTCCGGCTGCGCGGCCCTGACCGGCGTCGAGGCGATCTCCAACGGGGTGCCCGCGTTCAAGCCGCCCAAGAGCCGCAATGCCGCCACCACACTGCTGCTGCTCGGCGTGGTCGCGGTGACGATGCTGCTCGGCATCATCTGGCTGGCCCGGCTGACCCACCTGCAGTTCGTGGAGAGCCCCTCACAGATCGTCGCGGGACCGCCCGGCTACGTGCAGAAGACGGTGACCACGCAGCTCGGCGAGACGGTGTTCGGCAACGGGTCGATCCTGCTCTACCTCGTGGCCGCCGCCACCGCGCTGATCCTGTTCCTCGCCGCCAACACCGCGTTCAACGGCTTCCCGGTGCTCGGCTCGATCCTCGCCCAGGACCGCTACCTCCCCCGTCAGCTGCACACCCGCGGCGACCGGCTGGCGTTCTCCAACGGGATCGTCTTCCTGGCCGTCATGGCGATCGTGCTGATCTTCTCGTTCCACGCCGAGGTCACCCGGTTGATCCAGCTCTACATCGTGGGCGTGTTCGTCTCGTTCACGCTGTCCCAGGCCGGCATGATCCGGCACTGGAACCGGCTGCTGCCCCGCGAGCGCGACCCGGACGCGCGCCGCCGGATGCTGCGCTCGCGCGCGATCAACACGTTCGGCATGGTCATGACCGGCGTGGTCCTGGTCATCGTGCTGGTCACCAAGTTCCTGCTCGGCGCGTGGATCGCGATCGCGGCGATGGCCACCATCTACGTGGTGATGCTCGCGATCCGCCGGCACTACGACCGGGTCTCGCGCGAGCTGGCGCCCGACGAGGGCCGCCCGATCCTGCCGTCCCGCAACCACGCGGTCGTGCTGGTCAGCAAGGTGCACATGCCGACCTTGCGGGCGGTGGCGTACGCGCAGGCGACCCGTCCCGACACGCTGACCGCGGTCACCGTCAACGTCGACGACAAGGACACCCGCACAGTGCAGGCCGAGTGGGAGCGCCGCCAGATCCCGGTGCCGCTGACCGTCGTCGACTCGCCCTACCGGGAGATCACCCGGCCGATCATCGACTTCGTGAAGCGCGTCCGGACCGACTCGCCGCGCGACGTCGTCACCGTCTTCATCCCGGAGTACGTGGTCGGCCACTGGTGGGAGAACCTGCTGCACAACCAGAGCGCATTGCGCCTCAAGGGCCGGCTGCTCTTCGAGCCGGGCGTGATGGTGACCAGCGTGCCGTGGCAGCTGCATTCCAGCCAGGCCAAGAACCTCGAGCGGCTCGACGCCACGCTGAGCCGCGGCCCCGCGCGCGGTCCGCGCGGTCCGCGCACGCCGAAGGTCGGCGGCGGCTCGCCGGTGTCGCCGGCGCCCACCCCGTCCGCGCCGGAGCCCGTCGACCATCCATGATGGAGCCTGTCGAGGCGGATCTCGTCGAGCTGACGGTCGGCGACGTCGCGCACGGCGGCCATTGCGTCGCGCGGGTCGACGGTCGGGTCGTGTTCGTCCGGCACGCGCTGCCCGGCGAGCGGGTCGTCGCCGAGATCACCGAGGTGCACGGCAGCTACCTGCGCGCCGACGCGATCACGGTGCTGTCCGCGTCGCCGGACCGGGTCGCGCCGCCGTGCCCGTACGCCGGTCCCGGTCGCTGCGGGGGCTGCGACCTGCAGCACGTCGCGCCGCCGGCGCAACGGGACTGGAAGGCCGCCGTCGTGCGCGAGCAGCTGCTGCGGCTGGGCGGCCTCAGCCGGGGCGAGGTCGCAGCGCTGGCCGTCCGGGTCGCCGCGCTGCCGGGATCGCCTGACGGGCTCGGCTGGCGGTCACGGGTGCGGTACGCGGTCGACGCCGCCGGCCGGGCGGGGCTGCTCAAGCACCGCTCGCACGAGGTCGTACCGATCGACCGGTGCCTCATCGCGCACCCGGCGATCCAGGAGCTGCCGGTGCTGGCGTCCTCGTGGCCATCGGCGGAGGCCGTCGAGACCGTCGCGTCGTCGGCGGGTGACGTGGTCGCGGTGCCGCTGCCCGCCGCGCCGCCTCCGCCGCGGGTGCGCGAGGTGGCGGCCGGACGCACCTGGACGCTGCCCGCGCACGCGTTCTGGCAGGTGCACCCCGCTGCGCCGGACACCCTCGTGGGCGCGATGCTCGGGCTCACGGTGCCGGCCGCGGGGGAGCGGGCCTGGGATCTGTATGGCGGCGCCGGCCTGTTCGCGGCGGCGCTGGCCCGCCGGGTCGGTCCGGCCGGGCGGGTCACGCTGGTCGAGTCGTCGCCGGTCGGCCTGGCGGCGGCCCGGGACAACCTGGCCGACCTGCCGGCCGTGGAGGTGGTCGCGGCGCGGGTGGACAGGGCGCTGGCCCGCCGGCGGGTGACCGGCCCGGTCGACGTCGTCGTGCTCGACCCACCGCGCACCGGCGCCGGCGCCGAGGTGGTCCGCGGGGTGGCCGCGGCCGGCCCGCGGGCCGTGGCGTACGTCGCGTGCGACCCGGCGGCCTTCGCCCGCGACGTGCGGACCTTCGGCGACCTCGGCTGGCGGCTCGCCGCGCTGCGGGGCTTCGACTGCTTTCCGATGACCCGGCACATGGAGCTCGTCGGGCTCCTGGTGCCCTGACGGCCGATACCGACGAGGACGAGTGGTCCGCGACCGGCGGGACCGCCGTGCGGGATGGCGGACCCCCGATAGACTTTCCGCTCATGAGCGACGACGAGGGCCGGTTCGCCCTGCTGACCACGGTTCGCGGGCCGCAGGACGTCAAGCGCATGTCCGCCGAGGAGCTCACCGTCCTCGCCGCCGAGATCCGCGACTTCCTGGTCGCCAAGGTCTCGCGCACGGGCGGCCACCTCGGACCCAACCTGGGCGTCGTCGAGCTGACCCTTGCCCTGCACCGCGTCTTCGACTCCCCTAGCGACCGCATACTGTTCGATACCGGACATCAGGCATACGTCCACAAGATGGTCACCGGCCGGCAGGACGGCTTCGACCAGCTCCGTCGGCTCGGCGGCCTCTCCGGTTACCCCAACCGGGCCGAGAGCGAGCACGACCTGATCGAGAACTCGCACGCCTCGACCGCCCTGAGCTACGCGGACGGCGTCGCCAAGGCGTACGCGCTGCGCGGCGAGCGCCGTGCCGTGGTGGCCGTGGTCGGCGACGGCGCCCTCACCGGGGGCATGTGCTGGGAGGCGCTCAACAACATCGCCATAGCCGGCAACCCGTTGGTCATCGTCGTCAACGACAACGGCCGCTCGTATGCGCCTACCATCGGCGGCCTCGCCGACCACCTCGCGACCTTGCGGCTCAACCCCGGGTACGAAAAGGTGCTCGACCTGGTCAAGGAGTCGCTCGCCGCCACGCCGCTGGTCGGCCGGCCGCTCTACGAGGCCCTCCACGCGGTCAAGAAGGGCATCAAGGACGCCGTCGCCCCCCAGGGCATGTTCGAGGACCTCGGGCTCAAGTACGTCGGCCCGGTCGACGGCCACGACCTCGCCGCGGTCGAGTCGGCGCTGCGCCGGGCCAACGGCTTCGGCGGCCCGGTCATCGTGCACGCGGTGACTCGAAAGGGGTACGGCTACCGTCCGGCCGAGGAGGACGAGGCCGACTGCCTGCACAGCCCCGGCAGCGCCTTCGACGTGGAGACCGGCAAGCTCCTCGCGCCGGCGAGCGTGAAATGGACCCACGTGTTCGCCGACGAACTGGTCGCGATCGCCGACGAACGGCCCGACGTGGTGGGCATCACCGCCGCGATGGCGGAGCCCACCGGCATCGCGTCGCTCGCCCGCAGGCACCCCGACCGGGTCTACGACGTCGGCATCGCCGAGCAGCACGCGGCCACCAGCGCGGCCGGCCTCGCGATGGGCGGCCTGCACCCGGTGGTCGCCGTCTACGCGACGTTTCTCAACCGCGCGTTCGACCAGGTGCTGCTCGACGTCGCGATGCACAAGCTGCCGGTCACGTTCGTGCTCGACCGGGCCGGCATCACCGGGCCGGACGGGCCGAGCCATTACGGCATCTGGGACATGTCGGTCTTCGGCGTGGTGCCGGGCATGCGCATTTCCGCGCCCCGCGACGCCGCGACCCTGCGCGACGAGCTGCGCGAGGCGCTGGCGGTCGACGACGGTCCGACGATCATCCGCTTCCCGACCGGCGCGATCGCGCCCGACCTGCCGGCGATCCGCACCATCGGCCCGGTCGACGTGCTGGCCGAGTCGCCGCGCTGCGACGTGCTGCTCGTCGCCGTCGGAGCGTTCGCCCACCTCGGCGTCGACGTCGCGGTCCGGCTCGCCGAGCAGGGCTACGGCGTAACCGTTGTCGACCCGCGCTGGGTGCGGCCGGTCGCCGCCGAGCTGGTGCAGCTCGCCGCCGCGCACCGGCTCGTGGTGACCGTCGAAGACGGGGTCCGCACGGGCGGTGTGGGCGACGCGGTCGCCAAGGCGATGCGCGACGCGGGCGTCCGGGTGCCGCTGCGCGACCTCGGCGTCCCGGCGGCCTGGCACCCGCACGGCAGCCGGCCGCAGATTCTCGCCGACCTCGGACTCACGGCGCAGGACGTGGCGCGCGACGTCACCGGATGGGTGTCCCAACTCGACGACGCGGTGGCCGACCCGGGCCCGGTGGCGCTGAGCGAGGAAGACGCCGACCGCAACCGGTGAGGCGGTGGCGGCCCCAAGACGACCGGGGCCGATGGCGGCTTGCAGCGCTCCCGCACGCCCGTAACGCGATCCACGCGGGCGGTGGCGCGGGGTGGCGGCCATGCCACGCAACGCTGGCGGTGCCGGCCCCGTGATGTGACGCTTGTTGGTGTCATGGCAACCGGTGAGGTCGTGGTCATCGAGCTGGGCACCGCCCACGGCGCGGTGGACGACGACGCGCCCGCACCCACCACACACCGGCGGCGGACCGCCCGCACCCGGCTCGCCGTGGCAGCCGGGGTCCTCGCCCTGCTGTGCGCCGGCGCCGCGCCGACCCGCTCGGCGCTGCGCACCGCCGCGACGCTGCACCCGGCGCCCGCCGCGACCGTGTCGATCGCCGGCGACGTCCTTGTGGTGGCCGATCCCACCGGCGACCTGGGCACGACCGTGACGGCGTACGGGCTGCCCGACAGCGCCGCCCGGTGGACCGCCACGCTGCCCGGTTCCGCCGTCTACACCGCGTCGGCCGCCGACGGGCTCGTCCTGCTCGCCGAGCGCGACGCGCTTCGGCGCCGAGCGGCCACGATCGCCCTCGACGCGAGGACCGGCGCCGTCCGGTGGCGCACCGGCGGCGCGGTGATCACCACCCCGGGCGCGCCGGTCGGCCTGGCGGTCAACGAGGTGCGCAGCGTCTCCGGCCCGGGCCGCCGGGTCGAGGGCGGGATCGCGGCGATCGACCTCGCGAGCGGCACGACCCGGTGGCGCATCGCGGTGCCCTCGACCGCGGTCGCGGAGGTGTCGGCGCGGCCCGCGGTCGCCCTGGTCGTCTACGACTCCGGCACGGCGGAGGTGCGCGCCCTCGACACCGGGGTGGTGCGGGCGACGATGAAGCTGCCGCCGACCGACTACGCGCCCGACAACCCGCAGATGATCGGCGACCGCCTCGTGCTGCGCCACCCCGAACGCCAGCGCATCGTGCTCACCGGCTACGAGCTGACCACGCTCGGGTTGCGGTGGAGCCGGGTCGACCGGGCCGGCGAGGTCGACTGGACCGGCTGCGGAACGCGGCTGTGCGCCCGTGGGCCCGACGTCGCGTGGACCCTCGACCCGGCCGATGGGACGGTGTCGTCGGCGCCGGGCGACGGCGGAACGTGGCGGTCCGTGCGTGGCAGCGACGACCGGCTGGTGTCGCGCGATCTCGACGGCGACCGCCTGCTGGTGGCCAGCAGCACACCCGCCACGCCGGCGGAGGCGGCGCGTCCGGCCCCGCCGCAGCCCATCGGCGCCTTGCCCGCCGGCTACCGTGACTGCCGCGCCGGCGCCACCGCGCTCGTGTGCCGGCTCGATTCCGGCGGCCTCGCGGTCGTCGCGCTGCCCCACGGCACGCCATGATCGACACGCGGGTCGAGCCGCTCATCGACCTCGGCGACATGCATGCCGTGCCGCCCGAGCCCGAGCAGCCGGCCCGCCCGCGCGCCGGCGTCTGGCGGGCCGCGACGGCGAGCCTGTCGGCGCTGATCGCGCTGGGCGGCTCGACCGTGCCGGTCGCGCCGCTGACCCCGACGGCCACACACGTGTACGGCATCGGGTCGTCCTTCGCGGTCGACGGCGACCGCCTGTTCGCGACCCGCAGCAACGGCGCCGCGGCGTGGACGTTGGCGGCGGTCGAGCTGCCGGACGGCCGAGAGTTGTGGCGGACCCCGTACGACGTGCACGGCGGCCGCATCGTCCGGATCGCTACGGTCGGCGAGATCGTGCTCGCCGTCGGCGGCGACAACGGCGGCGAGGCGCGGCGCAGCATTGCCTACGAGGCCGCGAGCGGCCGCCGGCTGTGGACGGTCGACGACGACGTGGTCGCGCTCGCCGACGACCGGACCGGCATCGTCAGCCGGGACGGCGGAACCGGGCTGGTGGGGTTGGACCTGCGCACCGGTCGCCGACTGTGGACCGCCGCACTGCCGGGGCCGTCCGTCGTGGAGCCGCTCGACCGCGCCGACGGCCGGCTGCTCGTGCTGGCCCGCTCCGGCACCGTGCAGCTGCGCGACGCCGCCCGCGGAGCCGTGCTGCGGGCGGTCGAGCCGTTCGACGCCGGACAGGTGCCGATCGCCGCCGTCCCGGTCGGCGGCGCCGCCGTGCTGTGGTACGTCGGCGCCGGCGGGACCGGCATCGTCGGCCTCGACCCGCAGACGCTGGCCGTACGGTGGTGGCACGAGCACCCCGTCGAGGGCGGCGGGTTCGCCGCGTGCGCAGCGCTGCTCTGCGTGAGCGGCGACGGCGGGGTGGACGCCCTTGACCCGAGCGACGGCCGTCTCGTGTGGCACACCGACCCCGCCCGATACGTCGTCGACCTCGGCGCTCAGCTGGTCGTGCTCGACGAGGCGTCGGGCGGGATCGGGGCCGTGCGCACCGTCGACCCGGCCACCGGAATGACCGTCAGCGACCTGTCCGGCTGGCGGACCGGCACGCGCGGCGGCGACCCGGTGCTCGCGCTGACGCCGGCCGGTGACGGCTACACGGTCCTCGCCGTGCTCGGGCCGCCCTCCGGCGTGGTGCACTCGCTGGGGGCCGTACCCGGAGTGGCGCTGAGCTGCCAGCGCGGGCGGACCGCCGTCGTGTGCCGGATGACCACCGGTGAGCTGCGGATCTGGCGTCTCGGGCGGCCCGGATAGATTGCTCACAGGGGCTTGACCCGGGTTGGGAGGAGGATGTCCGGATGCGGGTGCTGGTGGTGGAGGACGAGCGCAACCTGGCCGACGCCATCGCGCGTGGGCTGCGCCGCCACGGCCTGGCCGTCGACGTCGCCTACGACGGGTCGACCGGCCATGAGATGGCGTTCGTGACCAGGTACGACGTCGTCGTGCTCGACCGTGACCTGCCCGGCGTGCACGGTGACAAGATCTGCGCCGACATCGTCGCGTCCGGCGAGCTGACCCGGGTGCTCATGTTGACCGCGAGCGGCACGGTAGCGGATCGCGTCGACGGCCTCGAGCTGGGCGCCGACGACTACCTGCCCAAGCCGTTCGCCTTCGACGAACTGGTCGCCCGGGTGCGGGCGCTGGGCCGCCGGGCCACCCCCGCTGCCCCGCCTGTGCTGGCCGCGGGCGACGTGGTCGTCGATCCCGCCCGCCGGGTCGCCAAGCGTGCCGGCCGAACGATCGACCTGGCCAACAAGGAGTTCGGCGTGCTGGAGGAGCTGGTGAAGGCCGGCGGTGCCGTGGTGTCCAGCGAGGAGCTGCTCGATCGGGTCTGGGACGTGAACACCGACCCGTTCACGACGACCGTACGGGTCACCGTCATGACCCTCCGCAAGAAGCTGGGCGACCCGCCGGTCATCGAGACCGTGGTCGGCGCCGGCTACCGGATGGTGACGGCATGACCGAGCGAAGCGAGGTCGTCATCCGGTTCGGTCCGCGGGGTCGCGGCGCCTGCTCGCTGCGCGACCGGGCCGCCACGCCGACGGCTGCGACGACGGCCGACGGCGGTGAGGAGGCGTCATGACCGCGTTGTCGACGCTGCGACGGCCGACGCTGCGGCTACGGCTGACCGTGCTCAACGGCGTGCTGCTGATCGGGGCCGGTGCCGTGCTGGTCGTGCTCGCCTGGCTGCTCGTCGGGTCGTCCTCCGTGGGTTCGGCGCAGCAGCTCAGGCCCGGCACGACGGTCACCCTCCAGGACGGGCGCACGGTCGACGCCCGGGCGTGGCAGGGCCGGGTGGTCGACGACGCCTCCCGGCGGCTGCTCGTGGAGGGCCTGCTGGCGCTGCTGGTGATCGGAGCGGGCGGGGTCGCGGGCGCGTACGTCGTGGCCGGCCGCGCCCTGCGGCCGCTGTCCACCGTCACCGCGACCGCACGGCGGCTCGGTGAGGCGACCCTCGACCAGCGGATCCGCTACACCGGCGCGGACGATGAGGTGGCCGAGCTCGCCCGCACGTTCGACGCGATGCTCGACCGGATCGGCGGTGCCTTCGAGGCCCAGAGCCGGTTCGTCGCCAACGCGTCGCACGAGCTGCGCACGCCGCTGGCCGTGATGCGCACCGAGATCGACGTGACGATGGCCGACTCGTCAGCCGACGTCGCCGAGTACCGCCGGATGGCCACCGTCGTACGCGACGCCTCCGAGCGGGCCAACGGCCTGGTCGACGCGCTGCTCGTGCTGGCCCGCAGCGAGGCGCAGAGCGGGCGACGCCTCGTCCGCAAGGTGCCGGCCGACCTCGCGACCTGCGTGTGCGCCTCGCTGTCGGCGGTCGACGCCGAGGCCAAACGCCTCCAGCTGCGGGTGAGCACCGACCTCGCACCGGCGCCGGTGATCGGCGACCCCGGGCTGTTGGAGCGGCTGGCCGGCAACCTCGTCGAGAACGCCGTGCGCTACAACCACCTGCAGGGGCGGTTGTGGGCGCGCACCGGCACCGCCGGCGAATCCGTCTTCCTGGTGGTGGGCAACACCGGCTTCGACGTGGACCAGGCCGACGTGCCGGGGCTGTTCGAACCGTTCCGCCGCGGCGGCTACGAGCGCACCGGGGCCCGCGGCTCCGGGCTGGGGCTGTCGATCGTCCGGGCAGTCAGCGATGCGCACGGCGGTACGGTGACGGCGCAGGCACAGCCCGGTGGCGGCCTGGAGGTGCGGGTGTCGCTTCCGGCGGCCAGCGTCACGCCGGTCGCGGCTGGTGTCGCCCCGGTGCCGAAAATGCCTTGATGTGCCACCCGACGGGTGCCAGCGTGGCGCCCGTGACGAACGCCATCCACAACATCAATGTCGACTGCGCCGACCCGTACGAGCTGGCCGGCTGGTGGTCGCGGGTGCTCGGCTACCCGCGCCACGCGGAGGACCGGCCGGGCGACCCGGAGGCCATCCTGCTCGCGCCCGTGGGAGCCAATATCCTCTTCTGCGCCGTGCCGGAGGGCAAGACCGTCAAGAACCGCCTACACCTCGACCTGCAGCCGCAGGACCACACCCGCGACGAGGAGGTCGAGCGGCTGATCGGCATCGGCGCGAAGCTGCTCGACGACCGCCGCCGGCCCGACGGCACCGGCTGGGCGGTCATGACCGACCCGGAGGGCAACGAGTTCTGCGTCGAGCGCAGCGCCGCCGAACGCGTCTGAGCCCGGGACGATAAGCGGACAACGGCCGGTGGCGCTCGGCCGTTACGATCCCCGCGGACACGCCGACGACTTGGGGAGATCATGTCTGATCCGCGGTACGGCCAGCCGAACGGTCAGCGGCCTGCGTACGGCCGACAGCCGGCATACGGACAGCAGCCGCCAGAGCACGACCAACCGCCGTCGTACGGCCAGCCGCGGTACGGTCGGCCGCAGTACGAGCAGCCCCGGTACGACCAGCCGCAGTACGACCAGCCGCAGTATGACCAGCCGCAGTACGAGCAGCCCCGGTACGACCAGCCGCAGTATGACCAGCCGCAGTATGACCAGCCGCAGTACGAGCAGCCCCGGTACGACCAGCCGCAGTATGACCAGCCCCAGTACGGTCAGGTGTACGGCCAGCCGCGGCCCACCTACGAACAGCCCCCGCAGTACGGGCAGCAGCCGCCCGCCTACGAGCAGCAGCCCCCGCCGTACGGGCAGCAGCCCGGCTACCCGGCATTCGGCGGCCCGCCCCAGGCTCCGACCCCGCCCGCGAAGAAGGGCATGGGTAAGGGGGTCAAGATACTGCTCGGCGTGCTCGTCGCGGTGCTGGTGCTCTGCGTGGGCGGCGGCACGGTCGCCTACTTCGCGCTCAAGGACGACGTCGGCAACGCGGTCGACGCGGCCAAGACCCGCGTCGTCGCCCCAGACACGCTCAACGGCCGGCCCAAGCTCACCACCCCGGCCCTCCAGGCCGCGGCCGACCGGATATCGGCCGCCGTGGACAAGAGCCTGCCGAACTCGACCAGTTCGGCCACGGCCTTCTACGGCAACCCGGCGAAGAAGGACCTGGTCATGATCCAGGCCCGCTCCGGCCTGGTTCGCGACCCGGCGAAAGCGCTCGACGACTTCATGCGCGGCGTGACCGAAGGCGCCGGCGGCGCGGAGGTCAAGTCGGTGGACCCCGGCCCGCTCGGCGGGGTCGCCAAGTGCGCCGACGTGAAGAGCGGCGGGACGCAGATCGGTTGGTGCACCTGGGTGGACAACGGCAGCCTCGGCACGGTCGGTTTCTTCTACAAGACGGTCAAGGAGGCGTCCGCCGAGCTGGTGTCCATTCGCAACGTGGTGGAGAAGCGCGGCTGAGGTCTCGGCGTCCACCACGAGGGCGCCAAGGCGGCCGGGTCCGAGCTGGTCACAGGCGGCCGGTGCGCCGCAGGTAGGGCGTGATGCCGCCCAGGTGGAACGGCCAGCCGGCGCCAAGGATCAGGCATAGGTCGATGTCCTTGGCGTCGGCCACCACGCCCTCCGCCAGCATGAGGCGGATCTCATCGGCGATCGCGTCGAGCGCGCGGTCGCGCACCTGCTCTGCGGTCGACGGCGTGTCGCCCACCCGCAGCAGCGCGGCCACCTCTGGGTTGACCTCGTCATCGACCATGATCGGCAGGCCGCTGTCGGCGATGCGCTTCAGGTTGTCGGAGCGGCGGAACCGGTCGGGAAAGGCCGCGTGCAACGTCTCACCGGTGTGGTAGGCGATCGCCGGCCCGACGAGCTGCATCAGCGCGAGCGGTCGCATCGGCAGGCCGAGCGGATCCATCGACTCGTCGATCACCCGCAGCGGGGTGCCTTCGTCGACGGCGGCGAAGACTGCGCCGGTGAAGCGCGTGAGCAGCCGGTTGACCACGAACGCGGGCGCGTCCTTGACCAGCACGCACGACTTGCGCAGCTGTTTGCCCACGGCGAACGCCGTGGCCAAGGTGGCGTCGTCGGTCCGGTCCGCGCGCACCACCTCGACCAGCGGCATCACGGCGACCGGGTTGAAGAAGTGGAGTCCGACGAGCCGCTCCGGGTGCTCGAGGTCGGCTGCCATCTCGGTGACCGACAACGAAGAGGTGTTGGTCGCGAGCACCGCCTCGGGTGAGACGATCTTCTCGAACTCCGCCCAGACCTGCTTCTTGACCGACAGGTCCTCGAACACCGCCTCGACTACGAGGTCGGCGCCGGCGAACGCGCCCTTGTCGATCGAGCCGCTGACCAGGCCGCGCAGCTTGGCGGCCGGGCCGGCGTCGAGCCGGCCCTTGGACTGCAGCCGGTCGATCTCGCTGTGCACGTACCCTACGCCCTTGTCGATCCGGGCCTGGTCGAGGTCCGTCAGCACGACCGGGACCTGCAGGCGGCGGGCGAAAAGCAGGCCGAGCTGGGAGGCCATCAGGCCGGCGCCGACGATGCCCACCTTCGTGACCTCGCGGGCCAGGGCCGGGGCGGAGGCGCCCGCCGGCCGCTTGGCGCGGCGCTGCACGAGGTCGAACGCGTACAGGCTGTTGCGCGACTCCGGGCCCATGAGCAGGTCCGCGAGCGCCTCGTCCTCGGCAGCCGTGCCCGTCGCGAAGTCGGCGCCCTTGGCGAGGGCGAGCAGCTCGAGCGCTCGGTTCGCCGACGGCACCGCGCCGTGCAGGCGCTGGTCGAGCTGCACCTTCGCGAAGTACAGCACGCCGTCCCACATGTCGCGGTCGACCTCGGGACGGGAGACCACGACCTCGCCGCGGACGACGCCCGCGGCCCACTCGAGCGAACGCTCCAGGAAGTCAGCCGGCTCGAAGAGCGCGTCGGCGATGCCGAGCTCACGGGCCTGCGCGGGCTTGAGCGTCTTCTGCGTCAAGGGGTTCTGGATGATGACCTGCGCGGCCGGCGCGATGCCGACGAGGTTGGGCAGCAGCTGGGTGCCACCCCAGCCGGGCACCAGGCCGATCGACACCTCGGGCAGCGCGAGCGCGCCGGCGCCGCCGGAGGCCGTGCGGTAGTGGCAGTGCAGCGCCAGCTCCAGGCCGCCGCCCATCGCGACGCCGTTGACGAACGCGAACGTGGGCACCACGCTGTCGCGCAGCCGGGCGAACACGCGGTGGCCCAGCCGGCCCAGGGCGACCGCCTGCTCCCGCTCGGTGATCAGCGGCATCGCGGTGATGTCCGCGCCGACGCAGAAGACGTACGGCTTGCCGGTGACGGCGATGAACGCCGGCTCCTGCGCGAGCGCCGCCGTGATCGCCCGGTCGAGGCTGGCCAGGCCCGCCGGGCCGAAGGAGTTGGGCTTGGTGTGGTCGAGCCCGTTGTCCAAGGTGATCAAGGCGCCCGGCCGGTCGAGCCCCGGCACGCGCACCGACCGCAGCAAGGCCCTGGTGACCACCTCGTTCGGGTTGGTCAGATCGCTCATTTCTCGAAGCCCTCCCACGCCGGGTTTTCCCAGATCACCGTGCCGCCCATGCCGATGCCGATGCACATCGCGGTGACGCCGTACCGGACCTGCGGCTGCTCGGCGAACTCCCGGGCCAGCTGGGTCATGAGGCGGACCCCGGACGAGGCGAGCGGGTGGCCGACCGCGATCGCGCCGCCCCAGGGGTTGACCCGCGGGTCGTCATCGGCGATCCCGAAATGGTCGAGGAACGCGAGCACCTGCACCGCGAACGCCTCGTTGAGCTCGAACAGGCCGATGTCCTGGATGGACAGTCCGGCCTTGTGCAGCGCCTTCTCGGTCGAGGGGATCGGCCCGTAGCCCATCACCTCCGGCTCGACGCCGACGAAGCCGTACGACACGAGCCGCATCGCGACCGGCAGGCCGAGCTCCCGGGCCGTCTCCTCGCTGGCCAGCAGCGCCGCGGTGGCGCCGTCGTTGAGGCCGGCGCTGTTGCCCGCCGTGACCTTGCCGTGCGGGCGGAACGGCGTCTTGAGCGTGGCGAGCTTCGCCATGCTCGTCTCGCGCGGCGCCTCGTCGACGGTGGCCAGCCCCCAGCCGGCCTCGGGGTCGCGGACGGCCACGGTCACCAGGTCGTCCTGCAGCTTGCCGTTCGCGTACGCCTTGGCGGTCTTGACCTGCGAGGCCAGGCCGTACGCGTCGGCGCGCTCCTTGCTGATGCCGGGCAGCCGGTCGTGCAGGTTCTCCGCGGTCTGGCCCATCACCAGCGCGGACGGGTCGACGAGCTTTTCGGCCAGGATGCGCGGGTTGGGATCGACGCCCTCACCCATCGGGTGGTGGCCCATGTGCTCGACGCCGCCGGCGATCGCGACGTCGTAGGCACCGATGGCGATGCCGCCCGCGACGGTGGTCACGGCGGTCATCGCGCCGGCGCACATCCGGTCGATCGCGTAGCCCGGGACGGTCTTGGGCAGGCCGGCCAGCAGCGCGGCAGTGCGGCCGATGGTCAGGCCCTGGTCGCCGATCTGGGTGGTGGCGGCGATGGCGACCTCGTCGACGCGCTCCGGCGGCAGCTGCCGGTTGCGGCGCAGCAGCTCGCGGATGCAGCGGACGACCAGGTCGTCGGCGCGGGTCCCGGCGTACATGCCGCCGGCCTTGCCGAACGGGGTGCGGACGCCGTCCACGAAGACGACATCACGGACTTCTCGGGGCACTCCGG
>DATDJX010000408.1:0-4798 GCA_036520275.1 Asanoa sp.
GGTGCATGTCGGCGGCGTCACCGTCAAGCTCGCGACGCTGCACAACGAGGAGGACCTCGCACGCAAGGACCTGCGAGTCGGCGACGACGTGATCGTGCTGCGCGCCGGCGACGTGATCCCCCAGGTCCTGTCCCCGGCGCCGCACGCGGTCGAGCGCGCCGACCGCGGCCCGGTGGCGAAGCCCCCGGCGCGCTGCCCGAGCTGCGACACGCCGACGGTCAAGGGCGACGGCGTGTTCACGCGCTGTCCGAACCTCGTCTGCCCGGGCCGCCAGTGGCAGCAGCTCAAGGCGTTCGCCGGGATCATGGAGATGGACGGGCTCGGCGAGAAGCAGGTCGCGCAGTTCCAGGCGGCCGGGCTGCTGAACACGGCCGCCGACTTCTACCGGCTGACCAAGGAGCAGCTGGTCGCGCTCGACCGCGTCGGCGAGACCAGCGCGGAGAACATCCTGCGCTCGATCGAGTCGTCCCGGGCGCGGGATTTCGCGCGCGTGCTGTTCGCGCTCGGTATCGAAGGGGTCGGCTGGGTGACGGGCCGCAAGCTGGCGACCCAGTTCCGCAGCGTCGACGCGTTACTCGCCGCCACGCCCGAGCAGATCGCCGCGACACCGAACATCGGTCCGATCGTCGCCGAACTCATCCACGACCAGCTCGCCGACGAGAAGCTGCGCGCGCTGATCGCCGACCTGCGCGCCGCCGGCCTGCAGTTCGAGCAGGAGGGGCCGGCGCCCGGCGAGGGGCCGCTGGCCGACCAGACGTTCGTGCTCACCGGCACCTTGCCGGACCTCACGCGCGAGGAGGCGACCGAGCGGATCCTCGCCGCCGGCGGCAAGGTCACCGGCTCGGTGTCCAAGAAGACCTCCTACGTGGTGGCCGGCGCGTCTCCGGGCTCCAAGCTCGCGAAGGCCGAGAAGCTCGGCCTGCAGGTGCTCGACGAGGCCGGCCTGCTCGCCCTTCTCGACGCGTCGGCGTAGCCGGTATCTTGCGCGCATGGAGACTCCATGGGGCGATCTGGAGTCGTCGAACCCGCCTGACGACGCGGACATGATCGAACCCGACGCTGACCCGTTGGACACCGACGTCGAGGATGCGGATCTCTTCCTCGTCCTCGAGGACGACGACGGCTACGGCGACGACGAGGATTTCTAGACCGGAACGGGCGCACCTATGCCACAGCCCGGCGACCTCGACACCACCTTCGACGGCAACGGCAAGAAGCAGGTCAACTTCGGCGGCCGCGACGAGCCGCACGCGGTGCTCGTGCAGCCCAACGGGCGGATCATCGTCGCCGGCGGGGGCGCGCCCGCGAACTCGTTCTGCGTCGTGCGGCTGCGCAGCAACGGCGCGTTCGACACGACGTTCGGCTCGGGCGGCCAGAAGCTGATCGACTTCGGCAGCGACAACGAGGCCGCCTGGGGCGCTGCCCTGCAGCCGGACGGCAAGATCGTGCTCGCGGGGGACTCGAGCTTCAAGGTCGCCGTCGCGCGGCTGAACCCGAACGGATCGCTCGACACGACGTTCTCCGGCGACGGCAAGAAGGTCTTCAGCTGGGGCGTGCTCAGCCGCGCGATGGCGCCGCTCGTGCTGCCGAACGGCAAGATCGTGCTCGCCGGCTTCTCCGGGCCCGAGGGCGGGAACGTCCAGGTCGCGCGCCTGAACGCCAACGGCTCGCTCGACAAGACGTTCGGCACCGACGGCAAGGTGGCGATCGACTTCGGCGGCGACGACTTCGGCCTCGCCGCCGCCCGGCAGGCCAACGGCCGGATCCTCGTCGCCGGCCAGACGCGGCCGACGTTCGGCGGCCAGTCCACGGCGATCGTCGTGCGCCTGCGGACCACCGGCGTGCTCGATCCTGACTTCGACGGGGACGGCCAGCTGATGCTGCCCGGCATGGAGGCCGCGCGGGCGGTGCTCGTCCAGCCGGACCGCAAGATCGTCGTCGCCGGCTACCCGCCCGACAACTCGGTGATGCTCGTCAAGCGCCTGAACCCGAACGGCACGCCGGACACGACGTTCGACGGCGACGGCACCGCGGCGATCGACGTCGGCCCGGGCACCGACGAGTTCGCGAACGCGACGGCGCTGCAAGGCGACGGCAAGATCGTCCTCGCCGGTTACGTGCAGGGCGCGCTCGTCGCGGTCGCGCGGCTGAACCCCAACGGGTCGCCCGACACGACGTTCAGCGCCGACGGCAAGACGACGATCGACTTCGGCTTCCCGACGTTCGGCGAGGCGGTCGCGCTGCAGCCGAACGGGCGGATCGTCGTGGCCGGCCAGCTCGTGGAGGGCACCAACACCAACTTCGGGATCGCGCGGGTCCTGGGCTAGGCGCAGAGCCGGTAGACGCGCTTGTCGCGCAGGATCCTGCCGCTCCTGGTGCGGGCGACGATCCGGACCGTGACCTTGCGGGCGGTCATCCCGCGCAGGTTCACGACCGCGCGCAGGCGGCCGTGGCGGCGGTGGACCTTCACGCGCTTGCCGGCGACCCACACCTTGGCCGACCGCAGGCGGGTGTGCGCGGGGCGGTGGATGCGGATCGTGAACCGGCGGCGCGACCGGCAGCGGCGGGCGCTCGGGAGCAGGCCCGCGGAGCCGACGGTCGGCAGCTCGAGCCGCGCTGCGGAGATCGTGATCGCCGCGGCGCCGCGCACCGGTCCGTAGACCTGGCTGCCGCCGATCACCTGCAGGTGGTAGCGCCCGCCCGGCGCCATGCTCGCGGCGACGCCCTCGAGGCGACGCGTGACCGTGTGCGATGCCCCGTCCAGCGTGACGGGGAGCGGCGTCACCTGATTGCCGAGGACGAGGTTGCGCTTCTCGTCGACGATCTGAGCGAACACGTGGCCGATGGCGCCGGTGCCGGAGTAGGTGAGCTTGAGCGTCGGCTCGCCGACGACCTGGGCGGTCCGCTCGGGGATCGCGACGCTGACCGCGTTGGTCGCGACGCCGGCGGCGACCGGGCTGCCCGACACCGCGTCGGCCGGGTTCACGAGCAGGGTGCCCGAGCCGGTGGCGACGATCGCCGCGCCCCGCGGGGGCGGCCAGCGGGTCGAGCTGCGCCAGACGGCGTCGTCGGCCAGCCACTCGAAGCCCGGGCCGGTGGAGACCTTCGCGCCCACGACGTAGCGGCGCAGCCACGCGATCACGCCGGCCTCGAAGTGCCCGGCCGGGCCCTCGCCGGTGAGGCAGGTGCCATGCCCGCCGCAGAACCACATCATCTTCACCGGCACGCCGTTGCGGCGCAGGATCCCGTAGTTGCGGATCGCCTCGGTGGTGGTGAAGAGGGTGTCCGCCGTGCCCTGCAGCAGCAGCGTGGGAACGCGGATCCTGCCGACGAGCGCGTCGCCCGGGCCGCGCGACTCGAACCATGCGCGGTCCTCGGCCGACGGCTTGCCGGTGGCGGAGCCGCTCAGGAACGCGGACGTGATGTGGCTGTCCAGGCGCCCGGTCCGGCCCGCCGCGTAGAGCAGCGCCGACCAGCCGCCCTTCACCGTGTCCTCCTTGTAAAGGCTCGTGAGCAGGGAGTTCCAGGCGATCGTCGGCGCGATCGCGTCGATCCGCCTGTCGATCCCGGCGGCGACGAGCTCGATCCCGCCCGCGTACGAGACGCCGTGCATGCCGACGCGCGGGTCGCCGGGCTTGTCGAGCTTGGCCTCGGGCTGCGTCGCGAGCCAGTCGAGCAGCGCCTGCACGTCGCGGCCCTCGAAGTCCTTGGAGTCGACCTCGACGGTGCCGCCGGACTGGCCGAAGCCGCGCGAGTCCCACGTGAGCACGTTGAAGCCGGCGTTGCGCAGCGGGCCGGTGCCGACGTTGCCGGTCGCGGCGGTCGACGGACTGTCCGGGTTGGTGTCGCGCGTGCCGCCCCAGCCGTGCGTCTGCAGGATCGTCGGTGCCCGCTGGCCGGCCTTCAGCCCCGCGGCGGGATGGAAGCTGACGTGGATCTGCGTGCCGTCGAAGGACGGGACGACGGCGTCGCGGGCGGCGGCAGGCGCGGCGCTCGCGAGCACCAGCGCGGCGACCAGGACAAGGGAACGGGCGCCGACTACCCGGAACATGGTGCCAGCGGGCTGGCGGCGCCGCGCCGGTTCACGGGCGGTAGCGCACGAGCGCGGCCGCCATCCTGTCTTGCAGCGGATGGGCGGTCCAGACGCTCACGCCGCTCATCAGGATCGCGAATGCGAGCCGCGCGCCGGAGCGGCCGTTGCAGTAGCCGGCGAGGTTCGAGACGCCGTTGAGCGTGCCGGTCTTCGCCCGGCAGCGGCCCTTGGCGGGGGAGCGGCGCATGCGGTCCGACAGCGTCCCGGCCTTTCCGGCGATCGCCAGCGAGAGCCGCATCGGCTCGGCGACCGCGCTCTCGTCGAGGCCGTCGAGCAGCTCGACGACGTCGCGCGGCGTGGTGCGGTTCTGGCGGCTCAGGCCGGAGCCGTCGACCATCGTCGGGTTCGCGCCGAAGCGCGCCGCCTCGCTGCGCACGACGGCGGTGCCGGCCGCCGTCGTGCCCGCGCCGCCGTAGTCGGCGCCGAGGTCCTTGAGCAGCGTCTCGGCCATGTAGTTGTCGGACGGGCGGTTGGTGTGGCGGGCGAGCACGGCCATCCGCTGTGACGCCCACTCGCCGAGCGTCGCCGCTCCCGCGGGCGCGACGCCCGCCCGGGCGTGCCAGCGGACGCGGACGCCCGCGAGCCGCAGCTCGCGCTCGAACTGGCGCGCCGCGTAGTAGGCAGGGTTCTTCTGGAACCGCGGATGGCGGCCGACCGTGAAACCGTAGTTGAACGACAGCGCGCTCAGCGGGCCGACCCACTCCG
>DATDJX010000409.1:0-2056 GCA_036520275.1 Asanoa sp.
ACGGCGTTCCAGTTCGTGTTCGTGCTGCTGCAGGCGTCGGCGTTCGGCGGCGTGTTCACCGGCTTCGGCATCGCCGCCGACTTCGAGCACGGCTTCGCGCGGCGGCTGCTGCTGGCGGCGCCGAACCGGCTCGGGATCATCGCCGGCTACGCGATCTCGGCCGCGACGCGGACGACGTTCGTGGGCGCGCTGATCTTCGTCGTCGGGCTGCTCACCGGGATGCAGGTCGGCGGCGACGGCGTCGACCTCCTCGGCCTGATCCTGCTCGCATACCTGGTGTCGCTGTCGGCGTCGCTGTTCGCCGCCGGCGTGGCGATGCGGCTGCGGACGATGCAGGCCGGCCCGCTGATGCAGATGCCGGTGTTCCTGGTCCTGTTCCTCGCCCCCGTGTACGTGCCGCTCGACCTGCTGTCGGGCTGGGTGCACGCGGTCGCGAAGGTCAACCCGGTCACGCCGTTGATCGAAACGGGGCGCGACTTCATCTCCGGCTCGCCGGCGACCGTCGGCCTGGCGTACGGGATCGGCGCCGCGCTGGTGGTGCTGTTCGGCTGGTGGGCGGTCCGCGGCCTGCGCAGCGCCGAAGCGGCCGGCGGCTAGTGGACTAGGTCCCCTCGACGACGACGATGTTCGTGACGGACGCGCTCCTGCGCAGCTCGCGCAGGGGCGCGTAGCCCTCCGAGTGGTACCAGGCGCGCGCGGCGTCCATGTCGGGGAACTCGATGATCACGATCCGCTTCGGGTCCCAGTCCCCCTCCAGCAGCTCCTGGGCGCCGCCGCGGGCGACGAAGCGGCCGCCGTGCTCGGCGACCACCTGCGTGTTCCCTTCGCGGTACTCGATTAGCTTCTCCTGATCCCAGGCATCGGTGACGGCGGCGATCACGTAGGCGGGCATGTCGCGGAAGGCTACGGGTAGACCCCGCTCGTGCAGCTCAAGGCAACCAGTGACCTGTGGTGGAAGAACGCGGTCATCTACTGCGTCGACGTCGAGCAGTTCCACCGCGACCTCGGCGGGCTGACCAACCGGATCGACTACCTGGCCGGCATGGGCGTGTCGTGCCTGTGGCTGATGCCCTTCTATCCCTCGCCGCGGCGCGACGACGGCTACGACATCACCGACTTCTACGGCATCGACGGGCGCCACGGCACGCCGGGCGACTTCGCCGAGATGATCCGCACGGCGGCCGACCGCGGCATCCGCGTGATCGCCGACCTCGTGGTCAACCACACGTCCGACCGGCACCCGTGGTTCCGGGCGGCGCGGGCGGACCGCAACTCGCCGTACCGCGACTTCTACGTGTGGCAGGACTCCAAGCCGGCCGAGAAGCCGGGCGACGTCGTGTTCCCGGACAAGGAGACGTCGAACTGGGCGTTCGACGAGAAGGCCGGCCAGTGGTACCTGCACCGCTTCTACTCCGTCGAGCCGGACCTCAACGTCGCCAACCCGCAGGTCAAGGACGAGATCGCGCAGGTGGTCGGCTACTGGCTCGGGCAGGGCCTTGCCGGCTTCCGCGTCGACGCGGTGCCGTTCCTGCTCGAGCCGATGGGCATGCCGAAGGGCGCGATGCACGACCCGCACGAGCTGCTGCGCGACCTGCGGCGCTTCATGGGCCGCCGCCGCGGCGACGCGGTGCTGATGGGCGAGGTCAACCTGCCGCCGGCGCAGCAGCGCGAGTTCTTCGGCGACGAGGACGGCGACGAGCTGCACATGGTGCTGAGCTTCACGATCAACCAGGCGATGTTCCTCGCGTTCGCGCGCGGCGAGGCGGCGCCGCTCGAGGGCGCACTGCGCGCGCTGCCGGCGATCCCCGCGGACTCGCAGTGGGCGAACTTCGTCCGCAACCACGACGAGCTGACGCTCGACAAGCTGTCCGACGCCGAGCGCGCCGACGTGTTCGCCGCGTTCGGCCCCGAGGAGCGCCACCAGCTCTACGGGCGCGGCTTGCGGCGGCGGCTGCCGTCGATGGTCGGCGGCGACGAGGACCGCATCCGCCTCGCCTACTCGCTCGCGTTCTCGCTCCCCGGCACGCCGGTGCTGTTCTACGGCGAGGAGATCGGG
>DATDJX010000410.1:0-2259 GCA_036520275.1 Asanoa sp.
GCAACGTCGCCACCAGCGCGGCGAGCACGTTCGCGGTCGATACGACAGCGCCTTCGGTGACGGTCAATCAGAAGGTCGGTCAGAGCGACCCCGCCAACACGTTGCCGATCGTCTTCACGGTGACGTTCAGCGAGCCGGTGACCGGGTTCGTGGCGGGCGACCTCACACGTGGCGGCACGTCGACCGGTGGCACGGTCGCCGTGACGGGCAGCGGCGCCAGCTACGAGATCTCGGTCTCGGGCGCTCTGACCGATGGGACGCTGAGCTTCGCGCTGGCCGCCGGTCGGGCCCAGGATCTGGCCGGCACCGGCAACACGGCGTCGACGAGTACCGACAACACCGTCACCTACGACGACACGGCGCCGGCACTGACCCTCACGACCCCCGCGAATGGCTCGGCGACGACCGATCTCACTCCCGCCATCAGCGGGGCGGCGGGCAACGCAAGCGGCGATTCCACCACCGTCACGGTCAAGATCTACAGCGGCACCGGGACCGGCGGCTCGGTGGTCCAGACGCTGACGCCGACGCGTTCGTCCAACACGTGGTCGACCACGGCGGCCACCTTGGCCCAGGGCACCTACACCGTGCAGGCCACCCAGACGGACACCGCGGGCAACGTCGCCACGAGCGCGGCCAGCACCTTCACCGTCGACACCACGGCGCCTTCGGTGACGATCAACCAGAAGGCCGGTCAGGCGGACCCGACCAACGCGCTGCCGATCGTCTTCACGGTGACGTTCAGCGAGCCGGTGACCGGCTTCGCGGCGGGCGACCTGACGCGCGGTGGCACCTCGACCGGTGGCACGGTGGCGGTGACGGGCAGCGGCGCGAGCTATGAGATCTCGGTGTCGGGCGCGTTGACCGATGGGACGCTGAGCTTCTCGCTCGCTTCCGGTCGCGCGCAGGACCCGGCGGGCAACACCAACACGGCGTCGACGAGCACCGACAACACCGTGACCTACGACGACACGCCGCCGGCGTTGACCCTCACGGTCCCGGCGAACGGCTCGGCGACGAGCGATACGACGCCGACGATCAGCGGCGCGGCCGGCAACGCGAGCACCGATTCCACCATCGTGACGGTCAAGATCTACGCCGGCGCCGGCACAGGAGGCTCGCTGCTGCAGACCCTGACGCCGACCCGCTCGGGCGGATCGTGGTCGACGACGGCGGCGACGCTGGCGCAGGGCACCTACACCGCGCAGGCCACGCAGACCGACGCGGCCGGCAACATCGCCACCAGCAGCGCCAACACGTTCGCCGTCGACACCACCGCGCCGGCGCTCACCGCGCTGCAGATGTTCGACACCGACGCCAACGGCAAGGTCGACCAGGTCAAGGCCACCTTCGATGAGACGCTCGCGAGCTCGACCGCGACCGCGCCGTGGGGGCTCACCAGCGTGCCGAGCAACGGCAGCCTCAGCGCGGTGTCGACCTCGGGCGCCGTCGCCACGTTGACCCTCAACGAGGGCGCCGGCGCGGCCGACACGGCGGCCGGCAGCTTCGCGGTCGCCCTCACGGCCAGCGCGAGCGGCATTCGGGACCCGGCCGGCAATCAGGCGAGCTTCGCGGCGACGGGCGTCGACGACCTCGCCGGGCCCGTGCTCATGACGGCCACCAGCACGGCCGGCACGACCGCGAACCGCATGCAGGCCGGCGACACGTTCGTGCTGACCTTCAGCGAGCCGCTCGCGTCGACCTCGCTGGCGGGCAACTTCGTCGTCAGCGAGCAGCGGTCGGGCGCCGCCACGCTGACCATCCCCGGGCTCATCAACTCCGCGACGATCGGCAGTGGCTACCTGGGCGCGAACAACTCGAGCGCGACCGCCAACACCTCGCCGTCCGCTCTGAGCAACCTGAACAAGACGGTCACCGTCACGCTCGGGACGATCACCACGACCGGCAGCGGCGCGGGTACCGGCTCCGGCGGCGCCAGCATCAGCCCCTCGAGCGTGCTGACCGACCTGGCGGGGAACTCCGCCCGCACGACGGCCCGCACGATGTCCCCGCTGTTCTGAGTCGTCTCATCGGCCGGGGAGCGCACGCGCGATCAGCGCGTGCTCGCGGACCGCGGTCCGCGCGGGCTCGGCGAGCATCTCCTGCAGGCGGCGGGCGGCGTCGAGGTGATCGCCGGTCCAGATCATCCGCACCGCGGTGGCCGTCGCCTGGCCGTCCTCGCCGCGCAGGTCGTGGCCGACCGCGTCGACGAGGCGCTGGTCGGCGCGCTCGTCGTGCGCCAGCGGCGCGGGCAGCTCG
>DATDJX010000411.1:0-2357 GCA_036520275.1 Asanoa sp.
CCTGCCACGGCCGCCGGCCCGACGCGCAGCGCTCGACCACCCGGCCGCCCCCGCGGACCGAGATCCGCGCGGTCGCGGAGCCGGCCGCCGTGCTCCCCACGAGGCGCCCTGCGACGGTGACGCGCGCGATCTGGCGGACGCCGCGCTCGCCGGTCCGCGTCCGCGCGGTCGCGGTGAACGCGAACGAGCCGTCGGCCGCCGGCGTGACGGGCCGCCCGGCGCGCGCGACGCCGCAGCGCGCCTGGATGACCGCCCGCACCGTGGCTGTCCCGTCCGCGCGCGTGCGCACGGTCAGCAGCGTCACGCGCGCGCCGGCGCCGCCGCCGCCATAGTCCGCCGCCTCCGCGGCCGCCGGCCACGCCAGCGCCAGCAGCGCCGCCGCGGCGACCGCCCGCATCAGGTCTCGCTGCGACCGCGGGAGATCGCGATCTCGCCGGTGCGCGCCATCTCGACGAGCCCGAACGGGCGCACCATCCGCTCGAACGCCTCGATCTTCTCCCACGTGCCGGTGACCTCGATGATCACCGAGCGGCGCGTGACGTCGATGATCTTGCCGCGGAAGATCTCGACGATCTGCATCACCTCGCCGCGTGCGGGTCCGTCGGCCGTGACCTTGAACAGCGCCAGCTCGCGCGCGACCGTCTCGGCCGGCTCGAGGTCGCGGATCTTGATCACGTTGACGAGCTTGTGCAGCTGCTTGGTGACCTGGTCGATCGGGTGCATCGCCCCGTCGAGCGTGAGCGTGATGCGCGACAGCGACTCGTCGTCGGTTGGGCCGACAGCGAGCGTGTCGATGTTGAAGCCGCGGCGGGCGAACAGGCCGGCGATGCGGGTCAGCACGCCCGGCTTGTTCTCGACGAGGATCGAGAGGATGTGCTTGCGGCCGGTGCGGACGGCCGTCGTCGCCTCGAGCTCCTCGAGCGTCAGCGGGTCCTTGGTCCCGGGCTCGCCCATCAGCCGACCATCTCGCGGGCCGGGGCGCCGGGGGCGATCATCGGGTACGTGTTCTCCTCGCGGGTGACCTTGACGTCGACCACCACGGGGCCGGGCGTCGCGATCGCCTTCCGCAGATCCTCCACCAGCGTCGCCTTGTCGGTCAGCCGCACGCCGGTGGCGCCGTACGCCTCGGCGAGCTTGACCCAGTCGGGCCAGCGGCCCATGTCCACGTTGGAGTAGCGCCTGTCCCAGAACAGCTCCTGCCACTGGCGGACCATGCCCAGGTAGCCGTTGTTCATGATTACGGCCTTCACCGGGATGTCGTGCTCCTTGCAGGTGGCGAGCTCCTGGGTGTTCATCTGGAACGAGCCGTCGCCGGTCAGCAGCACGCTCGGGACCTCGGGGTTGCCCACGGCGGCGCCGATCGCCGCCGGCAGGCCGAAGCCCATCGTCCCGAGGCCGCCCGAGTTGATCCAGCGGCGCGGCTTGGCGAAGTGGAAGTACTGCGCCGCCCACATCTGGTGCTGGCCGACGTCCGAGGACAGGATGCACTCGCCGCCCGTCGCCTCGTAGAGCGCCTGGACGAGGTACTGCGGCTTGATCTCGCCGTCGGCGGACTGCTCGTAGCGCAGCGGATACTGGCCGCGCCACTGCTCGATCCGCTCCCACCAGCCGGCCAGGCGGGCGGGGTCGGGGCCGATCGCGCGGTACTCGTTGGTCAGCCGCGCGAGCACGTTCTTGGCGTCGCCGACGATCGGGATGTGCGCGGGGACGTTCTTGGAGATCTCGGCCGGGTCGATGTCGATGTGCACGAACTTCGCGCGCGGGGCGAACTCGGCGAGCTTGCCGGTGATGCGGTCGTCGAAGCGGGCGCCCACCGCGACGATCAGGTCGGCCTCGTCCATCGCGTAGTTGGCCGTCCGCGTTCCGTGCATGCCGAGCATCCCCAGCCACTGCTCGTGCGGGGCGGGGAAGCCGCCGAGGCCCATCAGCGTGCAGGTGACGGGCAGGCGGTCGCTGGTGACCAGGTCGTACAGCTCCTCGGCGGCGTCGGCGTTGATCACGCCGCCGCCGGCGTAGATCACTGGCCGGCGGGCGTTGGCGAGCGCCTTCGCCGCGAGCCGGATCTGCTTGGAGTTGCCCTCGGTCGTCGGCTGGTAGCCGGGCAGGCGCACGTCGCCGACCGGCTGGTAGTCGATCTCCGCGCGCGTGAGGTCGACCGGCATGTCGATCAGCACCGGCCCGGGCCGGCCGGTGCGGGCGATGTGGAACGCCTCGTGCACGGCCCGCGGGATCTCCGTCGGGTGCTGGATCATGAACGAGTGCTTGACGATCGGCATGGTGATGCCGAACGTGTCCGCCTCCTGGAAGCCGTCGGTCCCGAGCAGGTCGGTGCGGACCTGGCCGGTGAAGGCCACGAG
>DATDJX010000412.1:0-13754 GCA_036520275.1 Asanoa sp.
CCGTATCCGACGAGCACCGGGGTACGCCCACCAGGGGCCGGCCCACCGGTGATTCCTGGCTCGACGGCGCCCTCCGACGGCGCAACCTCGACCGCCGCCAACGCCGCGGCCGATGGTGCGGCCGCAGGCTGCGCCGAGGAGTCAGCCGCCGAAGGTGTCGACGCAGTTGGGGGGGTGCTCGGGGGGGCGGAGCCCCCCTGAGGGTCCGTGTCGATGGCGATGATCGGTTGACCAACTTCGACGGTGCTTCCTTCTTCGTGGAAGATCGCCTGAACCCGCCCCGCCCACTTGGCCGGGATCTCGACGGCCGCCTTCGCCGTCTCGACCTCGACGATCGGCTGGTTGAGCTCGATCGTGTCGCCGACCGCGACCAGCCACTTGAGGATCTCGCCTTCGGTCAGCCCTTCACCCAGGTCGGGCAGCTTGAACTCTTTGACTTGCGACATTGCGTTCACCATCCGAAGGTGCGGTCGACGGCGTCGAGCACCCGGTCCAGGTCCGGCAGGTACTCCTCCTCCAGCCGGGCCGCCGGGTACGGCGTGTCGAATCCGGCGACCCGTAGCACGGGCGATTCGAGGGAGTAGAAGCAATCCTCGGTGATCCGGGCCGCGATCTCGGCGCCCATGCCCAGGTTGGACGCTGCCTCGTGCACCACGACGCACCGCCCGGTGCGGCGGACCGACTCGTACACCGGCTCGAGGTCGAGCGGCGAGAGCGTGCGGAGGTCGAAGACCTCCAGTTCGCGTCCTTCCTCGGCGGCCGCGCTGGCGGCGTCGAGGGCGGTGCGGACCATCGGGCCGTACGCCAGCACGGTGACGTCGGTACCGGCGCGGGCCACCCGCGACGCGTGCAGCGGGTACGCCTCGGCGTGTGGGCGGTCCACCTCGACCGGACCCTTCTCCCAGTAGCGCCGCTTGGGCTCCAGGAACACGATCGGATCGTCCGACGCGATCGCCTGCTGGATCATGTCGTACGCATCCTGCGGGCTGGCGCATGAGACCACCTTGAGTCCCGCGGTGTGGGCGAAGTACGCCTCGGGCGACTCCGAGTGGTGCTCGACCGCGCCGATGCCGCCACCGAACGGGATCCGGATGACCATCGGAATCTTGATCCGGCCCTTGGAGCGGAAGTGGATCTTGGCGACCTGGCAGACGATCTGGTCGTAGGCGGGGTAGACGAACCCGTCGAACTGGATCTCGCAAACCGGTCGGTAGCCGCGAATCGCCAGACCGATCGCGGTGCCGACAATGCCCGACTCGGCGAGCGGGGTGTCGATCACGCGCTGGTCGCCGAAGTCCTTCTGTAGGCCGTCGGTGATCCGGAAGACGCCGCCGAGCTTGCCGACGTCTTCGCCGAGGATGACGACCTTGGGGTCGTTTTCCAAGGACCGCCGCAGCCCGGCGTTGAGCGCCTTGCCCAGGGTGAGGGTTTCGGTGGCCATCAGTGAGCGCTCCCCTCGAACGACTCCAGGTACTTGCTGAACTGCTTCCGCTGGCGGTCGAGCAGCGGCGATCCGTTCGGGTACACGTGGTCGAAGAGCTTCACCGGCTCGGGATCCGGCATGTCGAGCACCCGCTGACGCAGGTGTACGGCCTCCTTGCGGGCCTGCTCGTCGACCTCGTCGAAGAAGCCGGCGTCGGCGATCTGTTGCTTCTCCAGGAAGGCCTTCGTCCGGGCAATCGGATCCTTCGCCTGCCACGCCTCGACCTCGGTGGCGATGCGGTAGCGGGTGGGGTCGTCGGAGGTCGTGTGGGCCCCCATCCGGTAGGTGTAGGCCTCGATCAGCGTGGGGCCCTGCCCATTGCGGGCGTTGTCGAGCGCGGTCCTGGTCACCGCATACGACGCGAGAACGTCGTTGCCGTCGACCCGGATTCCGGGGAAGCCGAAGCCCGTCGCGCGCTGGTACAGCGGTACCCGGCTCTGCCGTTCCAGCGGCTCTGAGATGGCGTACTGGTTGTTCTGGCAGAAGAACACGACCGGCGCGTTGAAGACGCTCGCCCAGACGAACGACTCGTTCACGTCACCCTGGGAAATCGCGCCGTCGCCGAAGTAGGCGATGACCGCCTCGCCGTCGTCGCTGCCGGTCTTGCCGTCCATGTTCACACCCATGGCGTAGCCGGTGGCGTGCAGCGTCTGTGCCCCGATGACGATCGTGTACATGTTGAACTTGAACTCGTTGGGGTCCCAGCCGCCCTGGTCGACGCCGCGGAACAGGCCCAGCGGCATGATCGGGTCGATGCCGCGGCAGTAGAGGACGCCGTGCTCGCGGTAGGTCGGGAACGCCATGTCCTGGGGGCGCAGCGCGCGACCCGAGCCGACCTGTGCGGCTTCCTGGCCGAGCAGGCTCGCCCAGATGCCCAGCTCCCCCTGGCGCTGCAGGGCGGTCGCCTCGGTGTCGAGTTTGCGCACGACGACGAGGTCCCGGTAGAGCCCCCGATACTCCTCGTCGGTGAAGTCGACCCGGTAGACCGTGCCGTCGGATCCGGTCACCGACTCGACGCGCTCGCCCTCGGGGGTGAGTAACTGGACAAATCCCGGGTCTGGCCCGGCGTCGCCCTTCGCCATCCGTGTCTCCCTGTCGTGTCTCGCGCCGGCGCCGGGGGTGTCCCGGCCGCGCAGCCGTTGCCGTTCCCGTCCGCGCCTCGCCCGGGTAGGGCTGCCGCGCGGGTGAACCGGCGGTTCGTGACACCGGCCCGGCTCCATCCTCGCATTGCAGGTGAGGATGCCCACAATTTCAGGGGGATCTTGATCCACGACGAACGTGGCACGGCGACACGCTGTAGAGGGGTAGCGCACCGAGCGTTACTGCGCCACGCTGTTCTCCGGACATCTTGACCGAGTTAGGACCGATTGACGATGAGTTCGGCCGTGCCGGTTGCCCCCGAGTGGGGAGACGACCGTTTGACGGGCTCGCTGCGCGGCGTGCACCGCTGGGCGGCCGGGCGGCACCGGGCTCCGGGCCTGAACGGCGGCGCCGGACGGTACGGGGTCATCGTGGTCACCCTCGTGGTCACCTCGTCGCTGCCGATCCTCACGGCGATCGGCGTCAGCTCGGCGAGCGTCCAGGGTGGACTGTCCGGCGGGATGGCGGTGTCGGCGCCGGGCGGCACGACGCCGTTCATCGCCCGACCGTCGACCGGGCCGGTGGTCCTGGTCCCGTTGCTCACGGGCGTAGCCGTGCCCCCGATGCCGCCGGCGCCTGACGCGGCCGGGACGTGCCCGCCGTCAGCGCCGTCGTCCGCTCCGGCCCGGCCGGTCCGGCCGCGGTTGCCCCGCGAAGACCTCAGCCTCGACGCGACATCGGGCCCGGCCGCGCCCGCCGGCGTCCAAGCCGCCGTGACGCCGGCGCCGGATCCGACGCCGACCGCGCCCGCCTGCCAGCTGGCTCGGCAGATCCTGGGCAGCGTCCCGTCGCGGCCGCTGGTCGGGCTCCGGTAAGCCCGCCGTCCCGCACCATGATCGGGCGCCGACGGTCTACTCGAGACGGTCGCGGTTGGCGTCGATCCACCGCTCCAGCGCCCCCGGGTCGCCGATGTCGACGCCCTCGGCGATGAGTTGGGCGACCGCGGCTGTCGCCGGGCTGCGCCGCTCGCCGGTCGTGTAGAGCCGGACGAACTCGGGCACCATTTCGTCGATGGCCTCGTCGATCTGCACCCGCGCCTCGGACGGCAGGCCGCGCACCCGCGACGCGTAGGCGGCCCAGCCACGCACCACCCGGGGCAGCAGCGCGGCGTCGTCCATGTCGAGCACGGCCCGCCGGTGCACCCAGTCGAGCAGGAACAGCCCGGCGACCGCGGGACTCCAGCGCATCGGGTCGGCGTCGGGCATGCTCGACGAGTGGTCGAGCACCAGGCTCAGGCAGAAGTGCAGCGAGCCCAGGTCCGACTCGGGCACGGAGTCGAGGCCGAACCGGGCCGCTTCGGACGAGCCCAGGAAGACCCGTACGAGCTGGTCCCGCTCCTCCGGCGTCATCAACGGCGGCTCGTCGGGCACCACGGCGAGCGGCGGGGCGGGCAGCACCGCGAGCCGGGCGCCGACCAGCGCGCGGTCGGTGGCGAGGGACCCCTCGTTGGGCAGGTCGCCGAGCTCGTCGGTGATGCTGAGGTGGCGGGCGACCTCGCCGCGCAGCCGCCGCGGGTCCTCCTCCCGGAACCAGGTAAGCCCGTCGGCGGCGCACATCTGGCGGACCTGCTGCAGGATCCCCGCGGCGGAGCCGCCGACGAACACGTCCTTGGTGATGCCGATGTTGTGGTCGACGAGGGCCACGACCGCGTGTTCCGGGCCGCCCTCCTCACCGTCTTCGTAGGCGAAGGTGGCCAGGTAGGACGTCTGGTCGCCGTACACGTCGCCGTAGGCGTAGCTGCCGGTCAGCCGGACCCGCCCGAGCTGGCCCGACCACGACGGCGCCTGCGCGCCCGGCTTGACCGTGGCCGCCCCCGGCGCGTCCGGGACGAGCGCCGCGAACACGCTGCGGATGGTCGTGGCGGCCGCCCCCCGCCGCCGGGACGTGGCGGTCAGGAACTCACCGACGAACGTCCGGACGGCGCCGGCGCGGTCCTCCTCGGCGATCGAGTAGACGCTGCCGAGCAGCGCGGTGCCGAGCATCTCCGCGTCGAGGGCGCAATCCAGCTTGGTGACGTCGCGGGCAGCTGCGAGCACCGCCTCGTAAGGGGTCTGTGGCGTCGCCATAGAGCGACACTACGCTGGTCGCGGCCGGCTCATCAGGAGGAGAACGACGGGCGCCAGGACGCCCGCGACGAGGCTTGCGAGGCTGGCGGCGTAGTCGGCGCCGTGCAGGTCGCCGCGGTCGCGTAGGTGGAAGGCCAGATGTAGGCCGGAGAAGACCAGCACGCCCAGGAGCACCACGGCGGTCACCCGGCGCTCGTCGAGCCAGGCCGCGGCAAGCAGGAGCACCCCCAAGGCGGCGAACGCCGCCCCGACGTCGGTCATGAGGTGGGCGTTGTAGGGCGGATAGCCAGCCGTCCAGCCAGCCCCGAAGCCGGGGAAGGAGTCGAAGAACCAACGCGGGGCCGCCGTCGCGGCCACGCCCCAGGACAGGTGCAGCAGGCCGAGCAGGGCCAGCCCCAGCCGGGTCAGCAGCCGCCTCATCGCGACTTCGCGTCTCCCAACGCCCCGCGGGCCTGCGCGTAGGCCGCCAGAACCGCGCGGACCGGCACGACGACGTGTTCGCGGCCGACGTCGTCGACGGCGGCGCGCAGCCGGGCATCGGCCCGGCGGCGGGCGCGGCGGGCGCCCAGCCCGATGATCGGCTTGACCAGCACCGCTACCAGCAGGCCGACCACGAGGCCGCCGAGCAGCAGCAGGGTCGGCAGCGGCACGAGGCCGACCTTCGGGTAGTCGAACGGCGGCAACCCGAGCGCCCGGACCAGGTAGCCCGCCACCAGCCAGAGCAGGCCGCCGATCGCGGCAAGCGTGACCAGCCACTGCACGAAGCCGACGAGCCGCCACCAGAACGGCTTGCGGCCGAAGCCGAGATCGGTGTCGGACACCGCCCGGTCGAGGGCGTCCGGCAGGTCGCCCGTCCGGGACCGGGAGGCCGCGGCGACCGCGGCCGGCCACGGGTCGGGCAGGGCGCCGCCGGCCCGCTCGGCCACGGCGCGCACGGCCAGGCCGACGGCCGAGCGCTGGGCGGCGTTCGGATCGGGTACGGAGGTCACCGGCGGCGGGGTCTCCTCGACGTGCCCCACGCCGCCCTCGACGGCCGGCCGCTCCGGCCCGGGCAGGTGGAGCCGGCGCAGCGGGTCGGGCCGCAGCTTGCGCCAGCCGCGCACGATCGGCCAGCCGGTGACGGCGGCCGCGCGGTGCCGGTAGGCCAACTCGGTCGCCTCGGCGACCGCCGGGACGCCGGCGAAACCCGCCAGCGCGTCCGCGAGCCGCCGGCCGGTGGCCTTGTCGACGTCGATGTCGGGCGCCGGCCGGTCTACCGCGGCCGCCAGGCCGTCGACGATCGCGTTGAGGTCGCCGGAGAGCCGGCGGAGGGCGGCCTGCCGCTCGGCGACCGTCCGTTCGAGCAAGCGGCGCAGGTCGGTCATCGTCGCCTCCTGGACCGCCGAAGTGGCGAGCACCGGCACCCCGCCGAGGCCGTCGTCGTCGAGCAGCCGGCGCAGGTCGTCGAGCACCCGCGGCAGCGCGGCGCTGGGCAGCCGGTCGGCCTGGTTGAGCACGACGACCGTGACGTCCTTGTGCCGATGGAACTCTCGGAGGTACCTGGTGTGCACCACCCGGTCGGCGTACTTCTGCGGGTCGACCACCCAGACCACCAGGTCGACGAGGCCGAGCAGCCGGTCGACCTCCAGCCGGTGGGAGCGCTCGACCGAGTCGAAGTCGGGCAGGTCGAGCAGCACGAGGCCGCGCAGCGACGCCTCGTCGTCGGCGTCCAGCGGGCTTTCCCGCACGAACCGGTAGCGGGGCACGACGCCGATCCAGTCGAGCAGCTTGCCGGCGCCGTCCGCCGAACCCCAGACGCAGGCACGTGTGATGCCGGTGGTGGGCCGCCGCACGCCAACCGGCGACAGCGCCATCTGGGCGAGGGCGTTGAAGATGCTGGACTTGCCGCCGCCGGTCGCGCCGGCGAGCGCGACGACCGTGTGGTCGCGGGACAGTTTGAGCCGGGCGCCGGCCCGCTCGACCAAGGTGTGCGCGGCGACCAGGCGCTCGGCCGGCAGGTGCCCGTCGACGGCGTCGAGGAACCGCTGCAGCGCGCCCAGCCGGGCGATGAGCACATCGGGGTCGACCCGCCGCTCGCCCCGAACAGCGCCGCGGACCCTCCCGACGATATTGGTCACCGGCCGGCCCCCGGCAGCGTCAGGTGTGTGCCCTTGGTCAGCGCCGCCCGGGTTCGCGCCTTCGCCACGTCGTGCGCGGCCGCCCGCAGCTCGCCGCCGGGATCGGCATCGACGCCCACGGCCTCGATCCGGGCGAAGTAGCGGGCGCCCTCCTCGTCGAGCAGGTCGTCGACGCGGCTGAGCAGGTCGTTGCGGGCCTGCGTGGCGAGGTTGCGGATGGCCTGGTCGCCGAAGATCGCCTCGAGGACCTTCTGGGCGGCGACGGTCGTACCGGCTGCGGCGCCGATCTCCAGGCCGGTCGGAATGAACGCCGTCGAGGCGAACACCGCGATCATGACCGCGAGGCCGGTGGCGTTGACCGCGTAAGCGGCCGTGCGCGCCACCAGTCGCCGGTCGGCGCCCTCCTGGCGGACGAGGTCGAGCACGCCGCGCTGCCAGTCGCGGACCAGGCGCTCGGCGCGGGCTGGCAGGTCAGACGTCGCGCGGCCGAGCGACGGCTCGAGCAGCGCGGCCCCGGCGGGATGCGACTGCCAGGCCGCGTACGCGGTCTCGGCGGCATCGGTCGCGACGCCCCGCAGCAGCGTGGCGAGCTGGGACTCGATCGCCGCCTGGAGTTGGGAGCTGGGCGCGGGCCGACCGGTGATCGCAGCGACGACCCGGTCGCGGATCCGGCCGATCCGGGCCTCGAGCGTGCGGAACAGCTCGCCCGTGCCGACGAACTCCTGCCAACGGGCCATCACCTCGCCGCGCAACAGGCGGCCGTCGCGCAGGCCGTCTTCGACGGTGTCGGCGGCGTGACGGTAGGCGGACCGTACGCGCTCGCGCAGTGCCCGCGCGGCCGCGGCCTGGTCGTCGGCGGCCTCGGCCAGCCCGTCGGTGGCCGGCACCAGGGCGGCCAGCGCGCCGTCGAGCGTCTGGCGCACCACCGCGGCCCTCGCCTCCGCGTCGGCGGCCAGCTTGCCGAACCAGCCGCGCAGCGCGGCGGTGTCCCGGTCGGGCAGCAGGCCCTGGCCGTCGACGTCGGTCTCCGGCAGCGTGAACAGCGGCGCCGCGGCGAGGCCCTTGGCGGCCAGCATCTCCCGGAGATGGTCGGCGACCTCCTCGCCGGCCTCCGGCGGCACCCGGTTGAGCACCAGCGCGATCACCGTGCCGCGCAGCCGGGCGGTGCGCAGCAGCTCCCAGGGCACGGCGTCGGCGTAGCGCGCGGCGGTCGTGACGAACAGCCAGAGGTCGGCGGCCGCGAGCAGCTGGGCCGCGAGGGCCCGGTTCTGGTCGACGACGGAGTCGATGTCGGGCGCGTCGAGGAACGCGAGGCCCGGCGTGAGCGCCGGGGCGGCCACCAGCTGGAGCGTGTGCGGGTCGTCGCTCGGCTCGGTCCGCCGGGTCAGGCCGGGCAGCAGATCACCTTGCTGGAACCACTGCGCGTCGGCGGGGTTGCTGACCAGGACCGGCGCCCGGGTGGTCGGCCGGAGCACGCCGGGCGCGCTCACTCGCGCCTGGACGAGGCTGTTGACGAGCGTCGACTTGCCCGCCCCGGTGGAGCCGCCGACCACGACCAGCAGCGGCGCGTCGAGGCGGCGCAGCCGGGGCAGAAGGTAGTCGTCGAGCTGCGCGGTCAACGCCGCCGCGACCCGACGGGCCTCGTCGGCGGAGGGCAGGATCAGGGGGTACGACGCGGCCGCGATCGCCGCTCGCAGGCGCGCCAAAGCTCCCGGCAGCCCCGCCCCGGTGGGCTCGGTGACCGCCTTCGCCTGCGTCGTCACGGGTAAAGCGTGCCCGATCGATGCGTCCCAAACAACAGGAACCCGGGACTGGAACTTGCGTCGGTCCGGCTCAACCTGACTTGACGAACCGGGTGACCGTGGCACTATTGAGTCCGGTCCACTCAACTTGAGTAAAGGAAGTAAGCCATGGCACGTGCGGTCGGGATCGACCTCGGCACGACGAACTCGGTCGTCAGCGTCCTCGAAGGTGGCGAACCCACCGTCATCGCCAACGCGGAAGGCGCCCGCACGACGCCTTCGATCGTGGCGTTCGCGCGCAACGGCGAGGTGCTCGTCGGTGAGGTCGCCAAGCGCCAGGCGGTGACCAACCCGGACCGGACCACTCGCTCGGTCAAGCGGGAGATGGGCACCGGCTGGTCGATCGACATCGACGGCAAGAAGTACACCGCGCAGGAGATCTCGGCGCGGGTGCTGATGAAGCTCAAGCGCGACGCGGAGGCCTACCTGGGCGAGCAGATCACCGACGCGGTGATCACCGTTCCGGCCTACTTCAACGACGCGCAGCGCACCGCGACCAAGGAGGCCGGTGAGATCGCCGGCTTCAACGTCCTGCGGATCGTCAACGAGCCGACCGCCGCCGCGCTCGCGTACGGGCTCGACAAGGGTTCCAAGGAGCAGACCGTCCTGGTCTTCGACCTCGGTGGTGGCACGTTCGACGTGTCGCTGCTCGAGCTGGCCGAGGGCGTCATCGAGGTGAAGTCCACCAACGGCGACAACCACCTCGGCGGCGACGACTGGGACGAGCGCATCATCGACCACCTGGTCAAGACCTTCCGCGGCCAGCACGGCATCGACCTGTCGCAGGACAAGATGGCGATGCAGCGGCTGCGCGAGGCGGCGGAAAAGGCCAAGATCGAGCTGTCCGCGGCCACCACGACCAACATCAACCTGCCCTACATCACGGCCGGGCAGGCGGGGCCGCTGCACCTGGACATCGGCCTGTCGCGAGCCGAGTTCCAGCGCATGACGCAGGACCTCCTCGACCGCACCAAGGGCCCGTTCGAGCAGGCCATCAAGGACGCGGGCGTCAAGGTCGCCGACGTCGACCACGTGATCCTCGTGGGCGGCTCGACCCGCATGCCGGCCGTCTCCGACCTGGTCAAGCAGCTCACCGCGAAGGAGCCCAACAAGGGCGTCAACCCTGACGAGGTCGTCGCCGTCGGCGCCGCCCTGCAGGCCGGCGTGCTCAAGGGTGAGGTCAAGGACGTCCTGCTGCTGGACGTGACGCCGCTGTCGCTGGGCATCGAGACCAAGGGCGGCATCTTCACCAAGCTGATCGAGCGGAACACGACGATCCCGACCAAGCGGTCCGAGGTGTTCACCACGGCCGACGACAACCAGCCGTCGGTGCTCATCCAGGTGTTCCAGGGCGAGCGGGAGATCGCGGCCTACAACAAGAAGCTGGGCACCTTCGAGCTGACCGGCCTGCCGCCGGCCCCGCGCGGCGTGCCGCAGATCGAGGTCACGTTCGACATCGACGCCAACGGCATCGTCCACGTCAACGCCAAGGACCTGGGCACGGGCAAGGAGCAGTCGATGACGATCACCGGCGGCTCCGCGCTGCCGAAGGACGACATCGAGCGCATGATGCGCGACGCCCAGGACCACGCCGACGACGACAAGCGTCGCCGCGAGGAGGCGGAGACCCGCAACCTGGCCGAGCAGCTCCAGTGGCAGACCGAGAAGTTCCTCGCCGAGAGCGGCGACAAGCTTCCCGGCGAGTCCCGCGAACAGATCAACGAGGCGCTGGGCGACCTGCGCAGCGCGCTGGGCGGCAACGACATCGAGAAGATCCGGTCGGCCCACGAGAAGCTGGCCCAGGTCTCGCAGCAGGCCGGCTCGCTGCTCTACGCGCAGCAGCAGCAGGCCGACCAGCCCGGCGCAGCCGGTCCCGGTGCCGGTCCCGGTGGCGCCGGCGCAGGTGCCGGTGCGGGACCTGCCGGGTCGACGGGCGCGAGCGGTGGCCCGGACGACGTGGTTGACGCCGAGATCGTCGACGAGGACGACAAGAAGTGACCCTGACCCGATCCGATGAGGCAGCAGGCATGGCCGAACCGGGTCGTGTCCATGCCGAGCGAAGCGAGGTCTGCGCATGACCCAGCAGCCACGAGCCACCGGCCCGGGTGACACCGGGCCGGGGCGGGGAGGCTCCGCGGCGCGCGAGCGAGCCGACGGCACGGGCGCGGAGCGGATCGTCATTCGGGACAGGCGAAGGATCGATCCCACCGACAAGGTCAAACCGGCCAAGGGCGAGCAGGGCGAAGACCTCGCCGCCGGTGCCGAGACGGTCGAGGCGGCTCAGGCCGCCTCGACCGGCGGCGCCGCGGAGGCGGCTGCCGCCGCGGCCACGGCTTCGGCGACCGCGTCGTCGGCGGCTCCGGCGTCGGCGGTTGGCGATGTCGACGGCGGCGGGGTGAAGGACGAAGCCGACACCAAGCCCGACGACACCGAGCCCGACGACACCGAGCCCGACGACATCCAGCCTGATGACATCCAGCCCGACGACATCCAGCCTGATGACATCCGGCCTGATGACATCAAGCCCGACGACATCAAGCCCGACGACAAGGCCGCCACCCCCGCCAAGCCGGCCGGAGACAGGGCCCTCGGCGCCGAGCTGGAGAGCCTGCGGTCGGCGCTCGAGGAGCGCACCCGCGACCTGCAGCGGGTCTCCGCCGAATACGCCAACTACCGCAAGCGGGTCGACCGCGACCGGGGGCTGGCGGCGGAGCAGACGACCGGCACGGTGATCGGCGCGCTGCTGCCGGTGCTCGACGACCTCGATCGGGCGCGGGAACACGGCGACCTGGTCGGGCCGTTCGGTTCGGTGGCGGAGCAGCTGGTGACGTCGCTGGGCAAGTTCGGGCTGACCGCCTTCGGCGAAAAGGGCGACCCGTTCGACCCGAAGCGCCACGAGGCGGTGGCCCACCTGACCTCGGCCGACGTGACCGAGCCGACGTGCATCGACGTGATGCGCCGCGGCTACCTGTTGGGTGACCGGCTGTTGCGACCGGCGCTGGTCGCGGTGGCCGACCCCGAGTGACCACACACGACCGACGAGTCGAGAGAGGAGGTGGACCTCGTGCCCGAGCGAAGCGACGGGACCAGTTGGCTCAATAGCTCCGGCTCATGCCGCACCGAGCGAAGCGAGGTGAGCGCATGAGCTCCAAGGACTGGCTGGAGAAGGACTTCTACGCGGTGCTCGGAGTCGCGAAGTCCGCCTCCTCCGACGACATCAAGAAGAGCTACCGCAAGCTCGCCCGTGAGCTGCACCCCGACCACAACCCGGGCAACGGCGATGCCGAGGAGCGGTTCAAGGCCGTCTCCGAGGCCTACGACGTGCTGTCCGACGACAGCAAGCGCAAGGAGTACGACGAGATGCGCTCGCTGTTCGGCGCGGGCGCGTTCCGCCGGGGCGCCCGCACCGGCGGTGGCGGGTTCGACCCGGGCGACCTGTTCGGCAACTTCGGCACCGGCACCAGCACGGGCAGCGACCGCCGGTTCGGCGGTGCCGGATTCTCCGACCTGTTCGGCTCGATCTTCTCCGGTGGCGGGGGCGCCGCCCGGCCACGCGGCCCGGCCCGCGGTCGCGACGTCGAGGCCGAGGTGACGCTGTCATTCGGCGACGCGGTCCGGGGCGTGACGCTGCCACTGACCCTGCGTGCGCCGGGCGTCTGTGACACCTGCCACGGCAGCGGCGCCAAGCCCGGCACCCAGCCGCGCACCTGCCCGGTGTGCCACGGCTCCGGCCTGACCACCCGCAACCAGGGCTCGTTCAGCTTCTCCGAGCCGTGCCGCGAATGCCAGGGCGTCGGCACGATCGTCGAGGAGAAGTGCCCCGAGTGCCACGGCACCGGTGGGGTCACCAAGACCCGTACGCTCAACGTCCGCTTCCCCGCCGGCGTCGCCGACGGCCAGCGGATCCGGCTGGCCGGCCGCGGCGAGGCCGGCGAGCGCGGCGGTCCGCCCGGCGACCTCTACGTGTTGGTGCGGGTGCGGGCCGACAACCTGTTCGGCCGTTCCGGCGACGACCTGACCATCACCGCGCCGATCACCTATGCGGAGGCGGTGTTCGGCACCGACCTGCGGGTGCCCACGATGGACGGTGCGGTCACGCTGCGAGTGCCGCCCGGCACTCCCAACGGACGGGTCCTGCGGGCCCGCGGCCGCGGCGTCCCCCGCAAGGACGGCGGTGCCGGCGACCTGCTGGTCATGGTCGAGGTCGTGGTGCCCCGGTCGCTGACCGACGAGGCCCGCGACGCGCTGGAGAAGTTCGCCGTCCTCTCGCCCGACGCCGGGCGCGACTCGCTATGGGGTCGGAGGTGACATCGTGGACGAGGAGATCAGCGTCACCATCGAATCGTCTTCCGACGCCAAGATCTTGATCATCTCGGTGGCGGCCCGGATGGCGGGCATGCACCCGCAGACCCTGCGCCAGTACGACCGGATGGGCCGCGTCCAGCCCGGCCGTGCGCCCGGCGGCGGGCGCCGCTACAGCGCCCGCGACGTGGCGCTGCTGCGCGAGGTGCAGCGGCTGAGCCAGGACCACGGGGTCAACCTCGAGGGCATCAAGCGCATCATCGGCCTGGAGCAGGTGGTAGGCGAGCTGCAGGAGCGGGTAGCGGATCTGCAGGGCGCCCTCGACGCGGCCTACCGGCGCATAGCCGAGTTGGAGGCCATGGGCTCCTACCCGCGGCGTGACCTCGTGCCGGCCGACCGCCAGACGACCGCATTGGTGGTGTGGCGCCCCCGCCGCCCCCACGAGCACGAATAGCCGCCCTCTCTGCGGGGCGCTCTCGCGATCGCGTTCCTGCGCGCCGCTCCAGCGAGCCGTAACGTCCTCGATCTGCAAGGCCGCCGGATGGACGACGGGGAAGGCCGGCGGCTTTTAGGCGTCTTGCGGCCGATTCCGGGACATGCACGACCGACGGCGGCTAGCGTCGACGCTGTCGAGCGGGCCGGCATCCACGGGGGATTCCGGCCCGTCCGGCTGGGCCGCTAGCCCAACCGCCTACCCGAGCGCACCAACCCGCCTTCGCACCAGTCGTGGTAGTCGAAGAGGTCGGGCTTCGCGAGCAGCACCCGGCTGTTGTGCGCCCACGCCCGCATCGGCTCATCGCCCAGCTGCTCGGCCTGTTGCACGAGCTTGCGCAGCCGCCGCTTG
>DATDJX010000413.1:0-13945 GCA_036520275.1 Asanoa sp.
GGCCCGAACAGGTCACGGTCCACGACTTCGTCGACCGTGAACGCACAGCCAGTCGACCGAGCCGTCCGGCGCGACCAGCGCCCCGGTGTGGCAGTTGGACAGGAACGCGTAGTCGGCGATCGGCGGGAACGGGCTCAGCGCCGCGGCGCTCTGCGGCCCGCCGCCGTCCGCCTCGGTGCCCGCGTCGGGGTTCACGACCCGCTCCACGGCTGGTGCCACTCGCCGCGCCCCGCCATCAGCGTGTCGGCGGCCTCCGGACCCCACGACCCGGGTGCGTAGGAACGGACCGGCGGCCCGCCGGCCAACAGCGGATCTACGACCCGCCACTTCTCCTCGACGCCGTCCTGCCGGGTGAACCGGGTGCTGTCCCCGCGCATCGCCGCCCCCAGCAGCGCCTCGTACGGGGTCGGCCCCTGCCCGCCCTGCTCGGCGAAGTCGACGTCGAGGTGGACCGGCCGGGGGCCGGGAGCGTCGGCGCGCCGCGAATCCAGCAGAATCCGGACGCCCGTCGACGGGTCGAGCCGGACGACCAGCTGGTCGGGCACCGCCGGCCGGTCGATGCCGAGACCGAGCCCCAGCCGAGGAGGCCGATGGAACACGAGGCGGAACTCGGTCTGTGTGACCGGCAGGCGCTTGCCGGTGCGGATGTAGAACGGGACGCCGGACCACCGCCAGTTGTCGATCTCCAGCCGCAGCGCGGCGTAGGTCTCGGTACCGGAGTCGGCGGCCACGCCGGGGATGTCGCGGTAGCCACCGTACTGGCCGCGCACGTAGTGCGCCGGGTCGGCGTCGCGCACCGCCTTCCAGAGCGTGACCTGCTGGTCCTTCAGCGCGTCGGGGTCGGCCCCGGCCGGCGGCTCCATCGCGCCGACCGCGACGAGCTGCAGGAGGTGGTTGACGACCACGTCGCGCAGCGCGCCGATCGGGTCGTAGAAGTGGCCGCGGTCCTCGACGCCGAAGCTCTCGGCCATGGTGATCTGGACCGACTCGACGTGGTGGCGGTTCCACACCGGCTCGAGCATCGTGTTGGCGAACCGGAAGTAGAGCAGCTCCTCGATGCCCATCTTTCCGAGAAAGTGGTCGATCCGGTAGATCTTCGACTCGTCGACCCATTGGTGCAGCTCGTCCGCCAGCTCCCGGGCCGAAGCGAGGTCGTGGCCGAACGGCTTCTCGATCACCACCCGTCCGTCCCGGACGAGGTCGGCCTTCGCGAGACCCTCGACGACCTTCCCGAACAGGAACGGCGGGATCTCCAGGTAGGAGACCGGCGCGGCCGCACCGCCGACCGCGTCGCGCAGCCGCGCGTACGTCGCGGGGTCGGAGAAGTCCCCGGACACGTACGACATCCGGTCGGCCAGCCGACCGAAGACCTGCTTGTCGATGGTCTCGCCGCGGCCCTCGATCGCGTCCAGGGCATGCTCGTGTAGCTGCTCGACAGACCAGTCGTCGACCGCCACCCCGATGATCGGGCAGTCGAGCAGGCCGCGCCGTTCCAGGCGGTACAGCGACTGGAACGTCATGACCTTGGCCAGGTCGCCGGTGATCCCGAAGATCAGGAATGCGTCCGCCGGCCGCGGTCGCTCGGCTCGGGTGCCGGTTGCCATCGTCGGACCCCCCGCGGTGTCTCGGTGATCTCACGGTCGTCGCGGCGCGGGGGGACGGGCATCGCCCGCGACGGGTGAACTCGAACCGAGCAGCAAGAGCACGGCACCGGGATCGCCGCTGGCCGGGTCCGCGGCGGTCACCGACCGCAGCCGGCCGGCGCGGTCGACCTTCAACAAGGGGTGGTGACCAACCGGTACGGGTTCGCCGGCCGGCAGCCTGACGATCGGCGCTCCGGCGTCGAAGCGGCGGGTCACCTCGGCCCGGGTCAAGCCGGCGCCGAAGAGCGGGTCCGCGCTGGTGTACGGGGCGACGACGCCGTGCGCGGACGACGGCGGCGCGAGGCGGTAGACCGGGCCCTCGGTGGTCGCCGCCAGCACGGTCGAGGCGAGGGCGTTGAAGTCGTCCTCGTCGGTCAGCAGTAGCACCGCGGTGACGCCTTCCAGCTCGGCGCCCTCGCCGGTGGCGGCGGCCACCATGTCGCCGGCGGCGAGCTCGAGCCCGGCCTGCTCGATTCGCCGGCGGTCGGCGTCGGTGCCGGCCCACATCAGCACGTCCAGCCCGACGGTACGCAGCGCGGTGCCGAGCGCGACGACCCACGGATGGCCGCCGACGAGCAGCGGCCGGGTCCGTGACGTGCGCACGACGTCGAGCCAGCGGGCCACCGGGGCCGCGGTGAGGCCGTACAGCGTGACGGTCGCGACGATCACGACGAACGTGGCGGGCAGGATCTTGTCGGCGCCGACGGCGCCGGCGGCCATGAGGCCGGAGCCGAACGTGGTGGCGGTCGCCGCGGCGACGATGCCGCGCGGCGCCATCCACCCGACGTACGCCCGTTCCGGCCCGGTCAGGTCGCTGCGCAGCGTGTAGAGCCAGGCGACCAGCGGCCGCGCGACGAAGACGAGGATCGCCGCGACGCCGAGCGCGGGCCGCAGCCTATGCCGGACGGACAGCGGGGTCACCGTGGCCGAGATCGAGACGAACAGCACGCCGATGACGAGGCGGACGAGCGTCTCGAAGAACGGCTGGCGCTCGGGCAACCGGAAGTGCGGCAGGTTGCCCACCGCGAGGCCCATCACGATGGCCGCGGTGAGCCCGCTGTCGTCGCGCAGCGCGTCGCAGACGGCCGCGACGCCGACGACACAGCCGAGCTGGGCCAGCGCGAGCAGCAGCGGCCCGTTGGCGCCGAACGCGCGCAGCAGCAGCCACAGCCCGGCGGCGCCCACCGCACCGCCGAGCAGGCCGACGCCGATGCTGCCGAGGAACTGGCCGAGCTGCGCGGCGACGCGCTCGTGACGGCTCGCGGTGACCGCGTTGAACACGATCGCGGCCAGCGTGGCCCCGATCGGGTCGATCAGCGAGCCCTCCCAGGTGAGCGCCCGGCGCAGGCGCTCGCCGGGCCGGATGTAATCCAGCAGCGGCCCGACGACGGTGGGGCCGCTCACCACGAGGATCGCGCCGAGCGTCAGCGCGGCGGGCTGGGGCAGGTCGAGCAGCCACGCGGCGGCGCCGGCGCCGATCAGCCAGGTGAGCAACACGCCGATGGACACCAGGCGGCGCACCGTGGCGCGCGGGCGGGCCCGCGCAGCTGCCGCAGCTCGAGCGCGAGCCCGGCGTCGTACAGGATGACCGCCACGGAGAGCGCGACGAGCGGCTCGAACGCCCTTCGCCCCACGGCGACGAGGCCACGGATGTGCACCGCCTGCACGACGCCGGACGCCGTCGAGCGCACGGCCATCGCCGGGCCGGACGCGTCGTGGAACAAGGCGCCGCGGCGGGCCGCGGCGTCCCCGGGCGCCGGCGGGGAATCGGCGACGACTCGTAGGGCGGCGCGGGCGACAAGCGTGCCGACGATGGCGGTCAGCACCCGCTGGCGGTGCTCGCCGAGTAGGTCCATGCCTCCGGCAGCCGGATGTGGCCCTCCGCGAACGAGTCGGCGGTTCCGAGCGCCGCTCCGACCAGCGCGCCCACCAGCGGCAGGATCCAGAGGAATCTCCCGGCCCATATGGATAGGAGAGCCATAGCCGAAGAGTACGAGGCATTGGTCGGATCTGATGGCCTTATGGGCGGTGAGCGGCATTTCACCCGATACGGGTGATGGCCGGACCGGGACCGCCGGGCTTGATGGTTACGGATCCCAGGGAGGCACGATGGCAGGCTGTACGGACCACCGCGCACCGGACGTCGGGCGGCCCACCGCGCATGAAGCGAGCGCCTGAGCCATGACCGCGCAGAGACGACCCCCGCAGTCACCGCTGGAGGGCGTCCCGGCCAACGGGGTCCCCGCGCGACCCTCAGGTTCACCACCGGCGGGTCCACCACCAACGGGGCCGCCCCCACCCGCGCCCCCGGCGCCCCCACCGGGAACAGGTCAGGCGCTCAGCGCCGAGGAACGCGCCGAGCTCGAGCGGCTGCGGGCCCAGGCCGCCGCGCGCGGCGGCCGGTCGCGGGGCTGGCGCTGGCTCGGCGCGTGCGCGTTGCTGCTCGTGGCGGCGCTGCTGGGCGGCCTCGCCGTGGTCGCCGTCTACCTGCGCGGACAGGTGCTCGACACCAACACCTACGTGTCGACCGTCGCGCCGCTCATAACGGACCCGCCGGTGCGGCAGGCCGTCGCCGACCGGCTCACCGACGAGATCGTCACCCGTACCGACGTGCAGGGGCTGGCCACCGACGTGGCCCGGCGGTTGACCGCCGAGGGCGCACCGGACCGGATCAACCAGCTCGTCGGCCCGGCAGTCAGCGGCGTGCGGTCGTTCCTCAACCAGCAGATCTACAGCCTGCTCGGCACGTCGCAGTTCCAGGCCGCATGGGAACTCGTGAACCGGCAGGCCCACGACGGCGTGGTGACGGTGCTCACCGGCGGGCAGGGCCAGGCGGTGAGCAGCAGCGGCACCACGGTCACGGTCGACGTGGGAGCGCTGCTGACGGCGGCGAAGCAGGCGCTCGCGGCCCAGGGCCTCTCGTTCGTCTCGCGGATCCCGGACGTGTCGATCCAGTACCAGCTCGTCAACTCGACCGAGCTGCCCAAGCTGCGGCGTTACGCCGACATCCTCGACGGGGCGGCGACCTGGCTGCCGTTCGTCGCGCTCGCCCTGCTGATCGCCGGCGTGCTGGTCGCGCCGAACCGGCGGCGCGGCGTGCTGACCGGGTTCGCGATGCTGGCCGTGGTCGCCGGCCTGCTGCTCGCGGTGCTCGCGATCGGGCGCTCCTACTACCTGGGCCACCTGCCCGACCAGATCCGCTCGCCGGACGCGGCGGCGTCCGTGCTCGACACCGTCACGCGCTACCTGATCGCGGCGCTGCAGGCGCTGCTGGTCCTGTCGCTGATCCTGGTCGTGGGCGCCTGGCTCGCCGGGCCGAGCGCGCCCGCCACGGCCGTGCGCCGGCTGGGCAACAAGGTCCTCGACGCGGGCGGCCGGCTCCTCGGCCGGGCCGGGTCGTGGGCGACCGCGACCGGACGGTTCCTCGTCGGCGCCCGCCTGCCGCTGCAGGTGATCGCCGCGCTCGTCGCGCTGGTCACGCTGATCCTGGTCGACCGGCCGGGGATCTCGGCGGTGCTGTGGGCGACGTTTGGGGTGCTGGCCTTCGCCGCGTTGGTGGAGATGTTCGCCCGGACCGTGACCGCACCTGGAGCCACCGCACCGGCAGCCGTGCGACCCGGATGATCCGCGGAGCCGCGCGGTTCCGGGCCGTGTCCTCCCGCACGAGGCATCGGTCCTCGTCTGGGCGCGATAAGCCGATGGTCGGGCTGGGACCGGATCGCGACCTTCCTGGAGCGATCATGACACTCGGTAGGATGGGCGCATGGTCAGCCGCTACGAGTCCATGATCGAGCGCGCGATCCGCGAGGCGCAGGAGCGCGGCGAGTTCGACGACCTGCCGGGCGCCGGCAAGCCGCTGCCCGACCGCGGCCAGCCCTACGACGAGAACTGGTGGCTCAAGGACCTCGTGCGCCGGGAGAACATCACCGGCGTGCTGCCGGCGTCGATGGCACTGCGCAAAGACCTCGACGACCTCGCCGAGGCCGCCGCGAAGATGCCGGCGGAAGCCGACGTGCGCGCGCTGGTCGCCGACCTCAACCGGCGGATCGTCCTCGCCCGGCGCGGCCACCTCGACGGCCCGCCGGTGGTGGTTTCCAGGCTGGACGTCGAGAAGGTCGTCGCCGCCTGGCGGGAACGCCGCGCCGGACGCTGACCCGGGTGCGCGGGTCGAGCGCCTCGATCCGGCGCAACCGGGAGCACCCGCCGGTGGCTAGAAGCGCCCGCCGCCGCCGCGGCGCGACCGGCTGCCGCTGCCGCCGAAGCCGCCACCCCAGCCGCCTCCCCCGCCGCCGCCGCCCCAGCCGCCGCCCCAGCCGCCGCGGGACCGGCCGCCGCCGGCGAGGATGCCGCCCAGCAGGGCGCCGAGGAACGCGTCCCCGCCGCCTCCCCCGCCGCCCCAGGATCCGGCCCCGGACGACCAGCTGTCGACGTCGGTCCGGGCGGCCTGGCTCGCCGACTGCGCCAGCCGCGCCGCGTCCTGGGCGGCGGCCAGCGCCGCGACCGGGTCGGTGCCGGCCAGCCCCTCGGCGCGGGCCAGCTGCCGCTGCGCCTCGGCGAGCAATGTGCGGGGCTGGGCGCCGAGCGCGCCACGCCGGGTGGTGAGGTAGTCGCCCGCCGCGGCCACCTCGGCGCGCGCGGTCTGGAGCGCGTGGTCGAGCCGGGCGCGGGCCCTGGCATCGCGCTGGGCGGCCTCCCGCGACGCGGCCAGCGCCTTGTCCAACACCGCGTCGGCCTCCTGGAGGCGGCGCAGGTCGGCCTGCGGGTCCGTGGTGGGCCGCGACCGGCCGGCGCGGACGGCCGCGATCGCCTCTGTGCCGGCGGTCGCTGCGGCCGCCAGGGCGCCGTCGGCGTCCGGTCCGGCGGACCGTGCCGCGGTGATCTCCGACTCGACCTCGGCGCCCAGCACGTCAACGGCCGTACGGGCGGCGTCGAGGTCCCTGCCCGCCTGGTCCACCGCGGCGAGGAGCTTGTCCACCTGGCCCAGCGCCTCCTCGGCCGCCCGCACGGCGAGCGCGGCCTCCGGCCGGCGGCCGCCGGCGACGGCCTCGCCCGCCCGGGCGAGCGCAGCCGCGGCGAACCCGAGCCGCTCGGCGGCCTGGTCGGGGTTGCCCGAGACGGTCGCGACGCCCTCGCCGACGTAGCGCTGCCGCAGACCCTCCACAACGGACCGTGCGGCGGGAACCCGCGCCGCGAGCTCGTGCCGGCGCGCTTCCAGCGCGGCGCTCATCGGCTCCACCTGCGGCTCGATCTCGCGGAGCCGGTCGAACGCGTCGGCCTCGGCGTCGAGCCGACGGTCGGCCTCCTCGCAGCGCTGGATGATCTCCGTGAGTGCCGCGCGGGTGGCGGGCTCGTCCGTGGGCCCGGCGGGGTCGGACCGGGACGGTTCGTCGAGGGTCATCCGGAGCCGGAACGCCTCGGCGACCTCGCGTCGCGCGTCCTCCAGCGCGGCCGTGAACGCCACCGTCGCCTCCGCGCCGTACTGCCCGCGGGCGATCTCCAGCTCCTGCTCGCTGCCGCGCAGCTCGTTGTCGAGGTCGACGAGCAGGGAGTTGGCCCGCGCCGACAGCTGCTCGGTGGTGGGTTCGGCGGGCCCGGGCGGGGTACCGGCCGCGGCGGCTCCAGGGCTCGGACCGGCGGCGTTCGTGGCCGCCCTCCGCCGACGGTAGAGCGCGTAGCCGCCCGCCCCTGCGACGCCAACGACGCCGACCGCGACCAGGCCGGTGACCAGCCCGGCGCCCAGACCGCCGCCGCCCGCGTCGGGCGGCCCCGGCTGGACCGCCGGCCTCGGGATCGGCTGGCCGGCGAGCGCGGCCCGGTAGCCGTTCGCCGCGCCGACCACCGCGCCGGCCCAGTCGTTCTGTGCGAGGGCCGGCTCGATCGCGGTCTGCGCCACCGCGGACAATTGGGCGTCGGACAGGGGGTAGGCCTGGTCGAACTCGTACGCGTACGACCGGTCGCGGGTGGCCACCGCGAGCAGCGCGTCGCGGTCGCCGAGGTCGCTTCGGGTCGCGGTCCGGTCGGTCCAGTCCTGCGCCCCGGTGCCGTCGAACGAGTGCACGAACACCACGAACAGCTGCAACCCGGTGGCGGTGCGCAGCTGGTCCAGCGCGGACCTTGCCTCGCCGGCGCGCGTGCCCAGCACGCCGGCCTTGTCGGTCAGCTGGTCGGAGAGGCGCAGGGGGCGGTCGGCCCACGCCGGGCCGGGTAGGAGCGCGACCGCGAGGACCGCCAGGACCACCGCGGCGCGGCGCAGGTACGACACACCGGACAGGCTACGGGCTACTCGAGAAGCTTGACCGCGGTGATCGCCGTTTCCACGATCCGGTAGCCCAGCAGCACGGCGACGAGCAGCCAGGACAGCACGAGCCGGACGGACATGTCGTGCCTCCTACGGTCGCCTTCTTCGGCGCGCCCGCGTCGGCCGCGGCCGCCGACGGCGCGGTGCCGCCACCTCCGCGGCGCGGGGCTCCGGGTAGCGCCGAAGGCGGTTCACCCGGGTGTGCGACCGTGATCCACGTGCGCGTGATGACCTGGAACCTGTGGTGGCGCTTCGGCGACTGGCAGCGCCGGCGGCCGGCGATCCTGGAGACGCTGCGGCGGGAACGGCCAGACGTGTGCGGCCTGCAGGAGGTGTGGGCCGACGACGACACCAACTTCGCCGGCTGGCTCGCCGGCGAGCTCGGCATGCACTGGGCGTACGGGCCGGCGTCGGACCGGAAGACGTGGCAGTCCCGGGTGGACGATCCGTCGGCACGCATCGGCGTCGCCGTGCTCAGTCGCTGGCCGATCCACCACCCGCGGGTCTACGACCTGCCCGAAGACCCGTCGCGGCCGACGCTGTCGGTGACCGTGGCGGCGCCGCACGCGACCGTGCCGTTCGTGACCGCGCACACCAGCGTCCTGCCCGGGTCGGCGCGGCGCATGGTGCAGCTGCGTTGGCTGGCCGAGCACGTGGCGACGCTGCCGCCGACGGGCCATCCGCCGGTGGTCGTGGGCGACCTCAACGCCGAGCCGGGCTCGGACGAGATCCGCCGGTTCGCCGGGCACCTGACGGTGCCGTTCGTCGAAGGCCAGGTGTTCCTCGACGCGTGGCGCTTCGCCGACCCCGCCGACCCGGGCTTCACCTGGGACCGGGCCAACCCGTACGTTGCCGACTGGGTCGCGCCGAGCGGGCGGATCGACTACGTCCACGTGCTGCTGAGCGGCAGCCGCCAGGGCCGGGTGCGGGCGGTCCGCCGGGCGGCGACCGGGCCTGTCGACGGCGTGTGGCCGAGCGATCATGCGGCGGTCGTCGCCGACCTCTCCGACGGCTGACCACGCGCCTGTCCGGCCCATGCGGTCGCGCGCCGGTACGATCCGGGTGTGTCGAACAACCCGCGCGCCGGCCAGCCGGCCTCGGCCGGCGACCTCATCGACGTCGATCTCGTGCTGCGCGACTACCACGATCTGCACCCGGACCCGTCGGTCGTGGCGGAGCAGGTGTCGTTCGGCACGTCCGGCCACCGCGGGTCAAGCCTGCGCAAGGCGTTCAACGAGGACCACATCCTCGCCACGAGCCAGGCCATCTGCGAATACCGCGCGGCGCAGGGCACCGACGGTCCGCTGTTCCTCGGCCGCGACACGCACGCGCTGTCCGAGCCGGCCACGGTGACCGCGCTGGAGGTGTTCGCCGCCAACGACGTGGCCGTACTGGTGGACAGCCGGGACGGCTACACGCCGACGCCGGCGGTCTCGCACGCGATCCTCACCTACAACCGCGGCCGCTCGTCGTCGCTCGCCGACGGCGTGGTCGTGACGCCGTCGCACAACCCGCCCGACGACGGCGGCTTCAAGTACAACCCGCCCAACGGCGGGCCCGCCGACACCGACGCGACCCGGTGGATCCAGGACCGGGCCAACGAGATCCTGGCCGGCGGGCTCGAGCAGGTGCGCCGGATCCCGTACGAGCGGGCGCGCGCGGCCGACACCACCAATCCGTACGACTTCGTCGCGTCCTACGTGGACGACCTGCCCGCGGTGGTCGACGTCCAGGCCGTCCGCGCCGCGGGCGTCCGGATCGGCGCCGACCCGCTCGGCGGCGCCTCGGTCGCCTACTGGGGCGCCATCGCGGAGCGGCATGGCCTCGACCTGACCGTGGTCAACCCCGATGTCGACCCGACGTTCCGCTTCATGACGCTCGACTGGGACGGCAAGATCCGGATGGACTGTTCGTCGCCGTACGCGATGGCATCGCTCATCGCCAAGCGCGGCGACTACCAGGTGGCGACCGGCAACGATGCCGACGCCGACCGGCACGGCATCGTGACGCCCGACGCCGGCCTCATGAACCCCAACCACTACCTGGCCGTGGCGATCTCGTACCTCTACCGCAACCGGTCCGACTGGCCCGCGGGCGCGGCGGTCGGCAAGACCCTCGTTTCGTCCTCGATGATCGACCGCGTGGCCGCCGACCTCGACCGCACCCTGCTCGAGGTGCCGGTGGGCTTCAAGTGGTTCGTGCCCGGGCTGCTCGACGGCTCGGTCGGCTTCGGCGGCGAGGAAAGCGCCGGGGCGTCGTTCCTGCGCCGCGACGGCAGCGTCTGGACGACCGACAAGGACGGCATCATCCTCGACCTGCTGGCGTCCGAGATCATCGCGACGACCGGGCGGGCCCCGAGCCAGCACTACGCCGACCTGGTGGCCCGGTTCGGCGACCCGGCGTACGCCCGGGTGGACGCGCCGGCGACGCGGGAGCAGAAGGCGGTGCTGGGCAAGCTGTCGCCGTCCCAGGTGACCGCGACGACGCTTGCCGGCGAGCCGATCACGGCGATCCTCACCACGGCGCCCGGCAACGGCGCCCCGATCGGCGGCCTCAAGGTCAGCACCGCGCACGGCTGGTTCGCGGCCCGCCCCTCGGGCACCGAAGACGTCTACAAGATCTACGCCGAGTCGTTCCATGGTCCGCAGCACCTTGCCCGCATCCAGGAGGAGGCCCGCGCGGTGGTCTCCAGCGCCCTCGGCGGGTGATCGGTTACCGCGCGGTTCTCCGGGTAACCGGTCGTCCTCGGACGAGAGGGGCCCCGATGACGACGACCTTGCCGATGCTCGAGACGCATCCGCGCCCGTACACCGTCGACCGGGCCCAGCTCGCGGCGACCATCGACGCCGTAGCCGACTGCGCCGAGGCGTGTACCGCCTGCGCCGACGCCTGCCTGGGCGAGGACATGGTCGCCGACCTGACCAGGTGCATCCGCATCGACCTCGACTGCGCGGACATCTGCGCGGCGACGGCGCGGGTGCTGTCCCGGCACACCGGGTACGACGCCGTCCTCGCCCGCAACGTGGTGGAGACGTGCGTCGTTGCCTGCCGTTCGTGTGGCGACGAGTGTGCCCGCCACGCGTCAATGCATGAACACTGCCGGATCTGCGCGGCGGCGTGCCGGACCTGCGAGGCGACCTGCCGGGACCTGCTGACGATCATGCGCTGACCCGCGGATGCCGGCTCGCGCCGTCGATCGCTGCACTAGGCTCGGTCGGGTGAGTCAGGACGACAGCGCCGAGGGCGTCGAGCAGTGGGATGACATCGAGGACGAGGGCGTGCTCGAGACCGACGAGACGCTGGACGACGACCGGGTCGAGGACCCGCTCGACACGGGCTACGAGCCGGCCGACCGGTGGTCCGGCGCCAACCGGTTCGGAACGACCCCCGCCGAGGAGCGACAGGGCGAATCGGTCGACCAGCTGCTCGGCGAGGAGGAGCCGGACGTCGACCCGTATGCGGACGAGGACGACACGGACGACGAGGACGAACTGATCCGGCGCGGCTACGACGAGGAGCCGCGCGCCGGCCGGCTCGTCGACGACAACGCCGGCAACGGCCCGGACGACGAGCCGGACTCGGTGGCCTGGGACGTCGGGGTGGACAGCGGCGCGGCAACCGCCGAGGAGGCCGCCGTCCACGTGGTCGACGACCCGGACAGCGAGGGCGACGGCCCGCTGCGCTGACGCCGACGCGGGCTACGGGACCACCACCACTGGCCAGCGGCCGACCTTGACCAGGCGGGTGGCGATCGAACCGACGAAGCGGTGACCCGCCCGCGCCGAGGCGCCGACGAACACGAAGTCGGCCTTGATCTCGTCGGCCGTCGCCGTCAGCTCGCTGAACGGGTCGCCCCGGCGGATGACGAGCGTGACCGGCACGCCGTACGTCTGCGCCGCCCACTTGGCCTGAGCCCGCAGCGACGCCACGATCTCGGCGAACGCCTCCTCCTGTGCGACCACCGCGCCGTACCCGAAGCCGGTGAGGGCCGATGGCGCCGCCACGAAGACGACCGTCAGCCCACAGCCCTGGCGCCGGGCCATGCCGAACGCCGAGGCGGCGGCGTGCAACGACGTGTCGCTGCCGTCGACGCCGACCATGATCGTTCGCGGGCCGTCGGTGCCGCGTTCGAAAGCCACCCGGCGGGCGGCGGGCCCGTAATGTTCCTCGTCGTCTGTCGGCCGGGCCAGCGGCGTGGTCATCGTCCCTCCCGAGGACGGGGTCAGGATCCGGGCTTCTGTTCGATGTCGAGGCTGGTGCGCAGCGTGATCCTGGGGAGGAGCAGCGCGGCCAGCACCCCGACCAGGCCGACGCCCACCGACACCAGGAAGATGTGGCCGGTGGCGTCGCCGTACGCGACCCGCACGATTGTCCGTACGGCCGCCGGCAGCGTGTCGAGGTTGAGGTTGCCGCCCGCGCCGCCCGCCGACGGCGCCGGCAGGCCGGCCTTGGCGAAGCTGTCGGTGAGCGAGGCGGTGACCCGGTGGGCGAGCACCGCGCCCAGCACCGACACGCCGATCGTGCCGCCGAGCGAGCGGAAGAACGTCAGCGTGCCGGACGCCGCGCCGATGTCGCGCTGGGGCACCGCGTTCTGCACGGCGAGCACCAGGTTCTGCATCGACATGCCCACGCCGACGCCGACGAGCGCCATGCCGATGCCGACGTAGACGAGCGAGGTCCGGTGGTCGATGAGCGCGAGCATCGCGAAGCCGGCGACCAGGGTGAGCGTGCCGACCACGATGTATGGCTTGATCACGCCGGTCCTGGTGATCAGCCGCCCGGCGACGGTCGACGAGACCAGCAGGCCGGCCATCATCGGGACGGTCAGCAGGCCGGCCTCGGTGGGGCTGTAGCCGCGGCCCACCTGGAAGTACTGGCCGAGGAAGACCGCACCGCCGAACATGGCCATGCCGACCGCGAGGCTGGCGACGATCGCGAGGGCGGTGGTGCGGCGGCGGACGATGCCCAGCGGCACGACCGGCTCGCGCGCCCGCGACTCCACGAGCACCGCGGCCGCGAGGATCAGCAGGCCGGCGCCGACCATCACCGCAGTCTGCCAGGTCAGCCAGCCGAACGACCGGTCGACGAAGGACACCCAGATCAGCAGCAGGCTGACACCACCGGCGATCAGGCCGGCGCCGAGGTAGTCGACCGTGGCCTCCCGCTTGACCGTCGGCAGGTGGAGGGTCTTGTGCAGGACGACGAACGCGATCGCGGCGATCGGCACGCCGATGGCGAAGCACCACCGCCAGCCGAGCCACGAGGTGTCGACGATGAGCCCGCCCAGCAGCGGACCGGACACGGTGGCGATCGCGATCACCGCGCCGAGGTAGCCGTTGTAGCGGCCCCGTTCCCGTGGCGAGATCATCGAGGCGATCACGATCTGGACCAGCGCCTGCAGGCCGCCGACGCCGACGCCCTGCACCGCCCGGGCGGCGATCAGCTCGCCGATGTTCGGTGCGAACGCGCTTGCGAACGAGCCGACGACGAACACGACGATGGCGGCCTGCACCATCGCCTTCTTGTTGAACAGGTCGGCGAGCTTTACCCAGATCGGGGTGCTTGCGGTCGCCGCGAGCAGGGTGGCGGTCACGATCCAGGTGTACTGGCTCTGGGTGCCGTTGAGCGCGCCGACGATCGTGGGCAGCGCGGTGGCGACGACCGTGCCGCTCATCACGGCGATGAACAGCACGAGGAGCAGCCCGCTCAGCGCCTCGAGGATCTCCCGATGGCTCATCGACTCCGGAGCGCGTGGGGTTCGCCCGGTCCGGACCGTGACGCTGGCAGAGCTCATGGACGGTGTCTCCAGGTGCTCGAGGTTCACCGACCAACCTCTCACAACGCTGCCCAGTGTGCAAAGTTTCCCAGTGGGCAATGAGATCCACGACGCAGTACCGTACGTCGGGTGGAGGCATTCCCGACGCTGCGCGACCGCAAGAAGGCGGCGACCGCCGACGCGCTGCATCGCGCGGCGATGCGGCTCGCGGTCGCGCACGGGCTGAGC
>DATDJX010000414.1:0-5111 GCA_036520275.1 Asanoa sp.
AGGAAGACGTTGCTCGAACGGCCCCACGATACGACCCGCCGGAACAGGTAGCGCGCCACCTCGTCGGGCGACAGTCGCCGCTGCCCCCGGTACGTGCAGGTGACGCCGTACTCGGTTTCGAGCCCGAAGATTCGCCGCTCCATGACCAGACATTAGCCGGCAGACCCGGCCGTCGGTCAGTGGCCGTCACTCGAAGGGCGCGGGTCCGCCACGCGGGGACCACATGACATCGCCGCCCGTCGATGACAATCCCGTCCTTATCAGGACTTGTCGCCGCTGCCCTCTGTTTCCGGGCCACCCTCGAGGTCGGCGGATCCGGCCGACTCGACCGGCTTGTCCGGGCCCGGGGCGGGCGGCCGCGGTTCCTCGGCGGCTTCCTTGGCGGGCTCGACGGCGGGCTCGACGGCGGGCTCGACGGCGGGCTCGACGGCAGGCGGGGCCGGCGCCGCCGCCGACCCGTCGAGCAGGTTGGCCAACGCCGGGCCGACGAGCCGGCGGAACGTGCGGCCCCTGCGGTCCCGGTCGAGGATGGCCACCTCGAGCTGGTTGGCGGCGATCGTGCGAGCCGCCCCGCCGTCACCGCCCACGCTGCCGAGCGCCCGCACGGCCAGCTTGACCGCGTCGCCCAGCGACATGTCCGCGGCGTGGCTCGCCTTGAGCACGCCGGCGATCGCCTCCGCCTGGCCGCCCATCGCCATCGCGCCCGGCTCGTCGTTGACCGAGCCGTCGTAGGTGAGCCGGTAGATCTCGTCCTCGTCGGCCGTCTGGCCCACCTCGGCGACGCAGATCTCCACCTCGAACGGCTTCTGCTGCTCGGTGAAGATCGCACCGAGCGTCTGGGCGTAGGCGTTGGCGAGGGCGCGGCCGGTGACGTCGCGGCGGTCGTACGAGATGCCGTTGAGGTCGGCCATCCGCACGCCGGCGCGGCGCAGGTTTTCGAACTCGTTGTAGCGACCGACGGCCGCGAAGCCGATGCGGTCGTAGATCTCGCTGACCTTGTGCAGCGCGCTGGACAGGTTCTCCGCGACGAAGAGCACCCCGCCGGCGTAGCTCAGGACCACCGCGCTGCGACCGCGGGCGATGCCCTTGCGGGCCAGCTCGGAGCGGTCGCGCATGATCTGGTCGACCGAGGTGTAGAACTGCATCGCCACGGCGGCGGGGTCCTTTCCGGTTTCAGGTGTGGGGGCCTGCTCGGGGCGGCCCGGGGGCCGACCGATCCGGGCTCAGCCGCCGGGGTTCTCGATGCGCGCGGCGACGACGGATTCGGCGATCGCGCCGGTCTCCTCGTCGGTCAGCCGGTGGGTGCCCTCCTGCGCGGTCGCGGTCATCACGACCGGGAAGATCCGCCGGGTGAGGTCGGGGCCGCCGGTGGCGGTGTCGTCGTCGGCGGCGTCGTAGAGCGCCTCGATCGCCAGCCGGGTGGCGTCCTGGATGGTGACGGCCGGGCGGTAGCGCTTCTTCAGCGCGGCGTTGGCGAAGATCGAGCCGGAGCCGACCGCGTCGAACCCGCGCTCCTCGTAGGGGCCGCCGGTCACGTCGAAGCTGAAGATGCGGCCGGCCTTCGAGGGGTCGGTCGCGGCGAGGTCGATGCCGGCGAACAGCGGGACCACCGCGAGGCCCTGCATGGCGGCGCCGAGGTTGCCGCGGATCATCGCGGCCAGCCGGTTGGCCTTGCCGTCGAGCGAGAGCATCGCGCCCTCGATCTTCTCGTAGTGCTCGAGCTCGACCTGGAAGATGCGGATCAGCTCGATGCCGACGCCGGCGACGCCGGCGATGCCGACCAGCGAGTAGGCGTCGGCCGGGTGCACCTTTTCGATGTCGCGCTGGGCGATCATGTTGCCGACCGTGGCGCGCCGGTCGCCGGCCATCACGACGCCGCCGGCGGCGGCGATCGCCACGATCGTGGTGGCGTGGGGCGCGAGGTGCCCCGCGCTGCCGGGCGGCAGCGCCCGCCGGCCCGGGAGGAGCTCAGGCGCGGCGACGCTCAGGAACTGCGTGAAGGAGGATGTCCCCGAACTGGTGAACACATCTGGTAGACGCCCGGATGGATCGAAACCCGCTGCCACGTGCTCCCTTTCCTCCATGTGATCGCCGCTGACGGCGCCTGCGCACCTTATCCGACGCCCTCCGCCGCGAGGCGGCATTGCCCGCGGGCTCGGCCACGGGCGCCGCCGCCGCCGCTAAACGGACGATATGGTTATTGGCCGCCTTTTTGGACATAGCCGCGGACGAACTCCTCGGCGTTCTCCTCAAGGACTGAGTCGATCTCGTCGAGGAGGTCGTCGACGTCCTCGGTGATCTCCTGGTGCCGCTCCGCCACCTCGGGGTTGGCCTCGGCGGTGACGTCGTCGACCTCTTGGTCGTGGCGCGCCTTGCCGGACTGCGACTGGCCCCCGCTGTCCCGAGTTGCCATGTGCGTGCCTCCCTCACCGTTGCTTGGGCAAAACCTACCTCGCCGCGGCGACGAAACGGCCCGCCGTGCGCGATGTTTCGCGCTCAGCGGACCGATCCGCGACCATGGCCTATCCTGCGGGGCTCACCCGCCGGTGATGGCCTCGAGCAGGTCCTTGGCGCTGGGGCAGCGGTCGAACAACGCGCCCACGTGTCGCTTGGTGCCGCGCTCGGGCTCCATCATGGGCACCCGGACGAGCGACTCGCGGCCGACGTCGAAGATGACCGAGTCCCAGCTGGCGGCGACCACTTCGGACCCGTACTGGGCGAGGCACCGGCCGCGGAAGTAGGCCCGGGTGTCCTCCGGTGGCTCGACCATCGCGCGTCGGGTCTGCTCGTCGGTGAGCAGCGTCTTCATCGCGCCGCGCGCGACGAGGCGGTGGTAGAGGCCCTTCTCCGGGCGGACGTCGGTGTACTGCAGGTCGATCAGCTCGAGCTTCGGCGATGCCCAGCCGAGCGACTCCCGCTCGCGGTAGCCCTCCAGCAGCCGCAGCTTCGCCACCCAGTCGAGCTCGTCGGCGCACAGCATCGGGTCGCGGCCGAGCCGGTCCAGGACGCTCTCCCACCGGTCGAGCACGTCGGTGGTCTGCGCGTCGGCGTCGGTGCCGTACCGGTCGTCCACATAGGACTTGACTCGCTCGAAGTAGGCCCACTGCAGGTCGAGCGCGGTCAGCCGGCGGCCGTCGCGCAGCCGCGTCCGGTGGCCGAGCGACGGGTCGTGGCTGACCGCCTTGAGCTCGGCCACCGGGTCGGCGATGCCGAGGTCGGGCGTGAGCGCCTTCTCCTCGATCATCGTCAGCACCAGCGCGGTGGTGCCGGTCTTCAGGTAGGTGGCGATCTCCGACAGGTTGGCGTCGCCGATGATGACGTGCAGCCGCCGGTACTTGTCGGCGTCGGAGTGCGGCTCGTCGCGGGTGTTGATGATCGGCCGCTTCAGCGTCGTCTCCAGACCGACCTCGACCTCGAAGAAGTCGGCGCGCTGGGAGAGCTGGAAACCCGCCTGCGACCCGTCCTGCCCGATGCCGACCCGGCCGGCGCCGCAGAACACCTGTCGGGTGACGAAGAACGGTGTGAGGTAGGCGACGATGTCGGCGAACGGGGTCTGCCGGCGCATCAGGTAGTTTTCGTGCGCGCCGTACGACGCGCCTTTGTTGTCGGTGTTGTGCTTGTAGAGGTGGATCGGGTGCGTGCCCGGGATGGTCGCCGCCCGGCGGGACGCCTCGGCCATCACCCGCTCCCCCGCCTTGTCCCAGCGGACCAGGTCGAGCGGGTTGGTCACCTCGGGCGTCGAGTATTCCGGGTGCGCGTGGTCGACGTAGAGCCGTGCACCGTTGGTGAGGATGACGTTGGCCAGACCCAGGTCTTCGTCGGCGAGCGCCTCCGCGGGGTCGTACGCGGCCCCCGAGTAGGTGAACCCGCGCGCGTCGCGCAGCGGCGACTCCTCTTCGTAGTCCCAGCGCGCCCGGCCGCCCCGGGTCAGCTCGGGTCGTGCGCCGTACGCGTTGACCACCTGCGACGAGGTCACCATCGGGTTGGCGCCGGCCTGCCCCGGCACCGAGATGCCGTATTCCACCTCGGTGCCCATGATGCGCCGAACGGTCATGACGGCTCCTCCGATGGCTGCCCCATAGGTCGAGGGTAGTCTGCGCCGGGCGCCCGCCGCCCCACGGCGTACCGCTCGAATGTGAAAGACGGGGACGAAACCGGGCGCGACGGCGGCCATGCCGCCGTCCCCGGCGCGCCGTCGCACAACGGGACATCGGGACCGGCGGCACCGACGACCGGAGCGGGGCGGCGCCCACGCGCCCCCCCGCTCCCGGATGCGCGACTACAGGTACTGGCCGGTGTTGCTCGCGGTCTCGATGGACCGCCCGGCCTCGGCGCCCTTGCCGCCGGAGACGAGCGTGCGGATGTAGACGATCCGCTCGCCCTTCTTGCCGGAGATCCGGGCCCAGTCGTCCGGGTTGGTGGTGTTCGGCAGGTCCTCGTTCTCGCGGAACTCGTCGACGCACGAGTCCAGCAGGTGCTGCAGCCGCAGCCCCTTCTTGCCAGAGGTGAGGAACTCCTTGATCGCCATCTTCTTGCCGCGGTCGACGATGTTCTGGATCATCGCGCCGGAGTTGAAGTCCTTGAAGTACAGGACCTCCTTGTCACCGTTGGCGTAGGTGACCTCGAGGAAGCGGTTCTCCTCGGTCTCCGAGTACATCCGCAGCACGACCGCGTCGATCATCGCCGCGACGGTGGCCTGCGGGTCACCGCCGTGCTCGGCCAGGTCGTCCGCGTGCAGCGGCAGGCCGGAGAGGATGTACTTGGAGAAGATGTCGCGCGCCGCCTCGGCGTCGGGCCGCTCGATCTTGATCTTCACATCGAGCCGTCCGGGCCGCAGGATCGCCGGGTCGATCATGTCTTCCCGGTTGGACGCGCCGATGACGATGACGTTCTCCAGCCCCTCGACGCCGTCGATCTCGCTGAGCAGCTGGGGAACGATCGTGTTCTCCACGTCGGAGGAGACACCGGAGCCGCGGGTGCGGAACACCGAGTCCATCTCGTCGAAGAACACGATGACCGGCGTACCCTCGCTGGCCTTCTCCCGTGCCCGCTGGAAGATCAGCCGGATGTGCCGCTCGGTCTCGCCGACGTACTTGTTCAGCAGCTCCGGG
>DATDJX010000415.1:0-26078 GCA_036520275.1 Asanoa sp.
CAGCACAGGAAGATCCGCAGGTCGGATTCGGTGTGCAGCCGCGTGGCACCGCGATAGCGGCCCAGGTAGGCGGAGGCTGCCGCCCGCAGAACAACATGATCAGAGGACACGACGCCAGGACCGGAAACGCAGGAGTGAGTCATGCCTGACCGTGCGTCACCGTTGCGAGTCAGCGCGCCAGCACCCAGGAGCGGCAATAGCGGATGCGAGGACGCGGCGTCGCTCGGTTGGGTATCGGCAGCGGTTCGGCCTATATGGTGAGCGACGTGGGTTTGTTCGGCCGTGGTGACCGGTCCCGGCGGCCGGTCGAGTCTGACGCTAAGGGGCTGGATCACGAGGGCTCGGCGGGACGACTGGATGCGGGCTCGCTGCCGCTGCCAGCTGACTCCCTCGTGGACAGTCCGGTCGCCGCAGGCGGCAGCCCGGGTGCCCCGGCATTGTCCGCGTCTGGGCTGAGCAAGCGTTTCGGTGACCGGGTCGCATTCCGCGACGTCTCCTTCGATATCGGCTACGGCGAGGTCTTCGGTTTCCTCGGACCGAACGGTGCGGGCAAGACCACGACCGTGCGGACGCTCGGCACGCTCATCACACCAACATCCGGCTCGGCCACGGTGGCCGGGATCCCGCTGACGCCCGAGAGCGGGGTGGACATCCGTCGCCGGATCTCGATCATGCCCGAGTCGCCGGGGCTGTACCTGCGGCTGAGCGTGCTCGAGAACCTCGAGTGCTTCGCCGAGCTGTACGACACGCCCGACCCCACGGACCGCATTGACCGGGCGCTGCGGGCGGTGAACCTGGTCGACCGGGCCGGGGATGCCTGCGGCGCCTTGTCCAAAGGGCTGCGCCAGCGAGTTGCGCTGGCGAGAGCACTGCTGAGCGACCCGGAGATCCTGTTCCTTGACGAGCCCACGGCGGGCCTGGACCCGGTCGCCGCCCGGGCCGTCCACGAGTTGATCGCCGCACTTAGCCGAAGCCGAGTGACCATCTTCCTGACGACCCATCGCTTGGAGGAGGCCGAACGCCTCTGTGACCGTGTGGCGATCTTGAATACGACGTTACGCACGATCGGCAGGCCCGCTGAGCTGCGCGACCAGTTGTTTACCAGGACGCTCACGGTCAAGACCCTCGCCCCGCTGAACGACCCGGGCCGGTTCTTCGACGGCCTGCCGGCCGTCGACGGCTGGCGCCAGGACGGCCCGGTCGGCTACGTGCTGGCCATCTCCGACGCAGCGGTCGCCGCCCCCGCCGTCACCCGGGCTCTGGTCACGGCAGGCGCCGACGTGCTGTCGATTGGCGAGTCACAGCACTCGCTCGAGGACGTCTACCTCGAGCTGATCGACGAGAACCAAACGGTGCGTGGCGGATGAGCATCAGCAGCAGACGGGTCCGGGCCATCGTCCGCAAGGAACTGCGCGACTTCCGGCGCAACCGCAACCTCACCGTCAGCATGGCGATCATCCCGGTGCTGTTCTGCGTCCAGCCGCTCGTCGCCGTCTTCACGCTGGACCCGGCGGCGTCGATCACGCTCAGACACCAGCATGTTCTGTTGTACATGCTGGGCATCCCGGCCCTCGTGCCGTCCTTTGTCGCCGCGTACTCGGTGGTCGGTGAGCGCCAGCAAGGCACACTCGAGCCGGTGCTCACGACCCCTATCCGCCGGGAGGAGCTGCTGCTGGGCAAGGCCCTGGCCGCCCTGCTGCCATCGCTCGCCGTCGCCTACTTGGTCTACGGCCTGTTCCTGGCCTGCGTCGAGCTCTTCGCCGCCCCGGTCGTGGCGTCCGCGCTCATCCGTCTTCCGGACCTGCTCGCCCAGCTCTTCTTCACGCCCCTCCTCGCCGGGTGGTCGATCTGGCTCGCCATCCTGATCTCCACCCGGTCGAACGACATCCGCGTCGCCCAACAGTTCGCGTTGCTGGCGAGCCTGCCGTCGATCGCCGTGACAACGCTTGTCGGGTTGAACGTCATCAAGGTGTCGCTCGTTGCCTGCCTGGTCGCCGCCACGGCACTGCTGCTCCTGAACCGGATCGGCTGGCGGCTCGCGTCGGCGATGTTCGACCGCGAACGGCTCATCGTCGGTACGAAGGGATGAGTACGGGCACCGTCGACGCACCACCGCCGACTTGACAAGATTGGCAGGACACGCCGCTGACCCCCCACACATCGCGCCGCTGGCGCCGATCGCGCGGCGGCTCGACGACCTCGTGACTCGACCCTTCCATGGTCAGCTCGGCGCTGCCGACGGCTGGTCCGCACCCGGACGGGATGGTACGGCCGAAGGCAGCGAGCCTGTCGTACACCTCGGCGGATGCACGACAGCGGGGTCGGCGCTCCGGTTCCTGACCTCGGGGGCCAGCCGAACCGACGCGTCATGACAATGATCCTGCGAATGAGCGATAGTGAGGTCTCGGTTGGGGTCCTGCTACCGACCGCGACTTCTGCGCGTGGGCAGGTACGATCGCGGCTCACCGCGGCGCCGCATCCGTTCGATGTGCGATCTGAAAGACGTTGCCGAACGGGTCGCGCACCATCGCGCGCCGATCGCCGTATGGTGTGTCGAGAGGCTCCTCCAGGCTGACTGCCCCGGCGACGAGTGCTCGGCGGTAGGTCGTATCCACGTCGTTGACATAGACGTAGAGGAAGGCGGGGAACAGCTCGCGCTCGCCAGCTGTCGTCACCATCACAAGGGAGTCACCAATTCGGATTTCGGCAGGGCGGTTGGGGTGAACCTCACCCAGGGTGTCAAACACAGCGCGCAGGAACTCAACTGCGGCGACGGCGTCGCTTACGATCATGCGCGGCGTGATCGAGTGATACCCCGGAGGAGGAGCGGCGTTCATGGCCATGGGCGAGTTTCCCACGGCCCGCCTGAACATCGAGCGCATCCTCCAACGCGGTGTCGCGCGAGCCGCACCGAGATGGCATCCATGACGCCGTGATCCGTCGACATTGACGCCCTGCGGGCGTGCGCGCTTTCGCTCGCCAGTCCCGATCCGTGATCTTGTTGAGTGCGCGCTCATGCCGCTGATCGCGCGATCGTGCCGACGAGCGGGCGCGTCGTCCGAGCGGACGATCATGCCGACATGCGGATACTGTTGATCCGGTCGGGTTGGCACTCGACCCGACCGGCTCAGGTTGGACATCCGAGAAGGGTGAGCGTGAGTCAGATCGACAGCACTCAGCCTGCGGGCGCGTAGCTGTGTCTCGTGCCACGGCCACCTTGTCCACGCCGGCGCGAGCCGACAGGGCTGCGTCGCTGGTTCCACCCGCGATCATCGGGAGGATGGACGCGTTCGAGGACCAATGGGGTGGACCCGCTCGTGCCCCGGGCTTCGTCTCGGGGGGCGCGCCCCGTAGAGGTTGTCCTCGTCGCTGACGAGCAACTGGCCGCAACGCACGCCCGAGTCGGACTGGCCCGCTCAACGGCCTTTCGCACGGCGGGTCCCCGCGGCTTAGGCGTACGTCCGATGAGTTCTCAACACGGGAGAGGTCGATACTGCCATGACGACGACGCACATGCGTGAAACTGCCGAGGTCGACATCGCTTACGACGTGCACGGCCCGCTGCCTACGGCCGACGGGCGTCCACCGCTGTTCATGATCGGCCAGCCGATGGACGCGAGCGGCTTCGCTACGTTGGCGTCGCATTTCCCCGATCGCACCGTGGTCACCTATGACCCACGCGGCCTTGGCCGCAGCAGACGCAAGGACGGCCGGGTCGACCATGCGCCCGCGGTCCAGGCGAATGACGTGCACGCCGTTATCGAGGCGCTCGGCGTTGGCCCGGTCGAGATGTTCGCGAGCAGTGGCGGCGCGGTGACCGCGCTCGCGCTCGTCGCGGCATATCCCAACGACGTGACCACCCTGGTGGCACACGAGCCGCCGCTCATCCCCGTGCTCCCCGACGCCGAGGCTGCCGAGCGCGCCCGCGGCGGCGTCCGGGACGCGTACGAGACGAGGGGGTCGAATGCCGGCATGGCGGCCTTCATTGCCATGACGTCGTGGCGAGGTGAGTTCACCGACGACTACTTCGCCCAGCCCGCGCCGGATCCCGCCCGGTTCGGGATGCCGAGCGAGGACGATGGGTCTCGTGACGATCCGCTGCTCTCCGACCGGTCCTGGGCGGTCAGCAGTTATCGGCCCGACGTCGACAGGCTGGCTGCCGCGCCGACACGCATCGTGATCGCCGTGGGCGAGGAGTCCCTGGGCACGTTCACCGGACGCACGGCGGTGGCCACTGCCGAACTGCTCGGTCAGCAGGCGACCGTGTTCCCGAGCCACCATGGCGGCTTCCTCGGCGGTGACTTCGGATACGCCGGCCAACCGGAGGCCTTCGCGCGCAAGCTGCGCGACGTCCTCGACGACGACAACTGAGCCGTGTACGGGACACCGGTTCCGTGCAGCGTCGGGACACGGCGCGGCGAAGGGCGGCTCGAGGAGCTCTCGCCTGAACGTTCGATCGGCCCGGCCACCGACACGGCGCCGCCCGTGCCTGTGCGCTACCAGGACCACACCCTGTCGCGGGCGTCGGGGGGAACCACGAGTCGAGCGGGCGCGACGGCTCAGGCGAAGTCGGCCTCGGTGATGCCCACTGCATGACCCGCCGGCCACTGAACCAGCTCGATCCGGTAGCCGTCCGGGTCGGTGAGCCAACGAGTCCGCGGCTCGTCCGCGCGGTCAGGAGGCCCGGGCGGCTCGGTTGCGATCCCTGCCTGGCAAGATCAGCGTTAATGGCATCCAGCGAGTCGACCTGGACGACAAGGTGGTTGATGCCGGTGCCGAGGTCGACCGCGCCCCTCACCTCTCCAGCACCGTCAAGCGCCCTCATCTGGCTCCCCTCTATGTCAAGAGCGGGCGCCAGCGGGTGTTCTAGGGTGGGTTCTGGCGGGTCCGGGAAGTGACTTCTCCGAAGAGTTGACCTTGGGGATTGGGTCAGCCGCGCTGGATTTCACAGACGCTCCCCGGTGTCCTCCCGGGCCCGTCCTCAAGTGTGGGTTGTCGTTGACCATCTGCTTGTAGACCTGGTCGGACAGGCGTCGTTTCAGGCAGCGCATGGCTTCCATCGGGGTCTTGCCAGCTACGAGTTTGCGCCGGTAGTAGCGGCGTCCCTCGGTGTCGTGGCGCAGCTGCACGACGGCCATGATGTGGAGGACCCGGTTGATGCGCCGGTTGCCGGCGCGGGAGAGCCGGTGACGGGTCTGGTCGCCGGAGGAGGCGTCCAACGGCGCCGTGCCGTTCCAGGACGCGAAGTGCCCGCGGCTGGCGAAGCGAGCAACGTCGACGATGTCGCCGAGCAATCGGGCCGCGCCGGAGGGCCCGATGCCGTGCAGCTGCTGCAGAGTGCTGCCGGTGGCAGCGATCAGCTCGGTCAGCTGCCGGTCTGCGGCCTTGATTTTCTTGTCTATCGTGGCCAGTTCGGTGATCAGCTCGGAGGCCAACTGTCGGCGGGTACGCCCGACGATGTCGCGCGGGCGGACGGTGTTGAGCAGGACGCGGGCCTGCGGGGCGGACAGGTACTTCTTCGCCCCGCCCGGTACAAGCTCCAGCAGCAGCGTGTGCACGCGGCTGATGGTCTCGGTGCGGGCCTGGCCCAAGGCATCCCGGCGGTCGACCAGCAGCCGCAGCGCTACGGTGGTGTCATCGGCGCTGACCTGACGCAGTCCCTTGGCCCGTAACGCGGCCACGGCAACGCTGTGCGCGTCGACGGGATCGGTCTTGCCGCCCTGGCCGGTGGCGAACACGCGCGCTCGGGCCGACAGCTTGGATGGCACGTCCAGCACGGTCTCGCCGTCGCCGACCAGGCGTTGGGCGATGTGCCGGCCGATGCCGTTGCAGCCCTCCACCGCCCAGATCCGCTGCGGGAACCTCCAGCCCAGCGCCAGCATCGTGCGGTAGCCGTCAGTGTCGGTCCCGAACCGGCCTTGCGCCAGGACGTTCTCCCGTTCGTCGATGACCTCGATGGTCGCCGACCGCTTGTGCGGATCCATTCCGATGACGACCGCTTCCACCATGTCCTCCTCGCCTCGACAGAGTCGATGTCAGCGAGGAGGGCAACGCTTCTTCGAGCTGGGCAGACCCCTCTTGAGCCTCTCCCCGCCACGGTGACCGGCGGGGCGCATGCCAAATGAGAGCCACACCGAACCTGCGGTGGGCAGCCGCGATGAGAGCGTCCCGCCGGTCACCTCGACCTAGCCTGGCCGGGCTGCGGTCGTAGCACCAGTAGATAAGAAGCCGCGAATAGCCTGCCGGCAGGACCGGGTTGGCTGTCCCGGCCTACGGCGCACGGCCCACCGTGGGGGCGAACCTGCCGAGCGCGTTCGGTCGGGATACGGAACGATGCGTACGTGAGCAACGGCAGGAACGGCGGAGCCGGAGACGTCATGTGATGCCGGCGTTTCCGCTACGTCGCCGGCGCGGTCCCCGACGCAAGGACCTGTTGAAGCGGCATACCTACTGGCTTTTGGCGCACGAAGTTCCCAGGGCCGGTGTGGACGTCGACCCTGCGTGTGCTTCTCAGTTCGACCGGTTCAATGCCTTTCGCGATGACCTCGCCCCCGGCTTGCGGCTTCCGGTGGAAATCGACGTGTTGCTCAGGTGCGATCGGCCGGGCAAGATCAGCGTCTGGATTCCGCCGACTGAGGTGGTTAAGGCAATCTTGGTCGGCTATGTGTCAGGCGCCGCGGTGTCCGCCTACGAAGCTGTCTTGCACCGTCTGACCCCCACGATGCGCCCATCGCTAAGTTCACGGCGCACCGAGGCGTGGAGGCGGGCCGGTACGACGCCGTGGTGGAGGGTCGGCCACCGGACTGGGGCATCCCGCCTCAGAGGTGACCTGCCTCGCCCGCCCGCCATGGCGGCTGGCGGCCCGCCAGCAGGATCACTCGCTGAGAGCGCAGCGATACCGATGGACCGAGCGCACTCACGTGCCGCTGATCGCGCGACTTTGCGCCGGGCCGGCCTCGGCCGTGCGCGGCAGCCGGCGAGCTGGCGTTTGGAGTCAGGCGCCGATCCGAACGCAGAGCTGACCGCCGAGCTGACGGAATCCCAGCGCCCGCGCCACTCGGCGCGACGATGCCGGGCGAGCCCGCCACTGCGGCAGCAGCTGGTTCGCCAAACCGTCCGCGACCGCTGCGGAGGCAACGACACGTGCCAGCCCACGCCCGCGGTGTTTCGGCGTGGTCAGTACGCACATGTGGGCCACCTGCCCGGGCCAGCGCCGGTAGCCGGCCGCCGCGACAACGTGAGTCCCGCTGCGCACCACGAACGCGCGGGAGGTGATCTCCGCCAACCCGGATTCGTCGGCGTCGTCCGCCGTGCCAGAGGCGAGAAGTGTGGCGAGATCGGCACGCTCCCGGGGGAGCACATCCACGGGAATGGCCTCGGCCGGCCGGAAGTCGCACTCATCCAGATAGGCCAGGCTCGCCGGACCCAGCACCTGGGCGACCGGCAGGACGGCGCGCAACCGGTCAGCGTCGGTCAGGACCGCGACGGGCAGCTCGTCCAGCACATTTCGCACGATCCGGCCCAACTGACCACCGGAACCGTGGCGATGGCGGCGTCGCCCAACGCGACGATCCCGACCCAGCCCGGTGGACACAGCCGCGATCCGGCCGAGACGGCTACCTCAACGCCGTCCCCGTCAGCGGGAAAGGCCATTGGAACGCCCGCCAGTTCGAGCCAGACCTCGCGAGCCCGAGCGAGCAACGGATCATCGGCCATGGACGCATCCTCACGCCAGGCCAGTGCTTACGCGACCGAGTTCGCAACCGCCAGGGCACCGCGGCCGTCTCCTGCCGCTGACCAGGCGCGGGTCATAGCTGCAGACGGTGCCGGCCCATGCCCTACGGGTTCGTGGCCGTGGATCATGCGCTAGTTCACGATGGTGTCCAAGGCTCGGTTGAGTTGGCGGTCGCCGAACCGGTTGAGTCGGCGCCGGATGACCCCGGCCGGAGGACGCCTGCAGCGGGCTGACGCCGGCGAGGGCAACGAAGGCGGCTTCGGAACAGTCGGGCATCTCGGTGGTCAGAGGGGTATCGCGACTCGAGACCGACCTGTTCCCTCGGGTCGTCAGTCGGCGGCGCGGTGCCGCCCAGCGGGCCGCCCGGGTGGATCGCTCCTCAGCCTCCCGCTTGGGTCGATGGAGCCGGCCGTCGTGTGACCCTCCTGCTCGAGCAGATCGCCGGCGGGTGACGGCATCGTCGACGGCCTCGGGACCGAGTCGTCGACGTCACGGCCAGACCCGAGCCAGTCCGGCGGTTCTTGGCTGAGCTTGACCCGTAGATCCGTCAACCAGTGTTCAAGGTCGTCGGGGTGATCGGCGGTAGGGTCGGGCGAGTGGTGTGAGGCGGTTGCGGTGATAGCGGCCTCCTCGTTGGCAGCCTTCGACGTGGGCGGGCCGACGCGCCGTCGCTGCCGGTGGGGCGAGCAGCTGGCCGGGGCGAGCGTGAGTCGGCGGGGGGCGGACCCTCCACCCGCCCCGGCATCGGGGGGTCGTGCACTCTCCACTCATGCAAGCGCCGGGGACGGTGCGATCGTCACACCCGGCCACCGAGGGCAACGGGGCGCCGTACCGATGCCGCAGGACGGGCAGATCGACGGAGTACGCCGCCGCCGGCGCACGCTGCCGTGGTGGTGAACCTGCGCCGCCCGCAGCGGCCGCCCCCGGATGGCGACGGCACGCCGGACCCGCTGGATGCGGCGTTGGTCGCCGCGCTTGCCGGTGACGAGGACGCGTTCCGTTCGTCCATCCGGCGCCGAACTCGCTCGAAGATCTGCCCGTTGGTGTCGGCGCTCATCTCCGGGGCGCGGAGCAGGTTGTCCGCGCCGGTCTGGATTTCCACCAGCCGGCCTGCGTCCTGCTCGCGGTGTGCCTGCCTGCATCGCGTGGTTGGCGGCCGCGGGGAGGCTGGCGACGGCAACTCGACGCGGTGCGGCTGGAGCACGTACGTGTTGAAGAACTGCGTGACGGCCGCGATGAGCGTGCGCTCGTTGACCCACACAATGGCCGGGTGTCCCTCCGGGAGCGGGCGGCCACGTGGCTGGCGGTAGCTCTAGGCGGTTCCGCGGTGGTTGCGCTTGCCGTGCATCCGCAGACCGCGGGGAACGCAATAGACGTAGGACCGCAGCCGGTAGACGCTCTTGCTCTGTCGCTGGCGGCTCCAGCGGGCGGATACCGGTCGAGGTCGCGGTTCAGCCGGCCGGCTATCGCCCGGTACGAGAGGCCGGATCGGGCGTCACCCTCGTCTCGTGCTTGCCTTCGGCGCGCTCGCCGGAACCGGATGCCTAATCCGCAGCCACGTACCCGCCGGGCGGCTTGCCGACGTTGAAGCCCTGGTCGGTGCGGACCTCGATCCCGTTGCGGGACTTCTCCAGCATCTCCAAGCACGTACCACTCAGCCACGCCTGCTTGGCGCGACGCAGCAGCACCGTACCGGCCATCTGCTCAATCCGCCCGGTTCTTGACGACCGCATGATTCGGTCATCGGCGGCGATCAGCTGATCGCGCACGACCCGATCGACGAGTTCCGGCTGATGACCGACCGGTGACGCTGGGGGTGGCAAGCGCCTCTTCGCCAACGACGGTCGGCTTCGGTCGTTGCACCTGGTACGCAGCGAGCGGACCACCACGGGAGCCGTTCTCGCCACGTACGCCCTTGTCGACTAATCAGCCAGGGGCCCCGTCACGCGACGAAGTAGCCGGCGATGTCGGCGATGAGGTGGACCGTGCCGCTGCTGCCGTTATAGAGGGTGACCGCGCCGCCGGTGCCCGTCTTGACGGCGGTCAGGTTGGAGATGGTCTGCCCCGCGACGAAGTTCAGATTGGACACGGTCGGTCGGCTGCTGCCGGCCGGGTAGACGGTGAGGTAGCCGGCGGCGGCGGCTTGGGTGACGGTGACGTTGAGTACGGCGGCGCCGACCCCGCTGACCGGCACGCCCCCGCGTCCGGTCACCTGCAGGGTGACCGAGCCGCCGGCCGGCACCGTGGCCGCGGGTGCGCCCACGCCGCTGCGGGTGTCCAGGATGCGCGTCGGAGTCAGCGGTCCGTACGCGCCGGCAACGGTGGGTGTTCCGGACAGGTAGTAGCCGGCGATGTCGGCGGTGAGGTGGACCGTGCCGCTGCTGCCGTTGTAGAGCGTGACCGCGCCGCCGGTGCCGGTCTTGACCGCGGTCAGGTTGGGTATGGTCTGCCCGGCGACGAAGTTCAGGTTGGACACCATCGGTCGGCTGCTGCCGGCGGGGTAGACGGTGAGGTAGCCGGCGGCGGTGGGCTGGGTGACAGTGACGTTGAGGACGGCCGCCCCGACCCCGCTGGCCGGCACGCCCCCGCGTCCGGTCACCTGCAGGGTGACCGAGCCGCCGGCGGGCACCGTGGCCGCAGGTGCGCCCACGCCGCTGCGGGTGTCCAGGATCCGTGCCGGTGCCAGCGGCTGGTACGTCGCCTCGGTCGGTTGCGAGTTGTCAACGACGAACGACCGGTCGGCCGACGCCGTCGCGCTGTCCACGTCGGTCGCCCGGACCGTGAGCGTGATCGGGCCGTCGGGCAGCGTATGGGTATCGACCCAATGTGACCAGGGAGCGGCGGTGACGGTCGCTAGGACGGTCGTGCCGTGGAGGAACTCGACCTTGCTAACCCCTATGTCGTCCGAGGCGGTCGCGACGAGATCCACCGTGTCGCGCAGGACGGCGCCGGCGCCGGGTGACGACCAGGCGACCGTGGGCGGTGCGTTCTGGGCCGCGGTGAACGACCATGCCAAACGGATGGCACCGATGCGGGGGTTCAGCAGCTGGAACCCCGCCACGCGTACGAGATAGGTGTGCCCGGCGACGACCGGAACCGACAGCCGGGACGTGCGGTCGACGGCCGACACGTCGTCGTCGCGGGCCAGCGTGGCGCCCTCGTCGTCCCGGGTCACCGACAGAACCGTGTCGAAGTCACTGCCCTCGGTGGACAGGGCGACCCGGCCCGATGCCGGCGGCGTCCATCGGTAGAAGACGCTCGCTCCGCTCACCGGATCCTCGTTGCCGCTATCGGCGCCCATGTTCGTTCCGGTGATCGTCCCGCTCACACCCCCGATGGCGATGGCGTCCGACTCGTAGTCGTTGGACGGCCGCTCTACTCCCCTGTCGTCCCAGGCGAGCAGTGCGGGGCTCGGGTCCGCGCGTCCCCCGCCGTCAACCGCCCTGGCGTACAACGTGGCCTGGCTGGTTCCGGCACCCGCGTGGAGGTTCGTACTCCGGTTGTTGCACGACCACCACGGGCCGGTGATCGACGTCGCGCACCGGAAGGTCGTACCCGGCTCGGTGGCATCGGCGAGGAACGCCACCGCCGGCCCGTCGGGCACATCTCGCACGACGGTGTCGGGCGGGGCCGTGTCCGCGGCCGGCGAACCGACCGTGAACCGCGACCGGGCGCCTCGCTCGAAGGCTGTGCCCAGCACCAACGGCAGGCCGGTGGTGTCGACGAGTCCGGACAACACCAGCTCGTACGTGTGACCGCTGACCAGCGATCCGGTGGGGTCGACCGAGAGCGTCGACGACGTCGCGTTCCAGGTGCGGGTGGCCGGGACGTCGCCGCCGCCCGTGGCGTCGACCAGCCGTACGGTCTGCGCGGTGATGCTGGACGCGACGGGCGCGCGGGCCAGGACCACCTGGGGGGTGACCGATGCCGATACCGCAACGGCGGCGTCCACCGGGACGACGTTGCGCACCCAGGCCCGGGTCGGTCGCGTCGCCGAGCGCTGCGCCACCACGGTGACCGGATGGCCGTCGGCGGACTGTACGACGTCGGCCTTCTGGTCGCCGTTGACGTCGGCGAGCTGCAGCTGGGACGTTCTCGGGGTGGCGAACGACACCAGGTCAGCCACCCGGCCAGGACCAAACCCCCGTGCCGGTGGATGGAGCAATCTCGACCGCCCCCCGCCCGTTGTGCGCAGCGACCACGTCAAGACGGCCATCGCCCGTGACGTCGACCAGCCGGACCAGCCCGGCGTTGGGCGTCTGGAACGTTCCGGGTGGCGTGGGGTCGAGGACGGTCGGTGGGCCGAGCGAGCCGCCGGCCTGCACGGTGCGCACCTCCACATCGCCACCCCGGTAGTCGGGGCTCAGTACGACCTCGGCGCCACCGCCGTCCAGCAGCGGCCCTGCGCCCAGGCCGCCGATCCCACCCTGCCCGATCTCGGTTGCGGTCACGAACCAGACTCCGCCCGCCTGGCGGGCGACATGGACGACGTCATTGGCGACATTTTCCGGGTTGTTGACGCCCACGAGGTCGACATCCCCGTCGGCGTCCACATCGGTGGCGACGAGGTGCCCGAGCGGACTCGGATCGACCAGCCGCGGCGCTCCGAAGCCGCCGGCGCTGCCGGTCCGGACGTACACACCGAGACCGCCGCCGCCTTCGGTTGTGACGAGGTCCGCGATTCCGTCGCGGGTCACGTCCGCAAGGAGCAGCCGGAACGCCGGGATGTCCAGCCGCTGCTGGGCCAACCCGCCCGGAACCTGCCGGGCGGTGAGGACGAACCCGTTTGCGGCGATGGCGAGATCAGCGTCTCCGTCGCCGTCGATGTCCCCCGCCGACATGTCCTCCGGGAACATCGGGTACGGGCTCGGGTACTCCTTCGCCGGCGGCGTGAGGAAGCCGCCATCCGGTAGCGTGCCGTCGGGCTGCTGGTCGAGCACGGTGATGATGCCCGGCGTCGGGTCGGACGAGGCACGGGCCAGGACGACATCCGTACGGCCGTCTCCGGTCAGGTCTGCGAGTGCCATCGCCGTCGCGTCGGACACGCCGCCGTAGTACTCCTCCGGGTCCCGGAAGCCGTAGTCCGCCTGCGAAGACACCGACCACTGCAGGTTGTACTGGCCCAACGTTCGAGTGGCACTGGCCGAGGAGATCCGTACGTAATACACACCCGGAACCGCGGCGAAGCCCGCGACAACCCCAAAGTCGTACTGGGTCCGCACCGGTTGCAGGTTCGGATCGTAAATCTCGAGCGACGGGTCCAGCTGGTGGCCACCGGGATCGTCGGCCGCATTCCAGCTCACCGAGGCCGACAGCCGTGACGGCGCGGCCACCTGGAAGCGCCACCAGTCGACGTCGCCCTCGGGCGACAGCGAGGCGTACGTCCATTGCCCCGTACCGGGCGGGTGTGCGCGGGCGGGCGTGTCGTCCGGCTCGAAGCTGTCACGTACCGCGGGGCCCGGACACCGGGCGGGCAGCGGCGCCGAGCGCGGCGGCCATGTCGAGCAGGCCCGAGCCGTAGTAGCGGTCGCGGCCGTATGGACCGGCCTCGCGTGCGGTCGCGGTGAGCCGGGCAGCCACCTGGTCCGCGGACCAGGTCGGCTGCTGGGTACGAACCAGGGCCGCCGCGCCGGACACCAGCGCGGCTGAGAACGACGTGCCGTCGGCTCGGACGTAGCCGAGCGACGATCCGCCGTACGTCGTGAAGACGTCTACTCCGGGCGCGACCAGGTCGACCTCCTCGTTCCACTGGCTGAAGTCGACGACGTCGCCGCTTCCGTCGGTGGCGCCGACGGACAGCACGTCCGGGTACGACGCGGGATAGGTGAGCGCGCCGCCGATGAAGTTGCCGACGGCGGCGACCAGCACGACGCCGCGGGAATGCGCGTAGGCCACCGCGTCGGCCAGCACGGTCGTGCTGCCGAGGCCGGAGAGCGACATGTTGATGATGTCGGCGCCGTGGTCGGCCGCCCAGCGGACGCCCTCGGCGACGTCCGAGTCGTACCCGTAGCCATCGGCGTCGAGCACCTTCACCGGCAGGATGCTGACTCCGCTCGCGACGCCGGAGATGCCCTCGTCGTTGCCGGTCTTGCCCGCCACGATTCCGGCGACGGCCGTGCCGTGCCCGTTGTCATCCGCGCCGCCGGTGCCGGCCCCGGTGGCGTCGTAGCCGGGCAGCACCCGACCGGCCAGGTCCGGATGGTTGGCGGCCACGCCGGTGTCGACCACGGCGACGACGAGGCCGGCTGCGGGCGTACCGGCCAGGTTCCGGGCTTCGGGCCACCGCACCGCCTCGAGGACGGAGCGCTGCGCCTTCGCATAGAGGACGTCCTCGCCGGCGGCCCGCCGCCGCAGGTCGGGCTCGACCCGCGCCACCGAGCTGGCCCGCGCCAGCCGGTCACGGAGCGCGGCGGCGGCTTTCCCGGTGGCGACGGTCCAGCCGTTGGGCAGCTGCGCGGTGACCCGGCCACCGGCTGCTTTGAGGTCGCGGGCCCGGGCCCCTGCGCTGGCGCCCGGCAACCAGCGGACGAGGACCGCGTTCGGGCTGGGCTCGGGTGTCGGGCGTTCGGCCTTTGGCGCCGCCAGCCGCGCGAAGTCCCCGGTCCCGGCATCGGCTGCGACCTGCGGGGCAGCCGCGAACGCGGCCGGGCGCTCGGGTACGACCGCGGCTAGCGCGTGAACCGGCTGGAGCGAAGCCACCGGAAGCAACAGGGCGAAGAGCAGCGCGCGTACGGTCGAAATCCGGCCTGCGGCCATCGGATCACCTCGTCGGTGCCGTCCCCGATGCCGCTTGATATTAATCGACGTCTAGGCGAGTCGCAGTACCGTGCGCAGCCAGTACGCCGCGTACGAAGGTTGTCATACCCCGTGGACGGCCGTCGATCTCGCTGGTGGGATCCAGCAGATCCGACGGATCCAGGTAAGCGCGATGCTGCGCCTGCAGATCCTGGGGGATCCGGACAGCGGGACGCAGAGCCGGTTCTCCGCCTGTTGCGGTTCCGGGTGCTGCGTGCGCGGCGAACCGGGCCGTCACGTGCTCGAACGGGGCGGATTTCCAAACTGTCTTCACCACCGCGACGGACGCGTTCCCCCCCATCGCGTCGCGTCCACGGGCGCCCGAGCTGGTCATCCAGTCATGCGCCCGACTACGCGGGCGAGCAGGACGCCGATCCCCGGGCGAACACCGACCGCGCGACCGCAAGCAGCCAGGCGCTGAACGTGCGCATCGCGGAGTTTGAGGCATACGCCCAATAGCACGAACGGGGAGCGACGACGCAGCACGAGTGGGCGGGCCAGCCAGCCAGGCCCGCCCACTTGTTGTCGAGAGAGACAAACGCGACGTCCGGAAATCCTCGATCGGCCAGGCCAGCTACGGCCCGCGTTGGCTCCGCCTCAAGGGCCTCGTCACCCGACAGTCGCATTGGTACATCTACACCCGGACCGCGGACGGACTCGGCCTCGCGTGGCTGGCGCTGGACGCCGAGGTTGGAGCCGGAAGGTTTGCGACGGACCGCCGGCGAGTCAGACGTCGATGAGGCCCCACGGTCCCCAGATCGCAATGGACAACCCAACGGTGGACTGGATGTTGACGAACAGCGTGCGACCGTTCGGGCTGAACGTCGACCCCGCGAACTCGTCGTTGAGCTGTGTGGCGATCTTGTTCTGGGCAATGTCGAAGAGGTCGCCGTCGCGGGTCAGGCCGCGCAGGAAGTTGAAGTTCGCGCCGTCTTCACAGACGATCAGGGTCCCGCGGGCGCTGGTGGTCACGTTGTCGGGGAAGTCGAGCACGTCCCGGCTCGGCGACTCGAACAGCATGTGCAGGGTCTCGCCGGCGGTGTCGTAGGCCCAGATCTGACCCCAGCCCCGGCCGAACCCGCCGACCGTGTCCGGTTGGGTCGGCCCCGGTGCCACCCCGCCCTGGGTGGAGGTGAAGTAGACCCAGCCCCGGTCGAAGACCGTGCCCTCGAGGCGGGAGAACTTGGCGGCGCCCTTGGCCAGGCCCTGGCTGCTGACGAATTGCAGCGCCTCGTCGTTCGTCCGGCTCGGCGCCGCGCCCGGTGCGGGTCGCCCGAAGTCGAACGAGGGTTGGTCGATCTCGACCCATTCGACGGGGAACGATGTGCGGTTGGCCAGGTGCACCGCCAGGTCGGCGTTGGTGACGCCCGCGACCTTGAGCATGTACAGCCGGCCACCGTCGAGCAGCCGGCCGGCCCGCTCCGGGTCCTCCGGCGGCACGTACTTGTAGAACCCGGACGGGAAGGCGAAGTTGTCCTCGCTGAGATACAGCGCGCCGCCCGTTGGGTCCCAGGCGACGGACTCGTGCGGGAAGCGACCGGCGTGGGTGATCGGCTCGGCCGTGGCACCCCCGTCGGCCGGGACCTCGAAGACGAAGCCGTGGTTCTTCTGCAGCCGGGCGTTCTGGATGTAGGTCAGCGGCGGTGCGGGCGGTGCGGGCGGTGGGGGATTGCGGGTGAAGTCGTCGGCGACGTCGTAGCCGTTGACGGTCTCCTCGCAGGTCATCCACGAACCCCACGGCATGCGCCCGCCGGAGCAGTTCATCTGCGTGCCGGACAAGCTGGCGTACGAGAAAACCACCTCGCCGTGGTGGGTGACGTGCACGGTCGACGTGCCGCCAAGGGCCGACGTGTCATAGGTCGGGGTGCCGGCTGCACCGAACGAACCACCGAGCGCCGATCCGTTCTCCTCGTGGTTACGTACCAGCGTGACCAGGTTCGCTCCCGGACCGGCAAACGCCGCCATGCCATCGTGCCGGCCGGGCAGGACCGACCCGTCGTCGAGTACGACGTTCGGCGGCGTCGGTGGCCGCCGGCTCTGCTGGAATGAGCGGTACTGGAAGCCATCCGGCAACGCCAGCCGGACCACGCCGTCACGCAGGTCCCGCACGTCGCGCAGGACATTCTGCGGGTGGCGGCGAGCACCCGCGAGGGCCGAGCCGGCGAGGAATCCGGCAAGCGGGCCCCCGACAACCACAGCGCCCGCCGTCACGGCCGCGCCGCGCTTCAGCAATGAACGCCGGTCCATTCCGGTCATGAAAGCCCCCTCCATGAGTCGTCAGCCCTGACTGCCGCACCCTAACTTCGATCCATCCGCGAGGTAACCCCTGTTGCCCGACCGCGATCACGCCGCGGAGGTCGACGTCGCCGCGGCACCGCGGGTGGTGTTCCTGTGCGGCCACAACTCAGCCGGCACTGACGTGGCCAGCGACGGTGGACTTGCCGCGACCACGCCGACAAGCCCACCATCGACCTATTGCTGTGCCCCCAAAGATCCGTCGATGGCCCTGACCTGCGAAATTCGTGCGCCAGCGAACTGTGAACGTCGTCGATAGAGCGGCACCGGTTGGGTCGGCGAACGCTGGCCGCGCGCGATCCGTGGCCGCCCACGGCCGTGGCCGGACCGGGCCAAGCCGGTGCCCGAGGTGATCTGGATCCACGACTTCACCACTTCGCCGGATCCAAGTTGGCGCGGTCGCGGTCCTCGATGTGGTCTCCCGGGCTACTGCTGTCCACGGTCGCTCCCGGGCCCGTCGCGGGGCTCATCTGCACAGGCCATGACCAACAACGGAGGACGCCACATGAATAATCACGACGGAGAGTCGCTCCGTCGGTCGCGGCCAGGAAGCATGGCGCGGCGCCGGCCCGGCGGACGTGGACGGTGCCGGCGGCCCATTGGTGGGCCACCGGCAGCGTCAACCGGGCTGTTTACTCGTGGGCGATGGCGGTGAGCACGTTGGTCCGAGCCGACCGGATCGCCGGCAGGATGGCGGCTACCACCCCGATGACCGCTGCGAGCGCGACGTAGGTGGCCATCTGCTGCCAGGGGAAGGCCAGGACGTTCAGCCCTTGGCTACTCAGCGCCCGGACGGCCGCGGCACCGAGGGCTGAACCGACCGCCATCCCGAGCAGCGCCCCGAAGACCGAGATGACAACGGCCTCCACGGTCACCATGCGCTTGGTCTGCCCGCGGCTCAGGCCGATCGCGCGCAGCAGGCCCAGCTCCCTGGTTCTCTCCAGCACGGACAACGCCATGGTGTTGATGATGCCGAGCACCGCGATCAGGACCGCCAACGCCAACAGGATCTGGATCATCACGACCAACTTGTCCAGGACGGCGGCCTGTTGGGCGATGTACGCGCTGCGGTCGCCGACGCTGACCTCGGGGCTGTCGATCAGCAGCTTGTCGACCTGCTTGCGCACAGTGTCCACGCTCGCGCCGTCGTGCACCCGCAGGTAGCCGCCAACGGGCTGCTTCAGCTCGAAGTCACGGATCCTTGCTGGACTCACCAGCCATCCGCCAGACACGTCCGTGGCCCGGAAGATGCCAACTACCGTCATGGCGTGTGGCTCGCCGTGCGACAGCTGTACCTGTGTGGTGTTGCCGGCGTGCAGGCCGTACTCCTTGGCGAGCTTGTCGTCGACGATCAACTCATCGGCTGACAAGGCCCGGACGGTGCCTTCCACGGCCTTCATCGGGAACATGTCGGCCAGCGCCGGCAGGTCGGTGGCGGCGGTGACCATGGTGTGCTTGCCACCCACCCGAGCGACGTCGACGTAGTCGCCGCTGACCTCGCGTACCCCAGCGATCCGCTTGGCCCGTTCCAGCACAGCCGGATCGAACGTGGGCGGCATGTCGCCGGTCGGGTCACCGGAGATGATCAGGTCAGCCCGCACAAGCGTGTCGCCCTGCTTGTGCAGACTCTGGACGGTGGACGCGACGACGACGTTGACGCCGGTGATGAGCGCGACGCCGACCATCAGCGCGGCAGCGGTTATCGCGGTGCGCCTGGGATTGCGCGCCGCGTTGCGCCGACCCAGCTTGCCCGGCACCGACCAGGAGAGCAGGCGTCCGAGTAGGGACACCACCGGCCGGGCCACCAGAGGGGTGAGCAGCGCGACCCCGATGAAGGTCACCAGGACGCCCGCCAGGATCAGTGGCAGCGTGCCGCCATGGGCCCTGCCGGACAGGCCGAGCCAGAGGACGGCTGCGCCGATCGCGCCCACCAGGCCACCCGCCACGCTGATCCGGGTGAGCGGCCGATCCGGCGTCGCCACCTCGTGCAACGCGGCGATGGGCGGGATGCGTGCGGCGCGCAGCGCGGGAAGCAGCGCCGCGACGACGGTGATGACGACGCCGACCCCGAAGGCGGCGACGACGGCCGTGGACGGCACGCCGACGCCGGCCAGCTCCATCTGGCTACCGCCGGTGTTGCCGAAGAGGTACGCCAGCAGCGTGCCGACGCCGACGCCGGCCGCGAGGCCGAGCATGGAGGCGACGAGGCCGATGGCGACGGCTTCCGCGAGTACCGAGCCGATCACCTGCCGCCGGCTGCCCCCGATGGCTCGCATGAGGGCCAGCTCTCGCGTCCGCTGCGCCACGATGATCGAGAACGTGTTGAGGATCAGGAAGATGCCGACGAACAGCGCCACGCCGGCGAATCCGAGGAAGATGTTGTTGACGAACGTCAGGTCCCGCCGGGCGCTGGCGGCCTCGGCGGCCTGCATCTGCGTGCCGGTCTTGGCCTCGTAGTCCGGGCCGAGGACGACGTTCAGCCGGTCGCGCAGCGCTTCCGCCGAGCCGCCGTCCGTCGCGTGGACGTCGACGTGGGTGTACCGGTCCCTGGCGCCGAGCATAAGCTCCTGCGCGACCGGTTCGGTGAACGCGATCTCCTGCGTGCCACCGATGGAGTCGCGCCCGCCGCTGTATCCGAAGACACCGACCAGGGTGAAGGTCTTCTTCGGCTCTCTGGTGAGCACGCCCACCTGGTCGCCGACCTTGACGCCGGCGGCCACGGCGAGCGCCGCGTTGATGGCGATCTGGTCGTCCGCCGCGGGGCCGTTGCCCTGCCGCAGCCGGACCAGGTCCGAGGTGCCGGTCCAGTTGCGCCCGTACCGGGGTACGCCGTCGAGCGAGGTCACGACCTTGCCATTGGATCCGATGATCCGGGCACCGTTGACCTGCACGACACCGGTGGCCGACGCCACACCCGGAGTCGCCCTGACCTGTGTGAGCCGGTCCGCCGGCACCGTCAGGACGGCACCGGGCGTGTCGGGCCGCGCCTTGGCGTGCAATTGGACGTCGACTCCGGAATACACCGAGGCGAACAGCTGGTCGAGGGACCGGCCCATGGTGTCGGTAAGCACGAACGAACCGGACACGAACATCACGCCCAGGACCACGGCAAGCCCAGAGAGGATCAGCCGAACCTTGCGGGAGAGTAGGCTCTTGAGGGTCGCGCGCAGCATTTCAGGCCACCGCCCCCGCCATCTCGTCGGCCGGGTGGCGGCCGTCGAGACGCTTCATGTTGTCGAGCACGGCGTCCGCGGTGGGCTCGAAGAGCTCGTCGACGATGTGGCCGTCGGCGAGAAACACGACCCGGTCGGCGTACGAGGCCGCGTTGGGGTCGTGGGTGACCATCACGATGGTCTGGCCGTAGTCGCGTACGGAGTCGCGCAGGAAGCCCAGCACCTCGGCGCCGGAACGGGAGTCGAGGTTGCCGGTCGGCTCGTCTGCGAAGACGACCTCCGGCCGGGCCACCAGGGCACGCGCGCACGCGACGCGCTGCTGCTGCCCGCCCGAGAGCTGGGTGGGCCGGTGCGACAAGCGGTCACGCAGCCCCACCGTGTCGACCACGGTGTCGAACCACCCGGGATCGGGCTTGCGTTTAGCGATCGACATCGGCAGCAGGATGTTCTCTTGCGCGGTCAAGGTGGGCAGCAGGTTGAACTGTTGAAAGACGAAACCGACCTTGTCCCGGCGCAGGCCGGTCAGTGCCTTGTCGCGCAGCCCCGTCACCCTGGTGTCACCGATGTAGACGTCGCCACCGGTGACCGCGTCCAGCCCGGCCAGACAGTGCATCAGCGTCGACTTGCCCGAGCCAGACGGACCCATGATGGCGGTGAATCGGCTCGCCTGGAAGTCGACGGTGACGCTGTCGAGCGCCAGTACGCGTGTCTCGCCGGAGCCGTACGCCTTCGTGACGCCGACCGCGCGGGCGGCCATGCGGGTTGTCGTCATTGCCTTGCTCCTTCGTTTCCGAGATCCCGACTCAGCCGGCGGGATTGATGACGCCATCAGTCAAGGCGAGCCCGGCGTCGAGCACAGCGGTGTCTGCCGCACACTCCGACGGGGCCGGCCGGCCAGTCGCGGGGTGCTGGCTCGCTGCTGACGACGCCAGCCGCGGGGTGCTGGCCGCACCCCGTCGGTTCGGCTGGACCCCTACCGGATCCAGGCGATGCTGAGAAGACTTCACGGCATGGCGGGATGGCGACGGCTTCGCGGGTGGGAGGCCCGGTCGACCGGGCTCGTGCTGCTCGGGATGGCGTTGTTCGTCGCGGCCGTCTACGTGGTCGTGGTACGTGTTGGCGGAGCGCTCACCGGCAGCGCCGACTCGTCGAGCCTCGCCCTGTCGGTGGTCGCCACGGCGATCGTCGCGCTCGGCTTCGAGCCGGTCCGCCGGCGGCTACGGCCCATCGCGGCGCGAGTGGTTCGCGGTGAACGCGCGGCACCGTACGAGGTCATGGCCCGTTTCTTGGCGGAGGTCGCCGGCGGGTACGCCACCGAAGAGATTCCCGCGCGGATGGCCCGGCTGCTCGCGGAGGGGACCGGCGCCCGGTACGCGCAGGTGTGGCTCCACGTCGACGGCTCGCTGACGCTCGCCGCCACCTGGCCACCTGAGGCCGCGACGGCCGACGCCGGCCGGGCGTCGCCGGACGCCACCGACCCACCCACCGGTCGCCGCGAGCTCGCCGTCCGCCACGCCGACCAGGAGCTCGGGATCCTCGTCGTGCAAGAGCGTGACCGTCAGCCGCTGACCCCGGTGGAGGAACAGCTCTTCGCGGGTCTCGCCGCGCAGGCCGGGCTGGTGCTGCGTTCGGTGCGCCTGCGGGCCGAGTTGGCGTTACGGCTAACGGAAACCGCCCACCGGGCGCGCGAGCTCAGCGCATCCCGCGAGCGGATCATCGCGGCGCAGGACGAGGAGCGGCGCCGGTTGGAGCGCAACATTCACGACGGAGCCCAGCAGCACCTCGTCGCGCTCGCTGTCAACCTGCGCCTGGCTCGTACGCTCGTCGCTCGTTCCTCCGATCGGCTGCCCGCCGTGCTCACAGACCTGACCCGGGCCGCCGAGGACACCATCGACACCCTGTCGGATCTCTCCCGCGGCATCTACCCCCGCGCCCTTTCCGAGCAGGGCCTCGCAGCAGCGCTGGAGGCAGTGGCTGCGGTCGGCTCGCTCCGGGTTGACCTGGCGATCGACGAACTGCCGCGCCCGCGTCCCGACATCGAGGCGGCGCTGTACTTCTGCTGCCTGGAGGCGCTGCAGAACGCGGCGAAACACTCCGGTGCGAACCGGGCGGTGGTCCGGCTCGGCCGTAGGGCCGACGGTCTCGCATTGGCCGTCTCGGACGACGGAAAGGGGTTCGCACCCCACACGGTCGGCCCGGGCAACGGTCTGATCAACATGCGGGACCGCGCCGAGTCGGCGGGGGGAAGGCTCCGCGTCGACTCAGGACCTGGACGGGGGACACAGATCGAGGTACAGGTGCCCTGGGTTGCGGCAGACCAGCGGGGTGAGGCCTGATGCGGGCAATCCGCCTGTCGTGGGCAGTGTTCGGCTTCACCTGCGCATGCATGGTGGCCTACGTCGCGCTTTCCGTTTACCCGGACCTCTACCTGTTCTCCGCACCGAGCATCGCCGAGGGTTTTCCGGTGATCCCGATCGGGGTGTGGCTCGGCGGTGTGCTCGGCGCGTTGATCATCAGGCGGCACCCGCGGCACGCGATCGGCTGGTTGCTGACGGCCTCCGCGGCCGGCGGTGCGCTGGGCTTCGCCGCCGGCGCTTACGCGACCCGTGCTTTCGCCACACCAGGGTTTGGCCGGGAGACAACGGCGCACTGGGCGGCGTGGTTCTCGCAGTTCTTCGCCGCCGAGTACGCATTGGCCTTCTACGGCGCGTTGTTCCTGCTCGCCCCCGACGGGCGGATGCTCTCCCCCCGTTGGCGGCCGGTCTTGTGGATCCTGGTCGCGTCGTACACGCTGTGGGCCGCCGTACTCCTGATCGGCGTCTCGCCGCAACACGTGTGGCCGGACAGGATCGAGGCAACCCCGCTGGCCAACGACCTGTTCGACCTCAGCACATTGCTGGTAATCCTGGTGATCCTGGCCGGCGCGGCCTGCTTGGTGCTGCGGCTACGCCGGTCCGTCGGCGTACGGCACCAGCAGGTGCGCTGGATCATGGCCTCCGCTGTCCTGCTCGCGGTCAGCCTCCTTGCGCTCATCGGATATCAGCTCGGTATTCAGCCCGGGCAGCCCTGGTACATCAGCATCCTGCTGTACGTCGGCTACACCAGCCTGCCGATCTTCACCGGGATCGCCGTCCTGCGGTACCGGCTCTACGACATCGACGTGATCATCAATCGGGCGGTGGTACTTGCGGTCCTGAGCGCATTTGTCACCGTCGGGTACGTGGCGGTGGTGGTGTCGCTCGGCGCGGCGCTGGGCAGCCGGGTGGCCGGACAGCTCTTGCCGTCGGTGGTCGCACTCGTGGTTGTCGCACTCGCTTTCCAGCCGTTGCGGTCGCGGGTGCAGCGGTTCGCGGATCGCGTTGTGTACGGGCAACGAGCAGCACCCTACGAAGCACTGGCCGATTTCAGCCGGCGCCTCGCGCACAGCCCCGCGCCATCGGATCTGATGCCGCTACTCGCCGAGGCGGTGGCCCGCAGCGTTGGTGCCGGATACGCCCGCACATTCCTGGACGTACCCGGGAGCGCCGGCCAGGCCGCGGCGTGGCCGCCCGGCGCCGATCGACCCTCCGATCTGGAGCTTGAGGTGCGGGATCGCGAACAGGTGCTAGGCAGCATCGAGGTGTCGATGCTGCCCGGGCGCGAGCTCCGCCCACCCGAGCGCCGCCTCCTCGAGGACTTCGCCGCTCAAGCCGGGCTGGCCTTCCGTAATCTGCGGCTGGACGCCGAGCTGCGTGCGCGGGTGGAACAGCTGGCGCGGCAATCGGCGGACCTGGCCGAATCGCGGCGACGGCTGCTCGCAGCGCGCGACGACGAGCGGCAACGCATTGCCGTTGTCATCGAACGCGAAGTGCTGTCACATCTGCGGCCGATCCCGGCCGCCGTCTCCGGGTTGGACGCCGGCAACGTCGACGCGGAACACCGCCTCGAGCGGATGGAGGCCGCCACGGGGGCAGCGCTCGACGCCCTCCGTGAGGTCACCCGAGGCCTGTTCCCGATGATCCTGACCCGCCAGGGCCTGGCATCGGCGCTTCGGGCTCATCTCGAACGGCGCGGCCGGGCCCGCGTGCTGCGCGTTGCGGCGGCCATGCACGGCCGGCGGTTCCCCGAGCAGACCGAAGCCGCCGCGTACTTCTGCGGCGTGGCCCTGTCTGCCCAACTCGACGAAGCCGACGCGTCCGCGCGGCTGGAACTCGCTGTGGACGACGGGTGCCTCGTGTTGCGGGCGACCGGTGGCTCGGGCGCTGCGGAGACCGGGCAGTCCGAGATCGTCGACCGGGTCGAGGCGGCCGGCGGGCGGGTCTGGGGTGCGCGCGATCCGGAAGGCCGCGCCACCGTGCGGGTCGAGTTTCCGGTACCCGCTGACTATGCCTTCGCCGCCGATGCCCAGGCGGCGGCGAGCCGGTCGGTGCCGAACGCCGACTTCGCGAGATAGTCGGCCGCACCGCACTCCTGCGCCCGGGCTCCGAAGTCTGCCTCATCGTACGTGGACAGCAGGATCACCACCGGTGGACGCGGCATCGCTCGCAGCCTGCGCGTCGCCTCAATGCCGTCGATGCCTGGCAGGTTGATGTCCATCAGTACCAGGTCCGGCCCGGTCGCCTCGGCGGCAACGAGCGACTCCTCTGCGCTGCCGGCCGATCCGACGACGACGAACCCCCCGGTCGCCTCGACCACTGCGGCCGCCACCCGACGGAACGACTCGTGGTCGTCCACGACGAGAACCCGAACGCCAGACATGGCAGTACCTCCTGCTACCAGCCTGGCTGAGCCGGTGGCTGGCCGACAGGGTGTCCGCCACACCGGTGGGTGTGGCCAGCACGTCGCGTCAAGCGGTGGCCTTGAGGAAGGTCAGCACGGCGGCGACCCGGCGGTTGACGTCGCCCTCGGGAGCCAGGTTCAGCTTCTGGAAGAGCGAGCTGATGTGCTTCTCGACGGCCCGCTCGCTGAGGTAGAGGCGGCCGGCGATAGCCGCGTTGCTGCGGCCGGTGGCCATCTGTTCCAGTACCTGCCGCTCGCGTTCGGTCAGCCCGTTCAGCGGCGACGCGGCCTCGGTGGACCGGCGGCCCATGAGGCCCTCCACCACCTTCGGATCCAAGACCGAGCCGCCGCGGCAGACGTCCTGGAGGGCACGAACAAGTTCGTCGATCTGGGCGATGCGCTCCTTGAGCAGGTATCCCAGACCAGCGACGCCGTCGGCGAGCAGTTCGTAGGCGTAGTCGGCCTCGACATACTGCGATAGCACGACCACGCCAGTGCCGGGGTATTCGCTCCGGATGCGCTTGGCAGCGATGATGCCCTCGTTGGTGAAGGACGGCGGCATCTGGATGTCGGTGAGCACCGCATCAGGTTTCAAATCGCGCACCGCCGTCATGAGTCCGGCAGGGCTCTCGACGACCCTTACCAGTTCGACCTCGCCCACCTCGGCGAGCAGCGCCGTGGTGCCCGCCCGTACCAAGAAGTTGTCCTCGGCGAACACCACGCGCAACGTCGCCTGGGCCCGTGCCATAGGCATGACCTTATCGGCTCCCCGCGGCAGGATTCGGCGACAGCGGGATCGATCCTTAGGCTGCCGTACGGCCTGCATCATGTAGCGCGGCTTCGCGTATCGCTGCCTCCAGGCATGCCAAGGATCCTTCTGCCGCGGGAGGACCATTACTATGGTGCCGACTCGAATACCAGAAGTTCAGCCGACGTTCCTTCGGGTCTGCCTCTCGGTCCTACCGTCAGAGGGCATGAAGGTAGTCTGGCTCGGCCCGACCGGCATGATCGGCCGGGGTGTGCCGCGCGCGTGCGTGCTGGCGGACCCCGTCGATGCCGTGCTGGCCATCGGCCGCCGGGCAACCGGCCGCCAGCACGCGAAGCTGCGCCGCTGGGAGCAGGACGGCCGGTCGGTGACCACCAGCCGGTACATCCTAATCCGGCTGAGCGGCGGATCCGGCCGGAGTCGCGACTTGCGCCTGGCCGAATGTGTCCCGCACCTCCCGAGACTGATCTGTCATGGACGTCCGGACGCTCGGCATGAACGAGTGCCGCCACGCGCCGCAGACGTCGTCGGTCCGGGCCGGACGCCGACGAGTTCG
>DATDJX010000416.1:0-2170 GCA_036520275.1 Asanoa sp.
GCCGGGCTTCCCTGCGCGCCATGGAGGCCGCCGGCGTGGACGCGCGGATGTACACCTACCCGGGAGAGCCGCACGCGTTCGGCCCGGCCTGGCCGCTGTCGATGCGGCGGACGACGGCGTTCCTGCGGGCGAACCTGAAGACCTGACCCGGGCGGCTTCCCCAGCGCCGTGGACGCTTTGCACGCGGTGTGCCGCGGGTGGAGCGTCCATAACCCCGCGTTACAGCGGGATGTTGCCGTGCGCCCCGCGGAGCACCAGCCCGGCGCCGGCGATGGCCTTGGCGAGGGCGGTGCGGGTGGCGGCCGGTTCGACGACCTCGTCGACGACGCCGATCTCGACGGCCTTGTCGACCCCGCCGGCGATCCGCTCGTGCTCGGCGGCCAGCTCGGCCTCGACCTGCGGGCGGATGTCGGGGGCGACCTCGAGCAGCTTGCGGCGGTGCAGGATCCGGATCGCGGCGACCGCACCCATCACGGCAACCTCGGCGCCCGGCCAGGCGAACACCTTGGTGGCGCCCAGCGAGCGGGAGTTCATCGCGATGTAGGCGCCGCCGTAGGTCTTGCGGGTCACCAGCGTGACCCGCGGGACGACCGCCTCACCGAAGGCGTGCAACAGCTTCGCGCCGCGTCGCACGACGCCGTCCCACTCCTGGCCGACACCGGGGAGGTAGCCGGGGACGTCGACCACGACGACGAGCGGCACACCGAACGCGTCGCACATGCGCACGAAGCGGGACGCCTTCTCCGCGGACAGCGAGTCGAGGCAGCCCCCGAGGCGCAGCGGGTTGTTGGCGATCACGCCGACGGTGCGACCACCGAAGCGGCCGAGCGCGGTCACGATGTTCGGTGCCCACTTGGCGTGCAGCTCCTGCACGGTGCCCTCGTCGAGGATCGCCTCGACGAGCGGGTGCACGTCGTACGCCCGCTTCCTGGACTCCGGCAGCATCTGCGACAGGTCGCGGTCCTCGACCGAGGCGAGCTCGATCGTGCCCTGCGCGCCGAGGAGGGTGGCGACACCGCGGGCCCGCTGGAGCGCCTCCTGCTCGGACTCGGTGAGGATGTGCACCACGCCGGAGCGCCGGCCGTGCGGCTCGGGGCCGCCGAGGCGCAGCATGTCGACGTCCTCGCCGGTGACCGAGCGGACCACGTCGGGCCCGGTGACGAAGATCCGGCCCTCCGGGCCGAGGATCACGACGTCGGTCAGCGCCGGGCCGTACGCCGCGCCGCCGGCCGCCGGGCCGAGGACCACGGAGATCTGCGGGATCTTCCCGGAGGCCTGGGTCATCGCGTGGAAGATCTCGCCGACCGCGTGCAGCGAGAGCACTCCCTCCGCGAGCCGCGCGCCGCCGGAGTGCCACAGCCCGACGACCGGTGCCTGGTCGGCAAGCGCGCGCTCGTAGGCGTGCACGACGACCTTGCAGCCGACCTCACCCATGGCGCCGCCCATGACGGTGGCGTCCGAGCAGAACGCGACCACGTGGGTGCCGTCCACCTTGCCCACCGCGGCCAGCATGCCGCTGCCGTCGTCGGGCGTGATCAGCTCGAGCGTGCCCTCGTCGAAGAACGCCGCGAGCCGGAAGGTCGGGTTGCGCGGGTCGTCCTCGCGGGGGAGCTTGGCGGGCTTCTGGACGGGTTCGGCGGGTGCCTGGGTCATGCGGTCTCCTTCCTCGGAGGTACGGCGTCCGTCACGCGCTGCGGAAGGCGATGGCGACGTTGTGTCCGCCGAAGCCGAAGGAGTTGTTCAGCGCCGCCAGGTCGCCCTCGGGCAGCGTGCGCTTCTCGGCGGCGATGTCGAGGCCGATGTCCTCGGGGTCCTCGAGGTTGATCGTCGGCGGGACGACGCGGTCCTGGAGGGCCAGCACCACTGCGAGGGACTCGAGCGCCCCGGCCGCACCGAGCAGGTGACCGGTCATCGACTTGGTCGACGTGAGCACGAGGTCCTCAGCGGCCTTGTCGCCGAGGGCGTTCCTGATCGCCAGCGCCTCGGCCACGTCGCCCAACGGGGTCGAGGTGGCGTGGGCATTGATGTGCGCGATGTCGGACGGCTCGAGGCCGGCCTCGCGCAGCGCCATCTTCATGGCCCGGGTGGCGCCGACGCCGGCCGGGTCGGGCTGGGCGATGTCGTGCGAGTCCGCGGTGATACCTGCCCCGGCGGCCTCGGCGTACACCTC
>DATDJX010000417.1:0-2191 GCA_036520275.1 Asanoa sp.
CACCATCGCGACCCGCTCCGCGAGCAGGCGCCGTGCCACGAACGCCAGTGCCTGCGCGGACCCGCGGTCGAGCCACTGCGCGTCGTCGACCAGGCACACCAGCGGGCGCTCCTCGGCCGCCTCGGCCAGGAGGCTCAGCACCGCCAGGGCGACGAAGAAGTGGTCCGGGGTGGCGCCGCCCTGCAACCCGAAGGCGACGCGCAGCGCATCCTGCTGCGGGCCGGGCAGCCGCTCGAGCCCGTCGAGCATCGGCGCGCACAGCTGGTGCAATCCGGCGAACGGGAGCTCCATCTCCGACTCGACGCCCGCCGCCCGCGCGATGCGGCACCCCGAGGCGCGCCCGGCGGTGTACTCCAGCAGCGCCGTCTTGCCGATCCCCGCCTCGCCGCGCAGGACCAGCACCCGGCTCTGCCCGGAACGAACGCCCTGGACCAGACGGTCCAGCGTCTCGCACTCGCTACGCCGGCCGAGCAGTCCGCGCCAAGCATCGCGATTCGCCATTGCCGAGGCCGAGCCTAGAGACGGCCCGGCGGCGCCGCAAGCAGCGCTGACTGGGGACGCGACTGGGGGCAGTGACGGATGCGGCAGGACCCGCGGGCGGGCGATCCTCGACGTCGTCAACGAACGGAAGGAACGTCATGAAGATCGTGGTCATCGGTGGGAGCGGGCGGGTCGGCAGCAACGTCGTCGGCCGGCTGGCAGCACAGGGACACGAGGCCGTGGCGGCCTCGCCGGCCACGGGCGTCGACACGATCACCGGCGATGGCCTCGCCGAGGTGATGGCGGGCGCCGACGTCGTCGTCGACGTCTCCAATGCGCCGGCCTGGGAGGACGAGGCCGTGCGGGAGTTCTTCGTCACCTCGACCCGCAACCTGCTGGCGGCCGAGCGCGACGCCGGCGTCGGCCACCACGTCGCGGTGTCGATCGTCGGCGCCGACCGCCTGCCCGACAGCGGCTACCTGCGCGCGAAGGTCGCCCAGGAGGCGGAGGTCGAGGCCGGCGGCGTCCCCTACACGATCCTGCGCTCCACGCAGTTCTTCGAGTTCCTGCCCCAGATCGCCGAGGCCGGCGCCGACGGCGCCAGCGTCCGGCTCCCGACCGGGCTGATGCAGCTCGTCGCCGCCGACGACGTCGCCGCCACCGTGACCCAGCTGGCGACCGGCGCACCGGTCGGCGGCCGCGTCGAGCTCGGCGGCCCCGAGGCGCTGGGCATCGACGCCTGGGCCCGGCGCCTGTTCGCCCTCGTCGGCGACGACCGCACCGTCGTCTCCGACCCGCACGCGCGCTACTTCGGCACCGAGCTCCGCGGCGGCGAGCTGACCACCGGGCCCGGCGCCCGGATCGGCGCGACGGACTTCGACCTCTGGCTGGCCGGCCAGGCCCAGGGAGCCGCGCGATGACCGAGATCACCGTGATCGTCACCGGCCCGGAAGAGGCCTACCACGACGAGGCCGAGTTCTGGTGCGGGCACGAGCAGATCGGGGAGACCGTCCTCCACGAGGGGCGCCTGCACCTGCGCATCGACCCGCGCGCCGACGGCGAGCCCTGGCTGGCCGACGTCACCAGCCTCGCGCGCGCCCTGGCCGAGGCCGGGCAACGGCTCGCGGCTTACTGACTCACTGCTGTGATGCGCCCGCTCGCGGGCGCATCACGCGCTCCGGCAGCCGCCCGGGGTCGGCTTCCGGACCGGTTCCCCACGCGGACGACCGATCCCACTAACGTCGACCCATGGCCGGGAGCTTGGTGGCCTGTCTCTTGGTCGTGACGATGCTCGCGCCGGCGCCTTGTCCGGCAGTCGCCCAGAACCGCGACCATCGGTTCGAGGCGACCCCACAGGCGGGAGCTCGCCTGACCTCGGTGCAGGTGTCGGGCACTCCCACCGGCGGGCCATGGCGACCACCGCCCGCGGCGGACGTCGACGGCGCCCGGGGGGTGCTCCTCCTTGTCGTCGCGGGCCTCGCCGCGCTGTGCGCCGTGACCGCTGCACTGGCGTGGATCGGCTGGCGGGCGACACGGACGGGTGCAATGCCACCCCTACCGACGCGGCGCGAAAGGCCCGCGCCGGATGCAACTGCCGCTTCGCATTCATCCCGGCGCCGTCCCCGAGCCCCGGCCGCGCCGCCAGACGCGGCGCTCGAATGGGCGGCCGAGATCGAATGGCACCACGACCCCGGCGGCGGTGCGCGCTTCT
>DATDJX010000418.1:0-9288 GCA_036520275.1 Asanoa sp.
CTGTTCGCCGCGGTCGGGGACGAGTGGGGCGAGGCGCAGTCGGCGCTGCTGCGGGGGTTCACCGCCTGGCTGGCCGGCGACCTGGACCGGGCCGAGCCACCGCTGCGGGCGGCGCTGCGCCGGTACGAGCGGCTCGGCGACCCGGAGGCGGCGGCGACGGCCCTGATGAACCTCGGCGCCGTCGCCGTCTACCGCGGCGACCCCGACCGGGCCGCGTCGCTGCTGGACACGGCGCTGGACCGGTTCGCCGACGTGGGCTACCCGGAAGGCGTCGGATGGGCCCACAACCTGCGCGGGCTCGTCGAGCTGCGCGCCGGTCGCATCGACCGGGCCGCCGTTCACTTCGCGGTGAGCCTGGCCGTGCACCGCCAGGTCGGTGACCGTTGGCGTACGGCCAGCGTGGTGGAGGCCATGGCGGAGGTCGCGCGGGCCGACGGCGACGCCGAACGCGGCGCGACGCTGCTGGGGGCGGCGGCGTGGATCCGTGCGGAGATCGGCGCGCCGGTGCCGGCCTGCGAGCGTCGCGACCACGCGGCGACGGTGGCCGGCCTGCGCGCCGCCCTCGGCGACGCCGCCTACGGCGCGGCCCACCGCCGCGGCCAGGTCGCCAACCTCGACGCCGTCCTCACGTCCGGCCCGCCGGCCGCGGTTGCGGCGCCCTAGCCCCGGCGGCCGCCGCGGCGGGCCGGCACCGCCAGATCGGCGTCGCTAGGCGAGGGTCGGGGCGATGACCGGGGTGGGTTCGGCGATGCAGGCGGTGCCGACCCGGCGGAAGCCGACCTTCGCGTACACGCGGGCCACGTCGTCGCTGCTCGCCGAGAGGAAGACCAGCCGCGCACCGGTGTCCAGCGACGCCCGGGCCAGCAGGGCCGTCACCGCGGCGCCGAGGCCGTGCCGGCGGGCGGTCGGCAGCGTGGCCACACCGGCGATCTCGACCACCCCGCCGTGGCGCATGCCGATGCCACTGCTCGCCGCGCCGAGCGCTGCTGTCGACGCGAGGGCGGTGAGCCGCCGCCCCGCCACGGCCTTCTGTCGCTCCTCGGCCAGGTCGTCGCCCTCGACCGGGCGCAGCGCCGCGTCGCGGGCCGCGGCCCCCGCGGCGCCGGGGTCGGTGCCGGGAGCGCCGAAGCCCACCGCCGCAACCGCCCGGGATAGCGCCACGTCCGCCGCGAAGTCGGGCGCGGAGACGTCGAGCAGCCGCACGGCGTCGGACGTCAGCGCGTCCGGCGAGGGCAGCGCCGCCGGATCGAGCACCATCAGCGGCGCTTCGAGCACCGAGAGTCCGGCCGACCGGGCCACCGGCAACAGATCGGGTGTGACGTCGTGCACCCACTCGAACGCCTCGGGCAGTCCCAGCTCGCGCTGGCGGACCCGGACGGCCGCGACGTCGGCGGCCGACGGCGGCGCCGCCGCGTCGCGGCGGGGACGGGCGTAGAACGGCCAGCCGGCCCCGTCGCGCACGAACAGCACCAGACCACCGAACTGCTCGGTTCGCGCCGAGACGCGCGGCATGGTGTCGTAGAACTCTTCGAGCCGCTCGAGCACGGCAGCGGTCGACGTCACCGCGCGAGAGTACAGGTCCCAGATCGTGGACGTGAGATCGATCCTGCGTAGCGGCCCGGGGGCTGCCCTAACGTAGACTCGTTAAACCCACCAGGGCCGACGTCGTCCCGCACCCGAACCGAGCACGCGACGACGACGAGGAGGCCCGGTGGCAGGTCCGCAGCGCCAAGGGCTCTACGACCCCGCGTACGAGCGCGACGCGTGCGGCGTCTCCTTCGTCGCGGACGTCGCCGGCAGGCGCTCGCACGACGTGGTGGCCAAGGGCCTGTCGGCGCTGTGTCGGCTCGACCACCGGGGAGCCCGCGGCGCCGAGCCCAACACCGGCGACGGCGCCGGCATCATGATCCAGGTGCCCGACGGCTTCCTGCGAGAGGTCGTCGACTTCCCGCTGCCGCCCGCCGGGCAGTACGCGACCGGCCTGGTGTTCCTGCCCAGGGGCGCCGCGGCAGCGGCGCGCGCGGTGCGCGTCCTGGAGAAGTACGCGCTGGTCGAGGGCGCCGAGGTGCTCGGCTGGCGCGACGTGCCGGTCAACCCGCGCGGCCTGGGCGCCACCGCCCTGGCCGCCCGCCCGCGGATCCGGCAGGTCTTCCTCGCGGCCCACGGGCTGACCGAAAGGACGGCGGGTCCGGCCGGCACCCCGCTCGACGGCATCGATCTCGAGCGGGTCGCCTACTGCGTGCGCACGCGCACCGAGAAGGAGACGGCCGAGCGCGGTGTGCCGGCGTACTTTCCGTCGCTGTCCGGCCGCACGCTGGTCTACAAGGGCATGCTGACGCCGGGCCAGCTGCCCGGGTACTTCCCCGACCTGCGCGACGAGCGGGTCGCGAGCGCGATCGCCCTGGTCCACTCGCGGTTCTCCACCAACACGTTCCCGTCGTGGCCGCTCGCGCACCCCTACCGGTTCATCGCCCACAACGGCGAGATCAACACCATCCGGGGCAACAAGAACTGGATGAACGCCCGCGAGGCGCTGCTCGCCACGCCACACCTGCCCGGCGACATCCGCCGGCTCTTCCCGGTCTGCACGCCGGGGGCGTCCGACTCGGCCAACTTCGACGAGGTGCTCGAGTTGCTGCACCTCGCCGGGCGGAGCCTGCCGCACGCGGTGCTGATGATGATCCCCGAGGCGTGGGAGAACGACCCCGCGATGGACCCGGCGAAACGGGCGTTCTACCGCTTCCATGCGAGCCTCATGGAGCCGTGGGACGGGCCGGCCTCCGTCGCCTTCAGCGACGGCACCCTGGTGGGCGCGGTGCTCGACCGCAACGGGCTGCGTCCCGGCCGCTGGTGGCGGACCGATGACGGCCTCGTCGTGCTGGGCAGCGAGGCGGGGGTGCTCGACCTCGACCCCGCGACCGTGGTGGCGAAGGGCCGGCTGCAGCCGGGCCGGATGTTCCTCGTCGACACCGCCGCCGGCCGGATCGTGGACGACGACGAGATCAAGGCCCAGCTGGCCGCCGCTCACCCGTACGACGGCTGGCTGCACGCCGGCCTGATCCAGCTCGACGACCTGCCGCCGCGCGAGCACATCGTCTACACCCACGACTCGGTGCAGCGCCGCCAGCAGACCTTCGGCTACACCGAGGAGGAGCTGAAGATCCTGATCGGCCCGATGGCCCGCACGGGCGCCGAGCCGCTCGGGTCGATGGGCACCGACACGCCGATCTCGCCGCTGTCCACCCGGCCGCGGTTGCTCTACGACTACTTCCACCAGCTGTTCGCGCAGGTCACCAACCCGCCGCTGGACGCCATCCGGGAGGAGCTGGTCACCAGCCTCGCCTCGACGATCGGCCCGGAGGGCAACCTGCTCGTCCCGGGGCCGGCGAGCTGCCGCCAGATCGTGCTGCCCTACCCGGTCGTCGACAACGACGAGCTCGCCAAGCTGCTCGAGATCGACGAGGACGGCGACCTGCCGGGCTTCAAGGCGGTCCGGGTCTCCGGCCTCTACCGGCTGCGCGACGGCGCGCAGGGCATCCGCGCCCGGCTCACCGAGATCTGCCGTCACGTGTCGGAGGCGATCGAGGACGGCGTACGGATCCTCGTACTCTCCGACCGGGACTCGACCGCCGACCTGGCGCCCATCCCGTCCCTGCTGCTGACCGCTGCCGTGCACCAGCACCTGGTACGCGAGCAGACCCGCACGCAGGTCGCGCTGGTCGTCGAGTCCGGCGACTGCCGCGAGGTGCACCACGCCGCGGTGCTGATCGGGTACGGCGCGGCCGCGGTCAACCCGTACCTGGCGTTCGAGTCAGCCGAGGATCTGATCCGCGGTGGCGTGTTGCCGGGCCTCGAGCCCGCGAAGGCGATCCGCAACTACGTCACGGCGCTCGGCAAGGGCGTCCTCAAGATCATGTCGAAGATGGGCATCTCGACCGTCTCCTCGTATTGCGGCGCCCAGGTCTTCGAGGCGGTCGGCCTCGACGCGCGGTTTGTGCAGCGCTACTTCGCCGGCACGCCGGGCAAGATCGGCGGCGCTGGCCTCGCCGAGATCCACGCCGAGGTCGCGGCACGCCATGCCCGCGCCTACCCGGCCAACGACGCCGAGCGGGCCCACCGCCGGCTCGAGGTCGGCGGCGAGTATCAGTGGCGCCGCGAGGGGGAGCTGCACCTGTTCAACCCGGAGACGGTCTTCTTGCTCCAGCACGCGACCCGCAGCGGCCAGCGCGACGTCTTCGCCCGCTATACGTCCACCGTGGACGACCTGGCGAAGCAGGCCGGCTCGCTGCGCGGACTGTTCCGGCTGCGCACCGGCGTCCGGCCGCCGGTGCCGCTCGACGAGGTCGAGCCGGCCCACGAGATCGTCAAGCGGTTCGCGACCGGCGCCATGTCGTACGGCTCGATCTCCGCGGAGGCACACGAGACGCTCGCCATCGCGATGAACCGCCTCGGCGGTCGGTCCAACACCGGCGAGGGCGGCGAAGACGCCGAGCGCCTGCACGACCCGCTGCGCCGCTCCGCCGTCAAGCAGGTGGCCAGCGGTCGGTTCGGCGTCACCAGCGAATACCTGGTCAACGCCGACGACCTGCAGATCAAGATGGCGCAGGGCGCCAAGCCCGGCGAGGGTGGCCAGCTGCCCGGCAACAAGGTGTGGCCGTGGATCGCCAAGACCCGCCACGCCACACCCGGCGTCGGGCTGATCTCCCCGCCGCCGCACCACGACATCTACTCGATCGAAGACCTGGCCCAGTTGGTCCACGACCTCAAGTGCGTCAACCCCGCCGCCCGGGTCCACGTCAAACTGGTCTCCGAGGTCGGCGTCGGCACCGTCGCGGCGGGCGTCGCCAAGCTCAAGGCCGACGTCATCCTCATCTCCGGCCACGACGGCGGCACGGGCGCCTCGCCGCTCAACTCGCTCAAGCACGCCGGCACGCCTTGGGAGCTCGGCCTCGCCGAGGCGCAGCAGACGCTGCTGCTCAACCGCCTGCGCGACCGGGTGACCGTGCAGGTCGACGGCCAGCTCAAGACCGGCCGCGACGTGATCGTCGCCGCGCTGCTCGGCGCCGAGGAGTTCGGGTTCGCCACCGCGCCGCTGATCGTGGCGGGCTGCGTGATGATGCGGGTCTGCCACCTCGACACCTGCCCGGTCGGCATCGCGACGCAGAACCCGGAGCTGCGCGAGCGGTTCACCGGCAGGCCCGAGTTCGTGGAGAACTTCTTCCGGTTCCTCGCCGAGGAGGTCCGCGGTTACCTCGCCGCGCTCGGCTTACGCAGCCTGGACGAGGCCACCGGCCACGCCGAGCTGATCGACGCCGTGGCCGCGGTCGACCATTGGAAGGCGCACGGGCTCGACCTGTCCGGCGTCCTGCACGTGCCTGACCTGCCGGCCGGCGCCGCCCGCCGCCGGGTCCGCGACCAGGACCACGGCCTGGCCACGGCGCTCGACAACGACCTGATCGCGCTCGCCGCGCCGGCGCTGGCGACCGGGACGCCGGTGCGCGCGACGGTGGCCGTGCGCAATGACCACCGCAGTGTCGGCGCGATGCTCGGCGGCGAGGTCACGAAGCGGTACGGCGGCGCCGGCCTGCCCGAGGACACCGTCGAGCTCGACCTCGTCGGCACCGGCGGGCAGTCCTTCGGCGCGTTCCTGCCCCGCGGCGTCACGCTGCGGCTGCACGGCGACGCCAACGACTACGTCGGCAAGGGCCTGTCCGGCGGTCGGATCGTCATCCGTCCACATGAGACGGCGCCGTTCGTGGCGGAGGAGCAGATCATCGCCGGCAACACCATCCTGTACGGGGCGACGGCCGGCGAGCTGTTCCTGCGCGGCCGGGTGGGCGAGCGGTTCGCCGTGCGCAACTCGGGGGCCACCACCGTCGTGGAGGGCGTCGGCGACCACGGCTGCGAGTACATGACCGGCGGCACCGTGGTCGTGCTGGGCGCGACCGGCCGCAACTTCGCGGCCGGCATGTCCGGCGGCGCCGCGTACGTCTGGCGCATCGACCGCGACCGGGTCAACCCGGAGCTGGTCGACCTCGCGCCGCTGACCGACGACGAGGCGGTGAACGTACACGCCCTTGTGCAGCGGCACTTCGCCGAGACCGACTCGGCCGTGGCCGAGGACCTCCTCAAGCGCTGGCCGGAGGCCGAGCGCGAGTTCGTCGCGGTCGTGCCGCGCGACTACAAGCGGGTGATGGAGACCATCCGCACCGCCGTAGCCGAGGGTCGCGACGTCGACCGGGCCGTCATGGAGGTCGCCCGTGCCTGACCCGAGCGGATTCCTGCGCCACGGCCGGCACCTGCCGGCGCGCCGGCCGGTTCCGGTGCGCCTGATGGACTGGCACGAGGTCTACCCGTCCGCGGACGAGGGGCTGATCCGCGACCAGGCGACCCGGTGCATGGACTGCGGCATCCCGTTCTGCCACCAGGGCTGCCCGCTGGCCAACCGCATCCCCGACTGGAACGACCTCGTGCGCACCGGTTCGTGGGCGGCGGCGTCCGAGTCGCTGCATGCCACCAACAACTTCCCGGAGGTCACCGGGCGGTTGTGCCCCGCGCCGTGTGAGGCCGCCTGCGTGCTCGGCATCGGTGGCGGCGATCCGGTCACCATCAAGCAGGTCGAGGTCGAGATCGCCAACCACGCGTTCGACCTCGGATTGGTCACCCCCCAACCGACGCGCGCGCCGTCGGGCAAGAAGGTCGCGGTCGTCGGGTCCGGGCCGGCCGGCCTCGCGGCGGCGCAGCAGCTCGCCCGCGCCGGCCACGCCGTCACCGTCTACGAGCGCGACGACGCGGTCGGCGGCCTGATGCGTTACGGCATTCCGGACTTCAAGCTGGAGAAGGTCCACATCGACCGGCGCCTCGCGCAGCTGCGCGCCGAGGGCGTGCGCTTCGAGACCGGCGTCGAGGTGGGCGTCGACGTCAGCGGTGCGCGGCTGCGGGCCGCGTACGACGCGGTCCTGCTCGCGTGCGGCGCGCTGGCCAGTCGCGACACGGCTGCCACCCCGGGTCGCGCGCTCGCCGGCGTCCACCTGGCGATGGAGCACCTGGTGCCGGCCAACCGGGTCGTCGCGGGGCTCGCCCACTCGACCCCGATCGACGCCAGGGACCGGAGCGTGGTCATCATCGGCGGCGGCGACACCGCAGCCGACTGCCTCGGCGTCGCGCACCGGCAAGGCGCGGCCGAGGTGCACCAGCTCGACATCTACCCCGAGCCCCCGGGCGTACGGGACGAGGGCCGCGACCCGTGGCCGACCTGGCCCTGGATCCTGCGCACCTACCCGGCACACGAGGAGGGCGGCGTGCGCGACTTCGCGGTCGCGGTGCTCGAGTTCGACGGCGACGATGCGGGCCATGTGCGGGCCGTACGGGTCGCCGAGGTTAGCGTCGAGAAGCACGGCGGCGAGCGGCACGTGACCGTCGTGGCGGGCACCGAGCGCGAGCTGCCGGCCGACCTGGTGCTGCTGGCGATCGGCTTCGACGGCACCGAGGACCAGCCGCTGCTGGAGCAGCTCGGGGTGGCCCGCAACCGCCACGGCGCGGTCGACGCCAGGCCCGACTGGCAGACGGCCTCCGACGGCGTCTTCGTGGCCGGAGACATGCACCGCGGGGCGTCGCTGATCGTGTGGGCGATCGCCGAGGGCCGCGCGGCCGCGTCGGCGATCCACTCCTATCTGGGCGGCGCGGGCGAGCTGCCCGCCCCGGTCACCCCGGCCGCCCAGCCGATCGCAGCCCGCTGACCCACTTCCTCGGCTCGATCACGACCGGGTCGCGGGGAACGATCGGATCAGGGCACGGACCTCGTCGAGGGCGGGCGGTGCAACCGAGAGCGTGTCACAGCCGGCGGCGAGGAGCAGCGGAACCACCGCCGGGTCGGCGGCGGCGTCGCCGCACACCGAGACCGGCCGGTGATGCTTGGCGGCGGCCCGGACCGTGGCGCCGATCGCCGCCACCACGACGGGTTCCGCGGCGCGGGCCGGCGTGAGCCGGGGGTCCGTGCGGTCGCGGATGCCCAGCAGGTCGGCGACCAGGTCGTTGGTGCCGATCGAGAGGAAGTCCGCGGCTTCGGCGAGCTCGTCGACCCGGTCGACCGCAGCGGCGAGCTCGACCATCGCGCCGAGCGGCGGCGGCGCCACCCCGAGGCGGCGGGCCGCGGCGGCGAGAAGCAGGCGGCCGCGGTCGAGCTCGGCGGCGGCCGTGACCATCGGGAGCAGGAAACGCAGCGGTGCCCCGCCCGCGGCCGCCAGGGTGCCGGCGAACTGGGCGACCAGCGTGTCCGGTTCGGCCAGCATGAGGGCCAGGCAGCGCCGCGCGGGCCGACCGGCCAGGAACGGCGGCAACTTGTCCGGCGCGAAGTCCAGCGTGCGGACGGTGGCCGGGCGCCCGCCCAGCCCGGCGATGACCGGCCCGAGCGCGGCGAGGTGCGCGTCGGCGGTGGGCCAGCCGGCGGCGTCGAGGAACGGCAGCTCGGTGCGGACCAGCCCGGCACCCTCGGCTCCGCCCGCGACCGCCGCCGCGGACTCCGCTGCGGTCGCGACGTTGGCCAGCAGGGCGATCCGGCGACCGTCGCGGGTGATGGCGGGCAGGTCCCGCCCCGCGGCGAGGATCCGCCGGCGGTCGGTGTCCGCTCGCGCGGCCGTCAAGGCGGCCTCCAGCTCGGCATCGCCCGGCGCGACGGTCAGCGTCGCCGCGCCGCCGTCGACGATCGCGAGCGCACCGTGGGCCACGCCGGGCCCGTCGGGGTCGATACCGAAGACGACCGGTACGCCGAGGGCCCGCGCCACGATGGCCACGTGCGCGGTGGACCCGCCCAGCCGCGACGCCGCGCCGGCCACCGCACCCTCGAGCAGGTCGTCCGCCCCGACCTCGTCGCCGATGACGATCACCGCCGCGTCCGGCGCGGTGACGGGTGCGGGGGTGCCCAGGCGTCCCACCACACGCCGGGCGACCTGGCGGACGTCCGCGGCGCGGGCGGCCAGCGTCGGGTCGGGAAGAGCGGCCAGCATCGCCGCGTAGGTGTCGGCCGCCGCGAGTACGGCGTCGCCCGCGGCCCGGCCGGCCGCCAGGTGCGCCAGCGCTGCCGCCCGCAGGTCCGGATCGTCGGCGATGAGCGCGGTCGTCGTCATGATCTCGGCCGCCGCGTCGGGAACCGACCCGGCGAGGCGGCGCAGCTCCGCCGCCGCCGCGTCGAACGCGGCCACCACCTGGTCCGGGCCGCCAACCACCGGGTCGCCGGGTCCCTCCGAGAGCCGCCGGATCGGGCCCACGCCGATCCCCGGCACGCCGGCG
>DATDJX010000419.1:0-2485 GCA_036520275.1 Asanoa sp.
GAAGTAGCAGCCGGGCGAGGTCGTGCCGGGGCATGCGCGCGGCGAGGAGAGCACGCTCGGCGCCCACGGGTGCCAGTCGCCCGACTGGACGACCCACGAGGGTCTTGCGCTGAACGCATGCCCGACCACCTCCCAGTGAACGAGGTCGGAGGACTTGATGATCGGGAACCGTCCGCCTGTCGCGTACGCGTAGTAGTCGGTGGAGCCGTTCGCGAACGCGCCCGGGTCAGGGAACGACGAGCCGTACACGGGGTTCTCGTACGTGAACGGCTCGCCCGCCGCGGCGGCCGCGACGGCGTTCGTCGCGCGCTCGGCATTCGCGGCAGCCCGACACGCGCGCGCGTAGCCCGGTCGCTTCGCCGCCGGCGCGTGTCCGCGGGCGTACCCGCACGACGCCGCCTCCTGCCGATCCGAGATGTCGGTCACCCCACCCACCCCGGCTGCGGCGGGCGCGGCCGGGACGATCGCCGCGGAGACCATCAGCGTGATGAGCGCGGTTGCGCGGAAGGGCCGGATATGACGAAGGTAGCCGCAGGTGTTTCGGCCGCCAACCGCAGTGCTGGAGCAGCTTCGGTACGCCTTTCGGGTGAAAGTTGTGCACCCGTCGAGGGAGGGGGATTGACCCGGCTCGCGCCGAGGTTTAGCGTCGGAGGTGACCCCAGAAGCCGTTGCACGCCGAGGTGGTGCCAATCCGCCGGCGAACGGAGATCCGACTGCTCGCGGCGGCGTTCGCGTCGTCGCTGCTGATTGCGCTCGCCGCAGCGCCAGGGGCTGGGGCCGTCCCGATTGTCACCTACAAGTGCACCCCCGCGCCCCAGGACTGCTCGGGGTGGCATCGCACCGACGTCTCCATCGATTGGACCGTGCTCCCGTCGGACGCGACGGTGAGCGGGTGCCAGGACAAGACGTACACCACCGACACCCCGGGCACGAACGAGCTCTGCAGCGCGGACGACGGCACCGCGTCCGTGACCGTGCAGCTCAAGATCAAGGTGGACGAGACGCCTCCGGAGGCCACCGCCGGCACGCCCTCTCGTGCCGCTGACGTGAACGGCTGGTACAACGACCCTGTCGGGATCACCTTCACCGGCACGGACGCCACGTCCGGCATCGACACCTGCACGGCGCTGACCTACAGCGGCCCTGACAGCGGGGCGGCATCGATTTCGGGCACGTGCAGGGACAAGGCCGGGAACGTGAGCGCCCCGTTCCCGTACGGGATGAAGTACGACCAGACCGACCCGTCCGTGACCGGGGCGGTTCCCGAGCGCTCCGCGAACGGGGCCGGCTGGTTCAACCGGCCGGTCGGATTCGACGTGCAGGGCACCGACGGCACGTCCGGGATCGCGTCATGCCCGCCACGCACCTACGCCGGCCCCGACTCCGCCGCCGCCTCGTTCACGGGCACCTGCACGGACGCGGCCGGCAACTCCGCGAGCCGCGACTTCGCGCTCAAGTACGACTCGACGTCGCCGGCGGCGACCGGCGCCCAGCCGGCGCGCGGCCCGGACTCGAACGGCTGGTATCGCGCCCCCGTGCAGGTGGCCTTCAGCGGCGGCGACGGGCTGTCGGGGATCCGCTCCTGCTCCACGATCACCTACTCGGGCCCCGACAGCGGGGACGCGTCCGCGTCGGGGACCTGCACCGACGAGGCCGGGAACACGAGCAGCCCGTTCGCCTTCAAGCTGAGCTACGACTCGACGAAGCCGGACGTGACCTCCGGACAGGCGGCGCGTTCCGCCGACTCGAACGGCTGGTACAACCACGAGGTCGGTGTCTCGTTCACCGGCACCGACGGGACATCCGGGGTGCAGTCGTGCACGGCGACCGTCTACGGAGGCCCGGACGACGGCACCGCGGCGGTGCCGGGCACCTGCACCGACCGCGCCGGCAACACGAGCTCGGCGCTCGGGTTCGGGCTGAAGTACGACGAGACCGGGCCGAGCGTGACGGGGACGACGCCGGACCGGCTGCCGGATCTGAACGGCTGGTACAACCACGCGGTCGGCTTCGGCTTCCTGGCGACCGACGACACGTCGGGCCTGTCCGACTGCACCCCGGTCACCTACGAGGCCCCGGACAGCGCAGCCGCGAGCGTCACGGGCCGGTGCCGCGACCGGGCGGGCAACGTCTCTAGCCGGGCGTTCGCGCTGAAGTACGACGCAACGAAGCCCACGGCCACCGGCGCCACCCCGGCCCGCGGCCCGAACGCCGCGGGCTGGTACAACCGCTCGGTATCGGTGGCCTTCGAGGGCGCCGACGACACGTCCGGCATCCAGGACTGCACGACGACCACCTACGACGGGCCGGACACGGGCGCGGCGTCGGTGTCGGGCACCTGCCGCGACAAGGCGGGCAACCAGAGCGCGGCGCGCGGCTTCGGGCTGAAGTACGACGAGACCGCGCCGAGGGTGTCGGGCGCCGCGCCGGACCGCGCCCCCAACGGCGACGGCTGGTACAACCGGCCGGTGGACGTGGCGTTCGC
>DATDJX010000420.1:0-3007 GCA_036520275.1 Asanoa sp.
AAGCTCCAGATCGGCACGACCCGGCGCGGCATCGGCCCCTGCTACGCCGACAAGGCCGCTCGCCTCGGCATCCGCATGCAGGACCTCCTCGACGAGAAGATCCTCCGGAAGAAGATCTACGCGGCTATGGAGCCGAAGCGGCTGATGCTGCGGCCCTACGCCAAGCTGCCGGAGCTCGACCTCCACACCATGACCGAGGAGTACCGGACCCACGGGCACCGGCTGGAGCCGTTCATCGCCGACACCCCGCCGATCGCCTGGCGCACGCTCGACGAGGGCGGGCTGGTGGTCTTCGAGGGCGCCCAGGGCGCGCTTCTCGACATCGACCACGGCACCTATCCCTTCGTCACGTCGTCGAACACCGTCGCGGGAGCGGCGGGGCCGGGCGCCGGCGTGGGCCCGGGCGCTCTCGACGAGGTTTGGGGAATCGCGAAGGCGTACACCACGCGCGTGGGGGCCGGGCCCTTCCCCACGGAGCTCGACGACGCGCTTGGCGAGCAGATCCGCGAGTCGGGCGGAGAGTTCGGCACCACCACCGGGCGGCCGCGCCGCACGGGCTGGCTCGACCTCGTGGCGCTCCGCTACGCGGGTCGCGTGAACGGGCTCACCGGCCTAGTGCTGACCAAGCTCGACGTGCTCACCGGCATCGACCCGCTCCACATCGGCGTTCGCTACCTCGGCCCCGAGGGCGCCACGTTCGACGACTTCCCCTACCACCAGTCGATCGTCCACCGGGTCCACGGGGACTACGTCGAGCTCCCCGGCTGGCACGAGGACATCCGCGGCTGCCGCTCGGTGGACGAGCTGCCCGCGAACGCCAAGGCCTACCTCGACTACATCTCGGAGTCGCTCGGGATCCCCATCGTGATGGTGGGCGTCGGCCCCGGACGCGAGCAGATGATCTGGACGGGCGCCGCCGAGCACCTGCGCCCGGCCGCAGCCTGAGTCGCCTAGGCCCGCACCACGTGAGTCGACGCGACCATGTCGTGCAGGCAGCGGTTCTCGTCGTCCCAAAGCGGCCAGAAGAAGTTCAGGAACCACGGGATGAGCGGGATGATCGTCGAGGCGAGGCCGACGGCGAAGCCCTTCAGGCCGATCTCGCGGAGCGCCCCCCAACCGAAGTTCATCGGCTCGTCGGTGTCCCGGATCACCCGGATCCCGATCATCTGCTTGCCCCACGTCTGCCCATTGTGGGCGCCGTCGCGCGCCATCAGGACGGGCGCGTAGATCAGGGCGACGAGCAGGTAGGTCAGAAACCCGATGACCCCCGTGAGCACCGCGCCGACGTCGCTCCCTCCGGCGATCGCGACGACGATCGCCACGAGGACCACGACCGGGACGAGCAGGATCAACCAGTCGATCAGGAGGGCGGCGAGCCGCGAGCCCCAACTCGCCAGCGGCCGGCCATGCCACCCGGGCGCCTGGGGCGGGATCGGCTGGTCCCAGCCGCTGGGTGGGGCCTGCGGACCGGCCGGAACGGGCCGCTCAGGCGGCTGAGGCGTCTCCATGTGGCGCAATCAAATCAGCTCAGGTCGACGGCCCGGCCGAATCGAGCACGACCTGCTCGCCGCGCCATAGGAAGCGAAGCGCCAGGGCGAGCGCGCCCAGCATCGCCATCACGGCCAGCGTGATCTGCACGCTCAGGAGTCCCTCGCGGGTCCAGTACACGTCCTCAAGGTCGAGCAGCAGCGCGGACTCGTCGAGCGTCAGGCCCATACCCACCCCGAACGGGACGGCGAGCACGGGCTCGAGCCCCTCCTCCCGCGTGAGGATCGCCGCCGCCCCCGCGACGAACGCCATCACGATGCCCGGCACGAAGTGGTGGATGTGGCGACGGCCGACGCGCACGTTCCGGAACGGGCCCAGCGTGCGGCGCCGCCTGAGCCCGTAGGTGACCGAGCGCACCGTGATGAACGTGACCGCGAACGAGGTCAGCAGGTTGAACATCGAGTTCTCGCGGGTCGAGACGACGCGGTAACCGGCCGCCGCCACCCGCGCCGTCTCCGCCACGGCCTCCTCGGCCGCGAGGATCGGGTGGTCGGTCTCGCGGAGCGACGGCGCCGAGCCGCGCCTCCACACCCGCCTCACCTCGATGACGACCACCGCGGCCACCGCGCCCGTTGCGAGCGCTCCGAGGGCCAGCGTGCCTCGGCCCGGGGCGAGCGAGCGGCGGCGCCTCACGAGACGACCCGCGCCGGCACGCCCATGACGAGCGCTCCTGGCGCCACGTGACGAGTCACGACCGCGCCCGCGGCGACGAACGCCTCCGCGCCGATCTCGACGCCCGGGAGCAGGACGGCGCCGGCCCCGATGCGACAGCCCCGTCGCAGGGTCGGCCCGCGCAGCTCCAGCTCGGGCGGCCGCCAGCCGCCGGTCGGGTCGTTCGTGAAGAGCACGCCCGGCGCTATGAACACGTCGTCCTCGACGATCGACCACGCCGTCACGTACGCGCCGGTCTGGATGCGGACCCTCGCCCCCACGCGCACGTCGTTCTCCACCGACGCCCCGCGGCCAACCACCGTCTCCTCGCCGATCACCGTGCGCTCGCGCACGTGTGCCTGGTCGGCCACGACGCAGCGCGCGCCGATGCCCGCGCCCTCCACGACCACGGCCCCGGCGCCCACCGTCGCCCCCGGCCCGATCGCGGCCGGGCCCGGCGCCGCGCCGCCCATGGCGCTCGAGCGGGGGCCCAGCGCAACCGGCTTGCCCAACACGCAGCCGTCCTGGAGACGCGCCCCGCCGCCGATCCGGGTCCCGGCGTGAACGATCACGTTGCCGCCGAGCTCGACGTCCTCGGGCAGCTCCACGCCGTCGCCCAGCAGCAACCCGGGCGCGCGCTCGGATGGGCGGAGCTCAGCGGTTGGCGACAACGGACGTCTCCCGGAGCGAGCGCTGCAGCCGCTCGAGCACCCTCACGACGCGCAACCCCTCCTCGCCGCCGGTGCGCGGCTCGGTCCCGTTCCGGACGCAGTCGAGGAAGTGGCTGCACTCGATCCGCAGCGGCTCC
>DATDJX010000421.1:0-3067 GCA_036520275.1 Asanoa sp.
AGGCCGACAAGGGGCAGGTCACGGCGATGGTGACCCGGTTGCTGCGGCTCGACGCGCCACCCCGCCCGGCCGACGCCGCCGACGCGCTCGCGCTCGCCATCTGTCACGTGTGGCGTGGCGGCACCCGCGACAAGCTGGCCGCGGCCGCGGCCGCATCCAGAGGGAGGACGCGATGATCGAGCGGCTCGGTCAGCCCGGTCGCGCTGTTGCCGAGCGAAGCGAGGCCGGCGCGTGATCGCTAGCGTGCGCGGGGTGGTCACCCACGTCTCGCCCGATGGCGCGGTGATCGAGGTCGGGGGTGTGGGCCTGGCGGTGCACTGCGCCCCGGCCACGCTGGCCGGCCTGCGCACCGGCAGCCCGGCGCGGCTGGCCACCAGCCTGGTCGTGCGGGAGGACTCGCTCACCCTCTACGGTTTCGCCGACGACGACGAAAAGCACCTGTTCGAGCTCTTGCAGACCGCCAGCGGCGTGGGCCCGCGGCTGGCCCAGGCCGTCCTGGCCGTCCACGCGCCCGACGTGGTGCGCAAGGCGATTGCCAACGCCGACACGGCCACCCTGACGCAGGTGCCGGGCATCGGCAGGAAGGGCGCCGAGCGGCTGGTACTCGAGCTGCGCGACCGCATCGGCCCGGTCGCGGTCGGCGCCGACGGCGCCACCGGCATCGTCGGCGGCGCCTGGACCGAGCAGGTGCGCCAGGCGCTGGTCGGCCTCGGCTGGACGGCCGCACAGGCCGACCAGGCCGTGGCCGCGGTGGCCGAGACCGTCGACGGCACGACCCCGCCCGTGCCCGTCCTGCTCAAGCAGGCCATCCGGCTCCTGGGCCGCACGCGATGACCGCGCGAAGCGAGATCGTCATCAGCCTCGGTCCGTGTGGTCACGGCGCCCCCGAGCGGCCGGCCGGTTGGGTCGGCCGGCACCTTGGGGACGCGGTCGCATTCGGTGCGGAGGCGGCATGACCGGTGCGGTCTCCGCGTACGCGGACGACGCCGAGCGTGACGCCGAGGCGAGCGTCCGCCCCCGGCGCCTCGCCGACTTCATCGCCCAGCACCGCGTCCGCGACCAGCTCGACCTCCTGCTGCGCGGCGCCATGGGCCGAGGCGCCCCGCCCGACCACATCCTGCTTTCCGGCCCGCCGGGCCTCGGGAAGACGACGCTGGCCAACATCGTCGCGGCGGAGCTGGGGTCGGGGATCAGGGTGACGAGCGGGCCCGCCATCGAGCGGTCCGGCGACCTCGCGGCGATCCTGACCAGCCTCGCGGAAGGCGACGTGCTGTTCATCGACGAGATCCACCGCATCGCGAAGCCGGCCGAGGAGCTTCTCTACAGCGCCATGGAGGACTTCCGGGTGGACGTGATCGTCGGGAAGGGGCCGGGCGCGACCGCAATCCCGCTCGACGTCGAACCGTTCACCCTGGTCGGTGCGACAACCCGGTCGGGCCTGCTCACCGGGCCGATGCGCGACCGCTTCGGTTTCGTCGCCCACCTCGACTTCTACTCCGCCGACGACCTCGACGTGCTGCTGAACCGCTCCGCGCGCATCCTAGGCGTCCCGATCACCGCGGAAGGGGCGACCGAGATCGCCGGCCGCTCGCGGGGCACTCCGCGCGTCGCCAACCGGCTGCTGCGCCGGGTCCGCGACTTCGCCGAGGTCCGGGCCGACGGCGTGGTCACGCTCGAGACCGCCCGGGCGGCACTGCGGGTGTACGACGTCGACGCGCTCGGACTCGACCGGCTCGACCGGGCCGTGCTGAGCGCGCTGGTCGACTCGTTCCGCGGCGGCCCGGTGGGCCTGTCCACCCTGGCCGTTGCGGTGGGGGAGCAGCCCGACACCGTCGAGGAGGTGTGCGAGCCGTTCCTCGTCCGGGCCGGCCTGCTGGCCAGGACGCCGCGGGGTCGCGTCGCCACCGACGCGGCCTGGCGCCATCTGGGGCGTACGCCGCCGTCCGTCCCGGGTGCGCCGCCTGACCTGTTCGGCGACGCGTCGACCGCCTCGTGATCGCAAAGTGACCGGCGGCGCGTTCGGTGTTCCCAGGTTGACCGACTAGACTCGCCCGCGGTCCGCACCGACCGACAAGTTCCGCCTGCGCCCGGCGCCCCCACGCCCCGCGCGGCCCACGGGAAGGTCTATACCGTGCTTTACGCAGCAGCCTCCGGCGGCGGCAGCAGCTTCCTGCCGCTCCTCATGATCGTTCTGTTGTTCGGCGTCATGTACTTCATGATGATCCGCCCGCAGCAGAGGCGTCGCCGCGAGGCCCAGCAGATGCAGTCCACCCTTGGCCCCGGCTCGCAGGTCGTCACCATCGGTGGCCTCCACGGGACGGTCGTCGCAAGCGACGCCGACACGGTCACGCTCGAAGCGGCCCCCGGCGTGCACCTGCGCTACGCGCGACAGGCGATCGCCCGGATCCTGCCGCAGACCGACGCCACCGCCGGCAAGACGGTGAGCCCGGTCGAAGAGGCCTGACGCCCCGACGCCCGCGGGACCACACCGCCACCGCACGTAGTGGACAATCGCGCCGGCTCGGTGTCGCCGGCGCGTGAGCCGTGACGCCGGTCGACACCGCCGGCCCGACATCGCCGTCAGCAGACACAGGGAGATACGACAGCCGTGGCGCCACCTCAGGGACAGTCCCACCCGGGCCGGCAGCTCGCCGTCCTCGGTGGGATCTTCGTCGTCCTCTATCTCCTCGTGTTCTTCGGGTCCGGTGCCAGCGGCAGCATCGGCAACCGGCTGCACCCCAAGCTCGGCCTCGACCTCGTCGGCGGCACCCGGGTGCTCCTCGAGGCGAAGGACACCAACGGTCAGCCGCCATCGAAGGAGGCGCTCGATCAGGCGCGCCAGATCATCGAGGCCCGCGTCAACGGCCGCGGCGTCGCCGAGGCCGAGGTGGTGACCGAGGGCAACCGCAACATCGTCATCTCCCTGCCCGGCCAGAACGCCAACCTCAACGACATCGGCAACGCGGCCGAGCTGCGATTCCGCAAGGTGCTCAAGGTGACCAACGGCAGCGCCGTCGCGGCCTCGCCGACCGCCGCCCCGACGCCGGGGCCGAGCGGCTCCGCGGCG
>DATDJX010000422.1:0-11630 GCA_036520275.1 Asanoa sp.
CAACGACGTCAACAGGAACGGCGCAAGGTGGTTGGTCTGCATCGTGAGCTCGAACCCGTCCGCCGTGGTCACGGGCCGTACGACGAGGGCACCCGCGTTGTTGGCCAGCACGTCGATCCGGTCGTACTCGACCGTCAGTTGGTCGGCCAGCTTGCGGACGTCGTCGAGCACCGCGAAGTCGGCCCGGAACGTCGGCGCGGCCGCCCCGCTCGCCTCGCGCATCTCCGAGGCGGCGTCCGCGAGCCGGGCCGGGTCGCGGCCGACGAGGGCGACCCGGTCGCCGCGCTGCGCGAGGTCCAGCGCGGCCGCGAGGCCGATGCCGGACGTGGCGCCGGTGACCACCACGACGCGCTCAGTGAGATCTTCCACAGGCCGGTTCTCCCCGCTCACGGGCTGAGGTTACCGTCTAGCCACCAAGGGAAGGAGCCGCCGATGTCCGCCGTCGGACGACCCCGCAGGTCCTGCCTCGCCGTGCCGGGATCGAGTGTCAAGATGCTCGACAAGGCTCAGGGCCTCCCCGCCGACCAGGTGTTCCTCGACCTCGAGGACGCGGTCGCGCCGCTGGCCAAGCCCGAGGCCCGCAAGAACGTGGTCGCGGCCCTCAACGACGGCGACTGGGCGGGCAAGACCCGCGTCGTGCGGGTCAACGACCTCACCACGCCATGGACCTACCGCGACGTCGTCGAGGTCGTCGAGGGCGCCGGCGTCAACCTCGACTGCGTGATGTTGCCCAAGGTCCAGTCGGCGGCGCACGTCGAGTGGCTCGACCTCACGCTCACCCAGATCGAGAAGACCATCGGCCTCGATGTCGGCGGGATCGGCATCGAGGCGCAGATCGAAAACGCGGCCGGCCTGGTCAATGTGGACGCGATCGCGGCCGCGTCGCCGCGCGTCGAGACCATCATCTTCGGGCCGGCCGACTTCATGGCCTCGATCAACATGCGCTCGCTGGTGGTCGGCGCGCTGATCCCCGACTACCCGGGCGACCCCTACCACTACATCCTGATGCGGATCCTGATGGCCGCCCGGATGCACGAGAAGCAGGCCATCGACGGTCCGTTCCTGCAGGTCCGCGACGTCGACGCGTTCCGCGCGGTGGCCAAGCGCTCGGCGGTGCTGGGCTTCGACGGCAAGTGGGTGCTACACCCCGGTCAGATCGCCGCCGCCAACGAGGTCTACTCGCCGGCACAGGACGACTACGACCACGCCGAGCTGATCCTCGACGCGTACGACCACTACACCAGCGAGGCCGGCGGCAAGCTCGGCGCGGTCATGCTCGGAGACGAGATGATCGACGAGGCATCGCGGAAGATGGCCCTGGTGATCGCGGCCAAGGGCCGCGCCGCCGGTATGACCCGCACCTCACGGTTCACGCCGCCGGACGCCTAGGGCACGCTAGTAGGTCGCGTACGTCGTCGATGGCTGGTTGGCCGCCCAGACGATGAAAACCACGATGCCGATCGTCGCGAGCACCGCGATGCCGGCCGAGATCCAGCCGACGATGATGCCGGCTTTCGCCATCGCGCCGCCTTGACCGCCTTGCTGGCGGATCTGCCTGGTGGCGACGTGGCCGAGGATCGCGCCGACGATGCCGAGGTAGCCGCCGAGGCCGTAGAAGCACAGGCCGAGCGCGCCGACGATGGAGACCACCATCGACGCGATGGCCAGGCCGTTGGTGGGCTCGGCGGGCGGGTAGTACGGCGGCGGGTAGCCGTACGGGTAGGGCCCGGGCTGGCCGTACGGCGCCGGCTGGGCGTGCGCGGCCGGCTGGCCGTAGGGCCCGGGCTGACCGTACGGCGCCGGCTGCGTGTAGTACGCGGCGGCGTCGTCGGGGGCGGGCGCTGCGGACGGGTCGTAAGCGGGGGTGGCGCCGGCCGGGTCGCGTCCGGCGGGGGTGTATGCCTGGGCGGCCGGATCGGCCCACGTCCGGTCGGGGTGGTCGGGCTGGGTCATCGACGGTCTCCGTGTTTCGCCGGGTGCGGCCGCCAGGGTAGCGGGCCGCGGCCAGCCGCATGACCCGATAGGGGGCCGTCGTTGCCCGCCGCGAACCGACCGGGCAGGATCTCGGGCATGGCAATCGAGGACCCGACCAGCTTGCGCCTCGACGGGCGTGTCGCGCTCGTGACCGGCGCAGGCAGCCCAGACGGCATCGGCTACGCGACCGCCCACCGGCTCGTCGGCCTCGGCGCGAAGGTGGCGATCGTGTCGACCACCCGACGCATCCACGAGCGCGCCGCCGAGCTCGGCGCCACCGGCTTCGTCGCAGACCTGACCGACGAGGCCGAGGTCGGTGCGCTGGCCGACGCCATCTCGGAGTCGCTCGGCGACGTCGAGGTGTTGGTGAACAACGCCGGCCTGGCGAGCCGGGCCTCGCCGGAGGTGCTCCGGCCGGTCGCCCAGCTCACCTTCGAGGAGTGGCACCAGGAGATCGACCGCAACCTCACCACGGCGTTTCTGTGCAGCCGCGCGTTCATCGGCGGCATGGCCGAGCGCGGCTGGGGCCGCATCGTCAACCTGGCCGCCACCGCCGGACCGGTCAACGCGCTGCCCACCGAGGCCGCCTACGCGGCCGCGAAGGCTGGCGTCGTCGGCCTGACCCGGGCGCTCGCGATGGAGATGGTCGCCGACGGCGTCACGGTCAACGCCGTCGCACCGGGCACCATCTACACGGCGGCGTCCACAGTGGCTGAGCTGAAACAGGGCCTCGGCACGCCGATCGGCCGCCCGGGCACGCCCGACGAGGTGGCGGCCGCGATCGCGTTCCTGTGCTCGCCGGCCGCCTCGTACATCACCGGGCAGATGCTGGTCGTGGACGGGGGCAACAGCGTCCGCGAGGCCCAGTTCCGCTAGTACGTGTTGGTCGAGTTGTCGGCTGTCGCCACGATGGCGATGACCGCGATGATGATGCCGATCACGAACAGCGCCGTCAGCACCCAACCGACGATGATGCCGGCGGTGGCGAGCGGTTTGCCGTCCTCGCCCGACGTGGCGATCTGCCGCTTCGCGACGTGCCCGAGGATCGCGCCGATCGGCGCGGTGATGCAGGTGAACAGGCCGAGGATCGACAGCACCAGGGACAGGATCGCCATCACGTTGGTGCCGCGCGACGCGGCGTAGGGCTGGCCGCCGTACCCCTGGGGCGGCGGACCGCCGTAGGTGGGCGGCGCCGAGGAGGCGTAGGGCTGGTCCGGCGCGCCGTAGGCCGGCTGGCCGTACGGCTGCTGGCCCTGGGGCGGCTGGTAGGGCTGCGAAGGCGTGCTGCCGGGCTGGTCGTACTGGGAGTACGGGTCCGGCTGCGGCGACTGCCCGTATTGCGGCGACTGTCCGTACGGGCTCGGTGGCCCCGAGCTCGGCGGGCCAGAGCTGGGTGGGCTGGAGCTCGGCGGCGACGCGGTCGGGTCGTGTTGCGGCCGATCCGGATCGGGCGAGCTGCCGGGCGGTGTATAGCTCATGTGGTGAAGCTTTTCACACCGCATGTAGCGAATGCCCACCTTGGCGCCGCCTCGCGTTGCGTCGATACTGAGCGGACGGCAAGTTACCGCTGAGTACGGAGGTTGCGGCATGGCCCGACTGGCCCAGACGCCGGGTCTCACCGACGTCCAGCGCTCGATCCTGGAAACCGTGCGCGAGTTCGTCGACAAGGAGATCATCCCGCACGCGCAGCGGCTCGAGCACGCCGACGAGTACCCGGCCGACATCGTCGCCGGCATGCGCGAGATGGGCCTGTTCGGGTTGACCATCGACGAGGAGCACGGCGGCCTGGGCGAGTCGCTGCTGACGTACGCACTGGTCGTGGAGGAGCTGTCGCGGGGCTGGATGTCGGTCTCCGGCATCGTCAACACCCACTTCATCGTCGCCTACCTGGTCGGGCAGCACGGCACCCCGGAGCAGAAGGCGTCGCTGCTGCCGCGGATGGCGACCGGCGAGGTGCGGGGCGCGTTCTCGATGTCCGAGCCGGGCACGGGATCCGACGTGGCCGCGATCCGGTCGAAGGCCACCCGCGAGGGCGACCACTTCGTCCTGAACGGACAAAAGATGTGGCTCACCAACGGTGCCTACTCGTCGGTGGTCGCGACGCTGGTGAAGACCGACACCGGCGCTGATTCCGGCTATGCCACCATGACGACGTTCCTGCTGGAGAAGGAGCCGGGCTTCGGCGAGACCGCGCCCGGCCTCACGATCCCCGGCCGGATCGAGAAGATGGGCTACAAGGGCGTCGAGACCACCGAGATGGTGCTCGACGGGGTCCGGGTCCCGGAGTCCACCGTGCTCGGTGGGCCGGACAAGGTGGGGCGCGGCTTCTACCAGATGATGGACGGCATCGAGGTCGGCCGGGTCAACGTCGCCGCCCGCGCGTGCGGCATCGCCATCCGCGCGTTCGAGCTCGCGATCGCGTACGCCCAGCAGCGGCACACGTTCGGCGAACCGCTCGCCAGGCACCAGGCGATCGCGTTCAAGCTCGCCGAGATGGGCACGAAGATCGAGGCGGCACACGGGCTGATGGTCAACGCCGCGCGCCTCAAGGACTCCGGCGACCGCAACGACGTCGAGGCCGGCATGGCCAAGCTGCTCGCGTCCGAGTACTGCGCCGAGGTCGTGCAGGAGTCGTTCCGCATCCACGGCGGCTACGGCTACTCGAAGGAGTACGAGATCGAGCGGCTCATGCGCGAGGCGCCGTTCCTCCTGATCGGGGAAGGCACCTCCGAGATCCAGAAGACGATCATCTCGCGCGGGTTGCTCAGGGAGTACAAGATCTAGGACATGCCCGGCGGACTGTGGCGCGACCGTACCTTCGTCCTCTTCCTGGTCATCCAGACCGCGTCCTTCGCCGGCGACACGTTCACCACCGTCGCGCTCCCGCTGCTGGTGCTGCAGGCGACCGGCTCGGTCGTCCAGATGGGCCTGCTCACCGGCACGATCGGCCTCGCCTGGCTGGTCACCGGCGTGTTCGCCGGCGCCGTGGTAGACGGCTTCGACCGCCGCGTGATCATGATCGGGTGCGACGTCGCGCGGGCCGTCCTCTACGGCGTGGTGCCGCTGGTCTGGCTGGTCGACCCGCAGCTGTGGGTGCTCTACGCGGTCATGCCGTTCGGCGCCGCCGTCGGCATGCTGTCGCAGGTCACCTACGTCACGGCGATACCGTCGCTGGTCGGCAGGGACAGGCTTACCGAGGCGAACGGCGCGATGAACGCGAGCTCGGCGGCAGCGGGCATCGGCGGACCGCTGCTGGCCGGGATCGTCGCGGGCCTGCTCGGGCCGGCGGCCGCGATCGGCATCGATGCGGTCACGTTCGCGCTCGCCGCGGTCGGCATGCTGTTCGTGCGGCTGCGGCGGATGCAGGAGCCGTCGCGGACTCCGGCGGGCCGAGCGGTCCCGTGGCGCGGCGTCGCGGTCGGCGCCCGGTTCCTCTGGCAGCACCCCGCGCTGCGCACGCTCACGCTGCTGCTCGGCGGCGTGCTGTTCGTGACCTACGGCCTGACCGACGTGTTCATCTACCGGATCCGCCACGACCTGGACCAGCCGTCGTCGGTGGTGGGCATCGCGCTGGCCGTCGCCGCCGTCGGCACGATCCTGTCCGGCATCGCGGTGGCCGCCCTGCGCCGCCGGTTGGGCTTCGGGGCCTGCTGGATCGGCTCGTACGCGGTCGGCGGCCTCGCGATCGTCCTGCTCGGGCGGACCGCCGCCCTGCCGCTGCTGGCGGCGCTCGTCGCCGTCTTCGTGTTCTGCGAGGGCGTCGCCGGCACCTGCTCGATGTCGCTGCGGCAGCAGGTCACACCCGACGCGTTGCTCGGCAGGGTGACCTCGGCGTTCTGGACGCTGCACTTCCTGCCCGGTCCGGCCGGTGCGGTGCTGCTCACCGCGGCGGTCAAGGCCTACGGCGTGCCGGCGGCCACGCTGGTCGCCGGCGTCGGGCTGCTCCTGATCGCCGGCGTCGCGACGTTCTCGCCGATCCGCGACCGCGAGCCCGGCCGCGCGGTCCCCACCGCGCTGCCGGCCCCGAGTCGATCATGAAATACGGTCCACGGGAGCGCTCCCGGACAGGTCGTAACTACATGATCGACTGGGTCAGACCGCGACGGGCAGGTCCGCGCGCATCGTGAAGCTCTGCAGCCGGGTCACGTAACCGAGGCGCGCGTTGAGCCGCCGCATGTCGGCGTTGCCCTTCTGCGTCCACGTGTAGACCTCGCGCAGCCCGCGCTCGGCCGCCAGCGCGAGGGTCATCCGCTTCAGCGTCGCCGCGACGCCCTTGCCGCGCCAGTCCCGGCGCACCACGGTGAGCGCGTTCTCCGCCCGGTGTGGCTCGTCGGCGTCGTCGATCAGGCCGGCCATGCCGATCACCTCGTCGTCGGCGACCGCCAGGTACATGGCCGCCGGATCGCCGATCCAGTCGCGGTGCCACTCCTCGCGGGTCACGTCGAGCGGCGAGATCACGGCCATGTCGTGGAACGCCTGCACCCCGATCCGGTCGTACGCGGTGTCCCACAGCTCCGGACGCGCGGCGACGGTGACGATCTCGTAGCCTTCGGGCGTAGCCGGCCACGGCTCGGCGCCGATCGCCCGTACCTGCTCGACCTGGCGGTCGACCTCGACGAAGCCGAAGTGCTCGGCGAACGCCTTGGAACCGGCGTCGTCCGCATGGGCGACGAGGAAGTCCGGCCGCAGCGAGGTCGCGTGGGCGACCAGCTCGCGCAGGATCGCGGTGCCGATGCCCTGGCGGCGCGCGCCGGGAAGAACGCGCGGCACGACGGTGGCCGCGCCGCCCAGGTCCGAACTGCCGGCGTAGCCGGCGCCTACCACCTCGCCGTCGCGTTCGGCCAGCACCTGCACCTGGTCGGGACGCGCGGACGCGCGCATCTGCTCGACGGTCAACGCCCGTTCGTGCGGCAGGATGATCATTCGTACGCGCCGCAGCTGCTCGTGGTCGGCGTCGGTGACCGCCTCGCGTATCGCCAGCATGCCGCGCACGGTAGAACAGCGGACGATGCGGGCGCGACAGGATTCAGGACCAGCGGACCGTGGCCAGCTGCCGCCACAGGTCGAGCGGACGGCGGTCGCCGTCGAGCACCAGCGCCGCTTCGCCGCCGCGGTTCCACAGCAGCAGATAGAGGTCGTTCGCAGGCCCGCTGACGGTCAGGTCCGCCGGCTCCCGCCCGGGCACGACGAATCGGCGTTCCGGCTCCAGCCGGATGTGCCAGGCCGCGTCCGCGTCGTCCGCCACGACGGTCATCGACGTCGGCGGGTCGGCACGCAGCTTGCGCCGTCCCGGACCGCCGAAGAAACCGCAGATCAACTCGTCGACCCCATCGGCGGCGAACCCGGGGGACCAGGTGGGCCGGCTGCCGACGGTCGACTCCGCGTCGACCCGGTGGATCGCGGTCTCGTGCGCCTGCCGCCGGGCCCACGACGCCAGCGGCGACGGCGCGGGGACGAAGGACCAACAGGGCCGCGCCGGATCGGCCGCGGCGAACGTCCGCACGGCGTCCGCGTGCCGCGCGCGGTACCAGCCGACCAGGTCGGCGTCGTCCACCCGCGGGAAGAAGGTCGCTTCCTCCTCGGCGGTGTAGGGCTCGGTCCGGGCGGTCGCCGGGAACGACGCCGCCCAGGAATGCACCCCACCGAGGTGCAGGAGCAGGTCACGGACCCGCCAACCGGGGCAGGTCGGCACCTCGGCGTCCGGCCCGGCCCGCTCGGCCGCCGCCGCGAGGGCGTTGCCGTCCCGATCGAGCGACGCGACGTACTCCGCGATCTCCACGACTCAGCCCGTGGCCGAGCTCAGCCGGGACAACCGACCGACTGCCCGTTCCACCGCCAGGCAGCGATCCTCGACGTAGTCGATGCCGGCCTCGGTCGCGAGCCGCCGTCCCTCCGCGGAACGGATGTCCAGCTGCAGCCACACCGCCGGCGCGCCGGCCTCGACGGCCTCCCGGACGACCGCGGCCGCCTGCTCGGACGGCCGGAACACCGTCACGAGGTCGACGGGGTGCGGGATGTCCTTCACGGACCGGTAGACCTTCTCGCCGAACAGCTCGTCGGCGTACGGGTTGACCGGGATGATCCGCCAGCCGTGCCGCTGCATCTGAAGAGGGACGGAATGGGCGACCTTGTGGGCGTCCCGGGAGGCGCCGACGATCGCGATGACCTCGGCGGCGGCGAGGATCTCTTGCGGGTCACGCACGCGTCCGACTGTATCCCCGCTCGTCGTCGCCCGTCGGTCGCGGACCGGTCGGTCGCGCACCGGGCGGTCCCGGAGCGGGCGGCCGGGGAGCGGGTGGTCGTCGACCCGGCGGGAGCGCCTTGCGCTGCGCGGGTGCGGGCAGGGCGGGTGGCGCGCCGCCGTCACGGAGGCGGCGGCACAGCCGCTCGTGCTCGGCGGGCCGACCGATCGCCGCGCGATGCTCCGGATGGGCTACGTAGTAACGGATCGCGTCGGCGAGGAACCAGGGATGGATGTCGAGCACGTCGATCGGCACATGGTAGGTGCGGGCCCGGCCGACCAGGTCGAGCCGCTGCGTGCGCACCCGCGGGGCCCACGGGGTGCCGGGGCGCAGAGACTCCCAGCGCACCGTGAGCGGTTGCAGGCCGCGCGGAACGCGTACGCCCTCTGGGCGCAGCTCGAGCGTCGGCGGCGCGAGCCAGCAGTGCGCGAGCAGCGCGGCCACCGCGAGCAGGAAGGTCGTCGACAGGGCGACGTCCAGCCCGTTGGCACCGGGCTCGCCGAGCCGGTCGATCCACAGCGCGGCCTGCCCGGCGAGCAGCAGGATGAGCGCGGCGAGCTCGGCCGTACGGCGGCGGTTGACCGGCGCGACGAACGCCGACCGCCGGCGGGCCACGAGGAACGCGGCCGGCCCCGCCGGGCGCCAACCGATCAGGCCGAGGTAGAGGCAGAGGCCGAGGACGGTCGGGCCGAGGTGCACGACGGCGTCGAGGAAGCCGTTGGCCGGGTCGAGCACGACGATGGCGACTCCCCAGACGAGCGCGAGGACGGCCGTGCCGAGCAGCAACCGTCGATGCTCGTACACGCCGCCCCGCATGCCGCGGAGCCTAGCCCGCTGTCACCCGCGCGTCGATCAATCGTCCGCGCGGGCCACCGGGACGCCGTTCTGGCAGCCGACCTCGAGCTCGTCCCGGCGGGCCTAACTTCATGATCAACGCTCGTTCCGAGGTGACGACCACGTCGGCGCGCCGCCAAGACGTGGTCCAACCCGTGCGGGTCAACCGTGAGAGGGGGTCGAGGCGTCCTCCGCCGGGTGGGAGCCTGACGCGAAGGACGCCTCGACCGGCGTGGCGGGTCAGAGGAGCGTGAGCTGCTCAGGGGGCTCGGGTGGCGGCGCGGTCGGCGCCTCGACCCGGCGGGCCTCGCCCGGCTCGGCCTTGAGCAGGCCGTGGCGGCGGGCGGCCATGCGCACGCGGGCACCGATCTCGGACTGGTAGTCCTTGGGCAGGTAGGAACCGCCGCGGTAGAGGGAGCGGTATCGGTTGACCAGGTGGGGGAACTCGCGGCCCAGCCAGGCGGCGTACCACTCCCGGGCGCCCGGGCGCAGGTGCAGCGGCAGACCGGTGACGCTGTGGGCGCCCGCGGCGGCGATGGCGGCGACCGTCGTGTCGATGTGTTCCTCGTCGTCGGTGAGGCCGGGCAGGATCGGCGCCATCAACACGCTCACGCCAAAGCCCGCGTCGGTCAGTGCCCGCACGGTGTCGAGGCGTCGGCGCGGCGACGGCGTGCCGGGCTCGACGCTGCGCCACAGGGCCTCGTCGACGAAACCGACCGACAGGGACAGCGACACCTTGGTGACCTCGGCAGCCTGTCTGAGCAACGGCAGGTCGCGCAGGATGAGCGTGCCTTTGGTGAGGATCGAGAACGGGTTGGCGAAGTCGCGCAGGGCGGCGATGATCTGCGGCATCAGCTGGTAGCGCCCCTCGGCGCGCTGGTAACAGTCGACGTTGGTGCCCATCGCGATGTGCTCGCCGCGCCACTTGGGGGCCGCGAGCTCGCGCCGGGTGACCTCGCCGGCGTTGACCTTGACCACGATGCGGGTGTCGAAGTCGTGGCCGGCGTCGAGGTCGAGGTAGGTGTGCGTGTTGCGGGCGTAGCAGTTATGGCTCACCACGCCGTTGGCGATGAAGTCGCCGGTGCCGGTGGTGATGTCCCACAGCGCCATCTCGAGGCCCAGGCGCTCGACCGATGCGACGTCGAGCGGGACGCTCGACTTGATCGCCGTGCCCACGATGGACCGCTTCGGGGACGCGGCCGGGTCGACCGTGTGGAAGAACCGCAGCCGCGCGGCGAGACCGCCGACGATGCGCACGTACCAGCCGCGGCCCTGGCCGTTGCGGCGCACGACGAAGTCGATGTCGAGCCGGCGCAGCGCGGTGGCCACCTGATCGATCGTCTCGCGGTCGACACTCGCGATGCGCAGCGCGCCGCCGTCGTGGGCGCCGGCGACGTCGAAGACGCCGGCGAGGAAGCCCTTGCGCCAGTCGTCGGTGATGGCCGTGGGTGGCGGCGGCGAGAGCTGGCCGGTGCTGGCCGCGGCGGCCACGGACGGGTCGACGAGCGACAAGTAGCACCGCGTCCGATCGAGCACCTCGCGCTCGGTGACGCCGGCGTCACCGCGACTCGTGCCGTAGAGATAGCCGAGCCGGTAGTCACCGGTGTCGGCCGGCGGCCGGGCGAACTGGCCTACGCCCATCAGCTTGTTGCCGCTCGTGAGGTGCGGTCGCTGGTTGAAGCCGCCCATCGCGCCGGTGACGTGCTTCCACCCACGCTCGGTGAGGAACTTGTGGTCGCCGCTGGCCACGAGGCTGGTGCCGTCGGCGAGCCGCACGCGGTAGGCGGGGCGGACCGTCGACCACTGGGCGAGCACCTCGGTGTGCACGTAGCGCCGGTAGTTTCCCGAGCGGACCGTGCCATAGACGCGGTCGCCGACCTTCAGCTGGGCGATGGGCCGGGTGCGGCCGTCCGCCATCAGGATCGGCGTGTCGCCGGCGAGGCAGTAGGTGCACGCGTGGCTGCAGCCGCGATAGGGGTTGATCGTCCAGTCGAACGGGACGCGCGAGGCGCCGGGGACCCGGTTGATGACCGACTTGGCCCGGACCTCGTAGAAGGTCATGCCGGCGAAGGCCGGCGTGTCGAAGGTGCGGGTGACCGCGCCGGGCAGCGCCAGCGGCAGGGGTGGAGTCGCTGACACCGCCCGGCCGGAGCCCGGGTCGGACAGGCTGTCCCAACGCATTGCCCAATTCGAACACGTGTTCGACAAGAGCGCAAGCCGGTGAGCCGCCGCTCCGGCTCCGACCGCGGTCGGCGGCGCTAGTGCGTGTGCTCGTGCTCGGCGAGCTGCTTGCGGACGTCGTCCATGTCGAGCGCCCGGACCTGCTCGATCAGGGACTCGACGGCCGACTCCGGGAGGGCGCCCGGCTGGGCGAACACGATCACACCGTCCCGCAGGGCCATGAGGGTCGGGATCGACCGGATGTCGTAGCGCGCCGCCAGCTCGACCTGTGCCTCGGTGTCGACCTTGCCGAACACGATGTCCTCGTGCTTCTCCGAGACGCGCTCGTAGGTCGGCGCGAACCGAAGACAAGGGCCGCACCAGCTCGCCCAGAAGTCGACGAGGACGATGCCGTCGGCG
>DATDJX010000423.1:0-2008 GCA_036520275.1 Asanoa sp.
CTTGGCGAGGCGCAGCTCGCAGGGGTCCATGCCGTCGGGGGCGATCGCGATGTAGGTCTCGGCGGCGAACTTCTGGTCGTCCTCGAAGGCGCGCAGGGCCGCCTTCTGGCCGGCCGCGTCGCCGTCGAAGGTGAAGATCACCTCGCCGCGGAACTCGTCGTGGTCCTGGAGCAGCCGCCGCAGCACCCGGCTGTGGTCGTCCCCGAACGCGGTGCCGCAGGTGGCCACCGCGGTCTTGACGCCGGACAGGTGCGCCGCCATCACGTCGGTGTACCCCTCGACCACGACCGCCTGCGAGGAGCGGGCGATGTCGCGGCGGGCCAGGTCGATCCCGTAGAGCACGTGGCTCTTCTTGTAGATCGGGGTCTCGGGGGTGTTGAGATACTTCGCCTCGATGCGGTCGTCGTCGAAGATCCGCCGGGCGCCGAACCCGATGGTGTCGCCGTTGGTCTCCCGGATCGGCCACAGCAGCCGCCCGCGGAACCGGTCGTAGTGGCCGCTCTGCCCCTGGCCGACGAGCCCGCCCTGGACGAGCTCGGCGTCCTGGAAGCCCTTCTGGCGCAGGTGCTTGTAGAGGTCGGAGCCGCCGCGCGGCGCGAAGCCGACGCCGAACGTCTCGGCGGCGTCCTGGTCGAAGCCCCGGCCGGTGAGGAACTCCCGTGCCTTCGCGGCCTCCGGGGTGGCGAGCTGCTCGGCGTAGTAGGCCTGGGCGGCCTTGTGCGCCTCGAGCATCCGCGGCCGCAGGTTGGTCTCGCGCTTGGCGGGGCGGGCGCCGTCCTCGGTGTAGCGCAGCTGGACGCCGTACTTGTCGGCCAGCCGCTCCACGGTCTCGGCGAAGGTCGTGCCGTCGATCTTCATCACGAAGGAGATGACGTCGCCGCCTTCCCCGCAGCCGAAACAGTGGAAGAAGTTTCGCGAAGGCGTGACGTGGAACGACGGGGACTTCTCGTCGTGGAAGGGGCACAGGCCCTTCATCGAGCCGCCGCCGGCGTTCTTGAGGGTGACGTAGCCGGAGACGACCTCGTCGATCCGGGCACGTTCGCGCACGAGCGCGATGTCGTCGTCCCGGATCAGCCCTGCCACTCCGCCGAGTCTACGTGGCGGGACCCGTCCCCCGACGGGGGTCCGGCGACCTGGGGACGCGTCCGCCGGGAAGTGCTCAGCGAAGCCGGTCGTGCCAGGCGAGCGCGGAGGCGTCGGTGAGCGACGCGACCTGGTCGACGACCACGCGCAGGCGGGCGGCGTCGTCCGCGGCGGCCTCGAAGTCGGCCCGCAGCGCGGGCATGAGCGTCCGCGGACCGCGCAAGGTGAGCAGCGAGACCAGCTCGGTGACCACCTCCCGCTGCCGGTGCAGCACGGCCACCCGGTCGTCGGCGCGCATCACGTAGTGCGCGGCCACCCCTTTGAGCGCCGCGACCGCCACCTCGGTCTCCCGTGGGACGACCAGGTCGGCGGTGTGCCGGACCAGCGGGCGCTCCCCGTGCTTGGCGACGGTGGCCTCGCGGACCTGGGTGCAGAACAGCCCGATCAGGTCGCTGGTGAGGTCCTTGAGCGCCGCGAGGGTGCGCCGGCTGCCGTCGTACGGCGTGCGCGGCCAGGTCGCGAGCCGGCGCAGCCCGTCGAGGGCGCCCTCGAGCTCGTCGTCGACCGCGTCGGGGACGTACCAGTCGCGCACCGTCGCCCACACGTCCGCGCGCTCCGCGGGTCCGTCGAGCCAGGAGAGGTCGATCTTGCCGGAGACCACACCGTCCTCGAGGTCGTGCACGGAGTAGGCGACGTCGTCGGCGAGGTCCATCACCTGCGCCTCGACGCACCGGCGCCGGCCGTCGACACCGTCGCGCAGCCAGGTGAACACCGGCAGGTCGTCGTCGTAGACACCGAACTTGCGCACCGCCCGGCGGGTGCCGTCGGCGTGCGAGCCGTGCGGCACGTCGGCGTCGGCGCGGGTCCAGGGGTACTTCGTGGCGGCGTCCAGGGTGGCCCGGGTGAGGTTCAGCCCGGCCGAGCC
>DATDJX010000424.1:0-2207 GCA_036520275.1 Asanoa sp.
CGGCGCAGGCGGCGACGCCGCCTGCCTACGTCTACGCGACGAGCTTCGACCGGCTCGTGCGCCAGTACGCCGCCGACAACTCGGGGATGCTGTCGGCGCTCACGCCTCCGGAGGCAACCGCCGACGACGCCTCCAGTGGGGTCGCTGCCAGCCCTGACGGGCGCAGCCTCTACGTCGTCAACCAGGGCTCCGACAGCGTGTCGCAGTACGACGTCGGGCTCGGTGGGGTGCTCACGCCCAAGACGCCGGCCACTGTGGCCACCGGCGAGTTCCCGTTCGGGATCGCCGTCGCGCCCGACGGCGCGCACGTCTATGTCGCCAACCAGGACGGCGCTAGCGTCACCGTCTACGACGTCGGCGCCGACGGCGGCCTGACCGCCGCCTCGGAGGCGGAGGCCGGCGATGGTGCGATGCAGATCGCTCTGACCGCCGACGGCGATCACGCCTACGTCACCAACGTCAACGACGGAACGGTGTCCGAGTACGACGTCGCCGGCGACGGGTCGCTGTCCGCCGACGGCGAGGTCAGCACGCCCGCGCCCGCGGCGATCGCGATCAGCTCCGACGGCGACAGCGCCTACGTGGCCAACCGGTCGGCCTCGGGGACGATCTCGCAGTTCTCGATCGCCGGCGACGGGACGCTCTCGCCCAAGTCGCCGGCCACGGTGGACACCGGGGCCATGCCCGTCGCGGTCACGGCGACCGAGGACAGCGTCTACGCCAGCAACTTCGGCGACGACACCATCTCGCAGTACAGCGTGCAGGCCAACGGCACGCTCACGCCCAAGGCGACCCCGGAGGTCGCCACCGGGCGCGACCCGTGGGGGCTCGCGGTCGCGCCTGACGGCAAGAGCGTGTACGCGGCGGCGTTCTCGGACCGCGCGGTGCGCCAGTACGACGTCGGCGCCGGCGGCGGGCTCGTGCCGAAGGCGACCCCATCGGTCGCCTCCGCGTTCCGGCCGGTCGCGGTCGCCGCTGTCCCGTCGCGTGACGGCCTGGCGCCGACGATCGACCTCAGGGCGCCGGCCGAGGGCGCGCAGTACGACTACGGCGCGGTCGTCGCCGCCGACTACTCGTGCGCCGACGAGGACGCCGGCTCGGGGATCGCGTCCTGCGAGGGCGACGTGCCGAGCGGCGCCGTGCTCGACACGGCGAGCGCGGGCCCGCATTCGTTCACCGTCACCGCGCGCGACGCCGCGGGCAACACGTCGACGGTCACGCACACCTACACCGTCGCCGAGCCGGGCACCGGCCCCGGATACGACTTCGGCGGCTTCCTGGGCCGCATCCAGGACGGCGCGCGGGTCAAGGCCGGCGACGTCGCGCCGATCGTGTTCTCCCTGGGCGGCAACCTCGGACTCGACGTGCTCGCCGCCGGCTCGCCGTCCAGCGGACGGGTCGATTGCGGCCACCCGGGCGCGCCGGCCGCGACCGAGCCCGCGCTCGGCAAGTCGGGCCGCGGGCTGCTCTACAACCCGTTGACCGGCCACTACGTCTTCCTGTGGCAGACCAAGAGGTCGTGGAAGGGCACGTGCCGCGCGTTCGTGCTCGCGCTGAACGACGGCTCGGTGCGCCAGCTGACGGTCAGCTTCGGTCCGAAGTGCCGCCAGCAGGCGACGGCCCGGCGGCGCTGACCTCCCGCTGCGAGCGCCGTTCGGCCGCCTGGCGGCGCAGCTGCTCGTGCTCGACCTGGCGCTTGAGCTGCTGCAGCGACCGGCGCAGGTGCCCGCGGACCGTCGGCGCGCCGACCTGCTCCGCAAGCCAGCCGAGGATGCCCGAGCCGGCGACGCCGTAGGCGAGGCGCAGCTCGACGTGCGTACGGTCGCCCTCCCGCCGGCGCAGCCGCCAGCGCCCGCGCTGGTCGATCCCGGTCACCGACGTCCACGCCAGGTCGCACTCCTCGTCGAACTCGACGACCTCGATCAGGCCGCCGACCTCCGCCGAGCCCACGCGCATGAGCATGCGGTAGCGGGCGCCGAGCCCGGGCGTGCCGGCGTCGGCGACCTCCCAGCGCGTGACGCCGGCCATGAAGTGCAGGTATCGCGAGGGGTCGGTGATGTGCTCCCAGACCGCCGCAGGCGGTGCGCCGACCTCGATCGTCGCGCAGACCCTCACCCGATCACCGGCAGGCGGCGCTCGGCGGCGAGCGCGTCGAGGGTCTCCTGCATCGCGCGGATCACGTGGTCGTAGGCCTCGTCGACGTCGGG
>DATDJX010000425.1:0-25125 GCA_036520275.1 Asanoa sp.
GGCCGAGGCCGGTCGGACGCCGCTGTGGCTCGAGGTGGAACGGGCCGCGCTACTTCTTCTTGCCGTTCTTCTTGGACTTGGCGTCCTTCTTGCCCTTCTTGGCCTTCTTCGCCATGGTGTCGCCTCCTTCGCCGGTGGATCGTTCGGTGTTCGTCCGCGGTCGACGGCGGCCCGGCGGATCAGCCGAGGATGCGCTGCTTCTGCGCCTGGAACTCCGCTTCGGTCAGCACACCCGCTGCCTTCAGCTCGCCGAGCTCCTTGAGCTGTGCGAGCTTGTCGCTCATCGAGTCGTCGGCGGGCGGCGGGGCCGCTTGCTGCTCGTAAGCGGGTTGCTGCTGGTAGGCCTGTTCGGTTTGCTGTCGCTGGTCCTGGGCCGCCCAGCGCCCGGCCTGCCGGCGCGAGACGCGGTTGGACACGGCGGTGGCGGTTCCCGCAACGACGGCGGTGCGCGCGATCCCGCGAAGTAGACCTGGCATGGTGGTGTCTCCCTCTCTTGCCGTGTTCTTCCTCAGGCGTCGACGCCGGCGGCGTCCAGCGCGGCCAGAACCGCCTGTACGGGGATCCGGCCGCTCGCGACCAGCTGTCCGCCGCCTCGGCGCAGGGCCGCGGCGAAGGGTGCGGCCCAGACGTTCTCGTAGACGAGGACCCCGGCTGAGCTGCCGGGCTGGAGAACGGAAGCCGCATGGTCCACGTCCTCGCCGTCGAGCAGACCGGAGGCCGCCCCCTCGAAGACGGCGAGGTCGAGCTCCCCGTCCGAGTCCAGGTCGGCGACCGCGACGCCGGAGACCGTGCCGTCCATCTCCTTGCGGATGAACACGAGGTCCAGGATCCGGATGATGCCGCGGTCCACCAGGTCCACCAGCAGCGGCAGTCCTTCGCCGGTCATCCGGCTTCCCGGAAACTCCACGACAATGTAGTCGATCGGGCCCATCGTCTCGAGGTCGTCAGTCATGTCAGCCCCTCCGGGGTGGTATCTGCCGTCAGGTATCACGGTGGCTTCCGACGTGGAGTCTCGGGAGCTCCGTGGGACGTCCACCGTCGAAGGAAACGCCGATCCGGGCGACGGCGCCTCATCCCTGCCGGATGACGACGCGGAGCCCGCGGGGGGTGACGGTTGACCCGGTGTCGCGCGGCCTCGCGCGTGCGCGACCCACGAGCCACTCGCCCCGACCCATGCACAGGAGGCAGACATGGCCGTAGACACCGACACCGATGCCAGGAACGAAACGTCGCATGCGTACGTCGACCGGCGGCTGATCGCAGGCAGCGCAGTACTCGTGACCGGCGGGCTCCTGGTGTGCATGGTCGGCGCCACAATGGGGGCGGTCGCCGTGCTGGGCGCGTGCCGTCGTTACGTCGCGCACCTGCAGGAGTCACCGCGGCACCTGGCCCGCCGCCGCCTGCGGCAGGTCAGATCGGCGACGACCGCCGGTGTCGGGGCGTGGCAGGAGTACGACCGGCAGCCCCGGCTCGACCAGGGTCCGGTGAGGTCGTAGTGGGCGAGCAAGGTCAGACACCAACGGTCGAGTCGAAGCCCGAGGGGAACCTGGGCGGCATCGGCCTGGCGGCCGCACCCGAGCCGCAGGAACAGAGCGCGGCCGCGCCCTCGCCGTTCCCGCCGATCGCCGACTACGCGTTCCTGTCCAACTGCCACACCGGCGCGCTGATCGCGCCGGACGGTGCGGTCGGCTGGCTCTGCGTCCCGAGCTTCGACTCGCCGAGTGTGTTCGGCACCCTCCTCGACCGTCAGGCCGGGTACTTCAGGCTCGGTCCGTTCGGGGTGCACCATCCGACCGCGCGGGCGTACGAGCCGGGAACGAACGTCCTCGTCACCACCTGGAAGACGCCCAGGGGCTGGATCGAGGTGCGCGAAGCGCTGAGCATGGGACCGCACGACGACGAGGACGAGGTCACGCCGCACACCCGTCCGCCGGCCGACGACGACGCCGACCACATGCTCGTGCGCACCGTCCGCTGTCTCGACGGCGCGGTCGAGGTCGAGCTCATCTGCGAGCCGGCGTTCGACTACGGCCGGGTGCCGGCACGGTGGACGATGCCGGAGGCTGGCCGGCATACGGCCGACGCGAGCGGGGCCGGCCAGACCGTCAGGCTGCAGACCGACCTCGCGCTCGGCGTCGAGGGCGACCGGGTCCGGGCCCGACGCGTGTTGAGGGTCGGCGAGGAGGTCTACTGCTCGCTGTCATGGGCCGCGGCCCACGCCTCGGTGCCGGACATCGACGACGCCAAGCGCCGGCTGGCCGCCACCACGCGTTACTGGCGCGCGTGGCTGGACCGGGCGCGGATGCCCGACCACCGCTGGCGCGACCCGATCCAGCGCTCGGCTCTGGTCATGAAGGGCCTGACCTACATGCCGACGGGTGCGACGGTCGCCGCGCTCACCACGTCGCTGCCCGAGACGCCGGGGGGCGAGCGCAACTGGGACTACCGGTACACCTGGATGCGGGACTCGACCTTCACCCTGCAGGCCCTGCACTACCTGAACCTGGACTGGGAGGCCAACGAGTTCATGCAGTTCATCGCCGACCTCGAGGCCAACGAGGACGGCGCCCTGCAGATCATGTACGGCATCGACGGCCGCCGCGACCTCACCGAGTCCACGAGGGACGAGCTGACCGGCTACGCGGGCGCGCGTCCGGTGCGCATCGGCAACGGGGCTTTCGACCAGCGCCAGAACGACGTGTTCGGCGCCGTGCTGGACTCCATCCTGTTGCACAGCTTCCGCAGTCAACGGCTTCCCCACCGGCTGTGGGCGATCGTCGAGACGCAGGCGCGGTGCGCCGAAGCCGTCTGGCGCGAGCCGGACCAGGGCATCTGGGAGGCTCGCGGCAAGCCGCAGCACTACGTCTCCTCCAAGCTCCTGTGCTGGGTCGCCCTCGACCGTGCGGCCAAGCTCGCCGAGATGCGCGGGGATGCTGCCCTGGCCGGCAACTGGCGCAGGACCGCCGACGAGATCAGGCAGGACGTCATCGCGAACGGCCTCACGGACTCCGGTGTCCTGCGGCAGCACTACGCCACGGACTCGCTGGACGCCTCCACGCTGCTGGCGGCGAAGTTCGGGTTCTTCCCGCGCGACGACCCGCGCCTGCACGCCAGCGTCGTGGCCGTAGCCGACGAGCTGACTGAGAACGGCTTCGTCCTGCGCTACCGGACCGAGGAGACCGACGACGGCCTCTCGGGCAAGGAGGGCTCGTTCCTGATCTGTTCCTTCTGGCTCGTTTCCGCGCTGGTCATCGTCGGCGAGGAGCAACGGGCACGCGACCTGATGGAGCGCCTGCTGCGGGTCGCTTCGCCCCTCGGCCTCTACGCGGAGGAGTTCGACGCGCAGACCGGGCGACACCTGGGGAACTTCCCGCAGGCGTTCTCCCACCTGGCCCTGATCGAGGCGGCGGGGCGGATCATCATCGCCGAGCTGCGTCGGGAGTACTCGTGACGCGCCGAGGTATCAATGTTCCCCGAACGTCTCGAGCAGGACGCTGCGCTCGGCATCCGTGAGGTTGGTGGCCACGAGCGTGCTGTGCATGCCGTGGAAGCGCTCGCCCAACCGGTCGAGGTCTCCCTGCTCGGTGACAGCGAACAGCGCCGAGGTTCCCTCGGTCACCTGGGTGCGAATCGTCTCCAGTTGTTCCTTGGTGACGCCGGTGCCCTCCGTCGCCTTGCTGACGGCGCCGATGGCGGCTCCGACCACGCCGCCGACCACCGGTACGAAGAAGAGTGTGCCGAGCAGCAGGCCCCAGAAGGCGCCCCACCCGGTGCCGCGCCAGGTCTCCTCGTGCCCCTGGTCCGTGTTCGGCCGCGACGCGCCGACCGGCCACGAGACGACCGCGTGGTCGATGACCTTGACCAGCCCTTCCGAGGCGGCACTCTTGAGGATCGAAGCGGTGCGCTCTGCGCCGTCCGGACTGTCGAACTTCCATACCGTGAAGGCGGCCATTGCGTGCTCCTCGCATCGGGCTGCTGATCCATCGACCACAGCTGTGCTCCGGCGTCCTCGACCGTACAACCGCCTGCTCGGACGAGACTCATCCGATGTGGATGATGTCGCGTCGGCGTCGCCGCCACACGGTGGGAGGAACCAACGACCAGGGCGGGCGGAGAGTCATTGATGGCAGCCGAGCGGATGGACGCATTGGTGATCTTCGGCGCGACCGGAGACCTGGCGAAGCTCGAGACGTTCCCCGCCCTGGTGGGCCTGGTCGAGCGCGGCGTGCTCGACGTGCCCGTGATCGGTGTGGCCAACAGCGGCTGGAGCCTCGACCAGTTCCGCGAGTACGCCGCCGCGTCCCTGCGCCACAACGGCATGGACCCGCGGAGCCCGGCAGCCGTGACGTTGCTGGGGCTGCTGCGGTACGTCGACGGCGACCTCGACGACGACGCGACGTACGCCGCCATGTCCGACCAGATCCCCGGGGACGGCGCGGCGCTGTTCTACCTTGAGGTGCCGCCGCCGCTGTTCGGGCGCGTCGCCCGCGGCATCGCGACGAGCGGCCGGGCAGCCGGTGCGCGCGTGATGGTCGAGAAGCCCTTCGGCTCCGACCTCGCCAGTGCGCGGGACCTGAACCGGACGATGAACCAGATCTTCGCGGAGGACCGCCTCTACCGGGTGGACCACTGGCTCGGCATGGACCCCCTGGCGAACGTGCTGTTCGCCCGGTTCGCCAACGCCGTCATCGAGCCCCTGCTCAACCGGTACCGCGTCGACAGCGTCCAGATCACCATGGCCGAGGCGTTCGACGTCGCCGACCGCGGCAGCTTCTACGACCGTACGGGCGCCGTCCGCGACGTCGTCCAGAACCACATGCTGGAGGTCCTCGCCAGCGTGCTGGCCGACCTTCCGGCGACGATGGGTCAGGACCAATGGCGAGTGGCCAAGGGCAGGCTGGTGAGCGAGATCCGGCCGCTCACGCCGGAGGACACCGTGCGTGGGCAATACGACGGGTACCTCGACGTCGCCGGCGTCGATCCCCGCTCCACCACCGAGACCTACGTCGCGGTGCGCCTCGCGATCGACTCGCCGCGTTGGGCGGGCGTCCCGGTCGTGATCCGCGCCGGCAAGAGCATGCCGGTCACGGCCACCGAGGTGGCCATTCGCTTCCGGGTGCCCGGTTTGGACCTGTCGAACCTCGACGGGTCGGTCGAGCCCAACGTGCTGCGCTTCCGGATCTGGCCCGAGACCGAGATCGGACTCAGCCTCAACGGCAAGAAGCCCGGCGCCGGTTGGGTTCCCCAGCTCCACGAGCTCGCGTTCGCCCGGCAGCCGGGTTCCGACATGCGCCCGTACGACCGGCTCATCGAGGCGGCCCTGGTGGGGGACCGCTGGCTGTTCGCCCGGCAACAGAACATCGAGGCCGCCTGGCGGGTGGTGGAGCCGATCCTCGACGACGTCGTACCGGTGCAGACGTACGCCAAGGGCAGTTGGGGGCCCAAGGACGCGGACGGGCTGCTGCGCGAGGGCGACACCTGGCGTGACCCGGTCGGCTGAGCCCCCTCATTCCCGAGGGTCGGCGGCGGCTTCCGGCGGGGCGGCGTCGCGCGGTTGGCGGTCGGGTACGCCGCCCGCGAAGAACAGCGCGATGAGTGCGATCAAGGCCAGCACGGCCAGCCCGGACCGCAGGCCGTTGAGGCGCGCCGCCGTGTTCTCCTCGACGATCGCGTTCGCCGTCGCACCCGTGACGCCGGCGTCGGCGAGTCCGCGAACCAGCTGGTCGTCCGATACGAACGGCACGCCTCCGGCCAGCTGGACCTGTGCCTGTGACGACAGGTTCTCCGGGACGTCCGGGTTGCCTTTGATGCCGGTGAAGAAGGACGTGCTCAGCGCCGAGATCAGCACGGCGCCGACGAGGGCGGTCCCGATCGAGGCCCCGAGGAAGGTGACGGTGTTCTGCAGGCCGCCCACGTCGGCGCTCTGGTCGTCCGGGACGGCCGACACCGTGACGCTGCCGAGTTGCGACGCCAGAGCCCCGATGCCGAACCCCGCGAGGATCATCGGCCAGGTGACCACCTCGGGCCCCACGCCGACCTCCAGCGCCGAGGCGAGCGCCACGATGCCCGCGAACAGGGACAGGAAGCCCAGCCGCACCACCCGGCGGGGTGAGACGTCCGGGAAGAGCTTCGGCACGCCGACGGCGGCCGCGAGGAGGGCTATCGAGAGTGGAAGGATGCGCAGCCCGGTGTCGATGGCCGACAGGCCGATCGCGACCGACAGGAACAGCGGTACGGCGAAGAACAGGCCGGCCTGCAGCAGGTACTGGAAGAAGAACGAGGTCAGTCCGCCACGAAGAAGCTTGTTGCGCAGCATCCCGGGGTCGATCAGCACCGCCGCGCCGCTGGCCAGCCGCCGGCGCTCCCAGCCTAGGAAACCCAGCAGCACGACGCCACCCGCGAGGACGAGCCAGAGCACCGGCGAGAACCCGAGCCACGCGGGAGCGCCCGGCTTGGGGTTGACGAAGCCCCAGGCTCCCGCCCGGATGGTCCCGAACACGATCAGCCCCAGGCCGAGGGCCGATAGGACGGTGCCGACGACGTCCAGCCGAGCGGTGCGATCTGCCGGCACGTCCGCCATGCGCCTGGCCAGGACGAGGATCCCGAGAACCATGATGACCTCACCGGCGAACACCCATCGCCACGACGCGTACGTCGTGAGGAGTCCACCGATCAAGGGTCCGACGGCCACCGCGATCGCGCCGGACGCCGCCACCAGGCCGTAGGCCCGGGGACGGCCGGCGCGGTCGAAGTTCGACGCGACCAACGCGACAATCGCCGGCATGATCAGCGCGGCGCCGACACCCTCGAGGACGGACCAGCCGATCAGCAGTACGGCGAGGTTCGGGGCCACGGACGTGGTGAAGGATCCCGCGCCGTAGATCACGCATCCGATCGCGAATGCGCGCTTGCGGCCCAGGATCTGGCCGACCTTCCCGCCCGTGATCATCAACGATGCCATGACCAACGTGTAGAGCGTGATCGCGGTCTGGATGCCCGTGACGGTGGTGCCCAGGTCGCTGGCCACGGTCGCGATCGACACGTTCATCACGGAGCTGTCCAGCGCCATGAGGAACTGGCCCGACCCCAACGTGAGAAGGACGATCCCCGAGCCGGTCGCGGCTGCCTCGGCGGGCGACACCTTGTTGACCATGGGCTGGCACCTCATCCGAATTGCGGTTGGGAACGAGCTTGCCCGACATGGCGCCCCGTACCGGTGCGCGTCCATTCCATCCGCGTGTCGGTGCGCCCCGGATCATCCGGCGGGGGTGAACACGCAACCGTCGGCCGGCCTTCAGACCGGTCGGCCGGGCACGGGCTGCATGACCGCCTCGGCACCGAGCTGGCGGCGCTGTCCCACCTGTTCCAGCCAGGCCACGAGCTGCCGGTGCACCGCGTCGGCGCCGACGAGCGGTGGGGCTTGCACCCGCCAGTCGGCCGGGTGTACGAGCACCGCCTCGGTCTGCCATCCGCCGAGACCGCCGTGGCAGCCGACGAGCTCCTCGTACGCCGCCACCTCCTCGGTGCCGGGGTCGATCGGGCTGTTGATGATTAGATCGCCGACGTGCGCCAGCGTGTCGTGCCGCCGTACGTCGGCCACCGCGTGCGGGCCGAAGGGCGCCAGCGGGTCCGTTCCCTCGACGCGGTCGTCGTGGAGGTAGCGCAGGCCGTCCTTGCCCAGGACGACCGACCCGTGGCCCCTGCTGCGGACGACGACGAACCCGACGCCGGGGTGGGCCGTCAGGGCACCGACGAGGCCCGGGTACAGCCGCTCGATGTCCTCGAGCACGAGCCGGCCGGGCAGGCGGGTGAAGTAGATCATCGACAGGTTTCCCGAGGCGATCAACACGAGGTCCGCGGCGCGCGCGGCCTCGTCCCCGACTTCCGAGGACGGGTCGAGGTCGACCTGACCGTCGTGCGTCCTGCCGCGGAACACCCGGCTGGTGACCTTGCCCGCGGTGCCACCCTGCTGCGCAACCTGCGTGAGGAACGTGTTGACCGGACCGACGGTCTCGTCGAGCCCGGTCGAGGCCGCCACCGACTCGGAGGCCATCAATTGCCGGACGAGATCCTGCAGCGTCATCCCGTGGCGTTGCAGGAACGTCGCACCCTGGCTCTGCCCGTGGTCGGACAGCACGACGAACCGGTAGGGCCGGGGCGCCTGCGCCGCGAAGCTCTCCAGCACGCCGATGAGGCGGTCGACGCCGGCCAGCGAGGCCAACGACTCCGGGCGGGTCGGGCCCGCGTGATGCGCGATCTCGTCGTAATCGGTGAAGTCGCAGTAGATCGACGGCGCACCGGCCATCATCTGGTCCGCGATGAGACCCGAGTTGAGGTCCCTCAGCAGGACGTTGGTCACGCCGCGCAGGACGATGTAGGAACCGTGACGGCGGATGCGCGGGTCCACGCCCCGGACCCGCTGCAGCCGGGCCTGATGCGTCTCCTTGATCATCTCGGCCGCGGTCAGCACGACGGAACGGGTCAGCCCGTACGGGTTGATGAAGAACGTGGCGAAGCTGCGTGACGGTCCGCGGCGAGCGGTGCGGTTCACCAGACCGCTCATGGTCAGCAGGCTCGTCGGCGCATCGCCGGAGAAGACGTTGGAGATGCTCACCCCTCCGTCCGCGAGCAGCCCGCGACCGTCACTCAGGCGCGCTTGAACCGTTGCCGCGTCCTTCGGCCGGTTGGTGACGAGCAGCTTCCCGGTCTCCTTCTCGTACCAGCGGAACGCCGGCACCTGGTCGCTGTGGCCGTGCAGCAGCCCGGCCTGGCTCGCCGGTGTGGTCGCCGGCAGCTGCGCGTGCCAGTCGGTCAGCTGGTGGGTGCCGGAACGGATCCACCGGCTCAGGGTCGGCAGGTCGCCGGAGCGGACGCCCCACCGCAGCAACGGTGCGGACAGACCGTCGATCTGGATGAACACCACGCCTGGCACGGACATGGCGGTCCCGGCGTCCGGCGCGTGGCTGGAGCGCTGCACCAGGTGGGTCAGGAACGCGGCGCTGTCGCCCGCCGTCGCCATCCAGGTGACGATGGTCATCAGGAACGCAAACAGCCACGAGGCCCAGAAGGCGTTCCAGAACCCGTTCACGTGGATCCCCGGGGACAGGACCAGCGCGAGGTAGAACAGCAGCGCCTGCACCCCGAAGCCGGCCAGCAGCACACCGACCCATCCCAGGAGCAGGGCGAAGGACGTCAGAAGCGGTCGCAGCAATGCCGCGAGGACGCCCAGTAGGACGGTCGCGGCGACGACGTCCGCCGCGACGCCGGCCGACACACCCGGCACGACCCAGATCGTGAAGGCCATCGCCAGCGAGCCGAGGATCAGCGTGACCGTCAGCCGGCGGACCTCCGCCCACGTGAGGCGGCGTCCCCTGAGCATCCGAAGGCTCCGCCGGGCTCGCGAACGAACGCCCGATCCCGAGGCGACCCCTGGCACGTCGACGCTCATCGCCCACCCTCCGGGACTCCGGCAACGTCACCATTCGATCGTGATCCGGCAGTGCATGGGGACACCCTCGACGGATGAATCCGGATACGGGGTCGTCCGGGCCCGCGGGGGAAGGGCTCATGCGCGGCGGATGATGGCACAGAACGTCGGGAGATGCAGCCTGATCGGATGACGCAGCCGAGAGTTCGACCGTCCGTGTCGATCGGCGCGCGCGTCCCGGCCGCGCGGGCGAGCCGGAACGGCGCCACATCCGGAAGGGGGTCTGGCACGATGACGTACCACACCCCGGCGGAGCGCGCCCGGACGGGAAAGGACGCGCGGAAGGTCGCGCCGTTGGACTCCCACGCCGAGCTCCGCATCGGTGAGGATCGGGATCCCGTCTCGATCCTCGCGCAACAGGACGCCAACCGGGTGCCGGAGCTTGTCCCGATCCGGTACGGGCGCATGCTCGTCTCGCCGTTCACGTTCTACCGCGGCGCCGCAGCCGTGATGGCCGCCGACCTCGCACCGACACCCGTCTCGGGCTTGCGGGCGCAGATTTGCGGTGACGCCCACCTGTCGAACTTCGGCCTGTTCGCCTCGGCCGAGCGGACGCTGGTCTTCGACATCAACGACTTCGACGAGACGCTGCCCGGCCCATGGGAGTGGGACGTCAAACGCCTGGTCGCGAGCCTCGCCGTAGCCGGCCGGAACAACGGGTATTCCGCGCGGCAGCGCCACCGGGTGGCGATCTCCGCCGCGAGCGCGTACCGCACCGCCATGCGCGAGTTCGCCAAGCAGAGCACCCTCGAGGTCTGGTACGCCCAGCTCGACGTCGCCGCCCTGCTCGATCGGTGGCGCGGGATGCTGGCACCGGCGCAGGTCGAGCGCACGCAGGCGGCTCTGGCCAAGGCGCGGACCCGCGACAGCCTCCAGGCCCTGGACAAGTTGTCGACGGTGGTCGACGGCAACCGCCGCATCATCGCGGCGCCGCCGCTGGTGGTCCCGGTCGAGGACCTCTTGCCGGACGCCTCGGCCGAGAAGCTTTCCCGGCGGATGCAGGAGCTTATCCGCGGCTACGCCCGCACGCTGTCGCCGGAGCGTAGGCATCTGCTGGCACAGTTCCGGATGGTGCACATGGCGCGCAAGGTCGTCGGCGTGGGGAGCGTGGGGACCCGGGCCTGGATCCTGCTGATGCTCGGCAGCGACGACACCGACCCGCTGTTCCTGCAGGCCAAGGAGGCGCAGGCGTCGGTGCTGGAGAAGTACGCGGGCGCGAGCGAGCACGCGCATCACGGCGAACGCGTCGTCACCGGGCAGCGCCTCATGCAGGCCAGCGGCGACATCTTCCTCGGGACGCGCCGGGTCCGCGGCATCGACGGCCAAGATCGTGACTTCTACCTGCGACAGCTGCGCGACTGGAAGGGATCGGCGGTGGTCGAGGAGATGCCGGCCCGGGGAATGGCCGCCTACGCCACCGCGTGCGGCTGGACCTTGGCGCGCGCGCACGCCCGATCGGGCGACCGCATCGCGATCGCCGGGTACCTCGGGGCGAGCGACCGCTTCGACGAGGCCGTCGCCGACTTCGCCGAGACCTACGCCGACCTCAACGAGAGAGACTTCCACCTGCTGCAGGCGGCCGCGCGCGAGGGAATCGTAAAGGTGGAGGCCGGAGCATGACCGGCGTCCTCGCGGCAACCGCCGCGCATCCCGGCCACGCCGAGGGGTCGGGTCCGTCGTGACGACGACCGAGCCCGCCGCGGACCTGACCCCGGCAGAGGATCCGGGCGTACCGGCGGAGAAGACGGTCGCCCGGCCTTTTGCGACTTCACCGATGCATGCCCGGGTTCCGCGCTGGATCGTCACCTTCGGCACGACCTGCTGGCTGCTCCTCGGCCTGGCCGGCGTCGCGGCCGTCGTCCTGTGGATCATGGCCTACACCAGGGCGCTGGTCACGCCGTTCCTCGCCGCCGTCGTCCTGGCGATCGTGTTCTCGCCGGTCGTCGACGCGCTCCAGCGCCGTCGCGTGCCCCGGCTCCTCGGCGCGACCGTCGTGCTGCTGGGTCTGCTCGCGTTGACCGTGGGCTTCGCGTGGGCCATCGCGAGAGCGTTGATCGACGAGGCGCCGCAGATTGCGGCCCAGCTCAAGGCCGCGCTGGACGCCCTGGCCGCGTGGCTGACAGATCTCAGGCTAAGCGAGCGGTCGGCGGAGACCGCGAAGTCCGCGGCGCTCTCCGCCGGGACGTCGACGACCTCTGTCCTCCTGACCGGCATCTTCTCGGGTTTGCGCGGTCTGTCGTCCGCCTTTTTCATGGTCTTCATCGGCAGCGTGATCTTCCTCTTCATGCTGCTCAACGGCCGGCGGTACGCCGCCTGGACCGCCCGGCGCAGCGGCTTCTCCCGCGCCGTCATCGAGCCGATCATGGCGGACTGCGGCTCCGCGATCCGCGGCTACTTCCGGGGAACCACCATCATCGCCGCGAGCAACGCCGTTCCGGTCGCGTTCACGGCATGGCTGCTCGACGTACCGCTGGTGGGCACGATCGCGCTCATCACCTTCGTGACCGCGTACGTGCCGTTCTTCGGCGCCATCATCGCCGGGATCTTCGTCTGCCTGATCGCGCTCGGCGCGAAAGGCCTCACCGCTGCCCTGATCCTGCTGGCGGTGCTGCTGTTCGTGAACAACGTGCTGCAGAACTTCTTCGCGCCGATCGCCTACGGCTCGTCGCTCAACCTCGATCCGCTCGTGGTGCTGCTCGTGACGACCGCTGCGGGGCTTGTCGGCGGCGTCGGCCTCATCGTCCTGGCGGCGCCGCTCGCGGCAGTGATCAGCCGGACGGCCCGGAGGCTGGCGGAGGCCCGGCAACCGCGGGAGGAGCGCCCCGGGGACCCCACCGGTCCACCGACGCCCGCGTGAGTCCTGCGGTCGCTGCCGGCGCCCGTCGGGAACAATGACGTGACCATGGACACCGTGACCTGGTGGGGGCATGCGACCGTCGCGCTGGAGGCCGCTGGCGTCCGCCTGCTCGTCGACCCGGTCCTGCGACCCCGGGTCGCCTTCCTGCGCTGGGCACACGACCCCCCGCCGCGGAGCCTGGCGTTCCGGACCGACGCCGTCCTCGTGTCGCACCCGCATCGCGACCACCTGGATCTCCCGTCGCTGGCGATGTTCTCGCCCGGCACGCGGTTCCTCGTTCCGTTCGGGTCCGGGTGGCTGGTCCGGCGGGTCGCGCGCGGTCCGGTGACGGAGCTCGCCGTGGGCGAGACGGTGAGCGTGAACGGCGTGAAGGTGCGCGCCACCTACGCGGAGCACGACGGCCGCCGCGGTAGTGGGCGGACCCTCGAGCGGACGGTCGGTCCGGCGCTCGGCTTCGTCGTGTCTGCCCACTCCACGGTCTACTTCGCCGGCGACACCGATCTGTTCCCGGGCATGGCTCAGATCGGCCCGGGACTCGACCTGGCCGTGCTGCCGGTCGGCGGCTGGGGCCTGACGTTGCCGGCCGGCCATCTCGATGCCGCGGGCGCCGCCCGGGCGCTGCGGCTGCTCGGTGCGCGTCGAGCCATCCCGATCCACTGGGGCAGCCTGCGGATCCCCGCGCTTTGGCGGCTCCGGCCCGACCGGTTCACCACACCCGGCGCCGAGTTCCAGGCCCACGCGCGGGAGCTGGCCCCGGACACCGACGCCTTCGTCGCGGAACCCGGGGAGCCGATCGCGGTGTCCGGCCCTATCCGGTGATGGCCGCGGCCGGCCGTCCGGCACCATCCGGCCGGGGTGAAGGCAGCGGCCCGCGCGCAGCCGATGCTGGTTGCCACCCCACGTTCCCCGAGGTGATGTCATGACGGAGCCCGTACGCACGCCACGCCCCGTGGACGCGCGAACTCTCTGGGCCGGCGGCGTGGCCGCCGCAGTCGTAGCGGCCCTGGTCGCGCTCGTCGGCATCGTCGTCTGCCGGGGGCTGCTGGACGTGCCCGTCCTCGCCCGGGAGGGCGACGGCATCTGGGGAGACGCGGACACCGCCGCGTACGCCGTCGGCGCCGCCCTGGCCGCCCTGGTGGCCACCGGCATGGCACATCTGCTGCTGCTGTCATCGCCGCGACCCGGCAGGTTCTTCGCCTGGATCATGACGCTGGCGACGATCGCCGCGGTGCTCGTGCCGTTCGCCGTGACGGCCACGCTGGCGAGCCGGTTCGCCACGGCGGCCATCAACCTCGCCGTCGGCATCGCCATCGGCAGCCTCGTCGGCGCTTCCGGCCGCAGCGCCGTGCGCAAGGCGTCGCTCGGCGCGGGAGCGCCACCGTCATATCCCGCACCGTGAGCGCTGAACCCATCCGCCGCGGGTGATTCGCGCCGGCGGCGGCACGGTCATTGTCGGTTTCGGCCCACCGGTCTGGTGTGAGGGGAGCTGACGTGGCGTCGATGCCGAGCCCGCCGGGCACCGAGCCGGCGACGCAGGGCCAGGTGTGGCTCGCCCGTGGCGCGTTCGTGCTGGCGGTCGCGTCGGCCGCGGTCCTGGTCGGGTTCGCCGGGTCGCGCAGTCTGCTGATGGTGGTGGTGGGCGCCGCTGGTGTGGTCGTGTTCGTGGCCGGCGGGTACTGGTTCCTTGCCGGTCGTGGGCTGCTGCGATGGGCCGGCGCCGTTATGGCGGTCCTGGCACCCCTGGTCGCGCTGGTCCTGTACGTCGGGGCGGGATTGTTGTGGGTCGCGGTGGTGTCGCTCGCCCTGTTCGTGGCTGCTTTGGCCGCCGCCGGTGTGGCGTTGACGGTGCGCGGCGAGCAGGCGGGGATGTCCACATATGACGCTGCACCGGTCGAGCGCCCGTTCCTGGTGATGAACCCGCGGTCGGGTGGAGGAAAGGTGGCCCGGTTCGGGCTGAAGGAGAAGGCGGAGGCCCTCGGAGCCGAGGTGGCCCTGGTGGACGGCCCGGGGACGGTCGACGTCGCCGCGCTGGCTCGGGACGCGGTGGCGCGCGGCGCGGATCTGCTCGGCGTGGCCGGTGGCGACGGGACGCAGGCGCTGGTCGCGGGGATCGCCGCGGAACATGGCCTTCCGTTCCTCGTGGTGAGTGCGGGCACGCGCAACCACTTCGCGCTCGACCTCGGCCTGGACCGCGACGATCCGGCCCGTTGTCTGGACGGCCTGACCGACGGGGTCGAGCTGCGCGTCGATCTCGGGGTGATCGGCGGTCGGACGTTCGTGAACAACGCCTCGTTCGGGGCCTACGCGGAGATCGTGCAGAGCCCGGCCTATCGGGACGACAAGGCGCGTACGACGTTGCAGCTGCTGCCCGACCAGCTTGCGGGGCATCGTGGTGCCCGACTGTCAGTGCGGGTAGGGGATGTCACGGTCGACGGACCGCAGGCGGTGCTGGTGAGCAACGGTCCGTACGGCTCGACCGATCTGGCCGGTCTGGGACGGCGGCCCACGATGGACCAGGGTGTGCTGGGTGTGGTGGCGGTCTCTGTCAAGAATGCCGGGCAGGCGGTGGCCTTGCTGCGCCGTAGCCGCCAGCGCGGGTTGGCGAGATACGCGGCGGCGACCGTGGTCGTGGATGCCGATCGGGCCGAGATCCCGGTCGGGGTCGACGGTGAGGCGATCCTGATGCCGACGCCGGTGCGGTGCGCGACGCGGCCGGGGGCGCTGCGGGTGCGGGTGCCCAGGAACCGGCCCGGAGTCCCGCCGGCCAAGCCGGCCATCGACTGGGTTCGGCTGCGCCGGTTGGCGTTTTCCCGCGCCTGACCGTGACGGTCATCCGGTGCGGGTGATGGCCGGGGGCAGCGTAGGCCGAGATGGTGAGACCACATCAGGGATGAGGAAAGGACCGGTCCATGGCCGAGGTGGAGCTCAAGAGGAAGATCCGGCTTTCCCGGGAAGAGGCAGGGGAGCGCCTGATCGTGCTGGGCAAGGCGTTGACCTCGGGGTCGAGGTCGGAGGTCGACTTCGACGGGGACTCCATCCGGTTCACCGTGGCCGACGATCTGGCGTGGGAGTTCGAGCTGGAGGTCGACGGCGACGAGATCGAGCTCGAGATCGAGCTGAAATGGTCCAACGCCACACCGGCCGCATCCGCCACATCGGCCGCCGCCGAAGCGGCACCCGTCGAGGCGCCCGCCGAACCGGCACAGCCGGTCTCGCCGCGCAAGCGCACGAAGGCCTCTCGTCGCGGCTGATCCTCCCGGACTCGTCAGCTCAGCTCGCTGAACGCCGTCTCTTCGGCGGTGACCGCAGCGGCGATGGCGAGAACGGCGACCACCGTCAGGTAGACGGGTATCAACCACCCGACGTCCGCGACCACGAGCACCATGGCCATCAGGGGCGCGGTGCCGCCGAAGACGGCCGTGGCGAAGCCGTACGCGAGGGCCACCCCGGTGGCCCGTACCGCGGTCGGGAAGAGCTCGGCGACGAAGGCTGTCACCACGAGCGTCCCGATGAGCACGCCCATCACGATCTCGGAGACGAGCAGGCCTTGTGCCGAGTGGCGGGCGAGCGAGAAGCCCGGAACGGCCAAGGCCGCGATGGCGAGCGCCCCCGCGATCAGCACCGGACGCCGCCCGACGCGGTCGGAGAGCCGTCCCATGGCCGGCGCCGCAACGGCCGCGGCGAAGAGACCGACGACGCCGGCGCCGAGAGCCGGCCCGAGGTGGACGACGCCCGACGCGGCCAGGTGGCTTGGAAGGAAGACGAACCACAGGTTGAACGCGAGGGCGAGGGCAGCCACGAGCACGAACCCACGGCCAACGCGTCTCCTTGCTCCGCGGAGCACGTCGGCGACCGGGCGCGGCGTTGCCGGAGCTCCGACGGCCTCGAACAGCCGGGTCTCGCTCAGCCGGCGGCGGATGTACCGGCCGACCAGTCCCAACGGCGCCGCCACGAGGAACGCGACGCGCCAGCCCCATGCCAGCAGCGCGTCTTCGGACAGGGTCGCGGTGAGCAACGCGGCGACGCCGTAACCCCCCGCGAGTCCCGCGGCGATGCTGGCCATGTGCCAGCCCCCGTACCAGCCCCGCCGGCCTTCGGGTGCCGACTCGACGAGGAATGCCACGGAGCTGGGGACCTCGCCGCCGGCGGAGAACCCCTGTGCGATGCGCAGGAGCAACAGCGACAGCGGTGCCAGGACGCCGACCGCCGACCACGTCGGCAACAGACCGATCACCGCTGTCGCGACACTCATCACCGCGATCATGCGGCTCAGGGCCGGACGGCGGCCGAAGCGGTCCGAGCGTCGGCCGACGGCCAGGGCGCCCACCGGTCGGGCGATGAACGAGGTCGCGAAGATCGCGAACGTGGCGGCGAGTGCCGCCTGGCCGCCCGTGGGGAAGAACAGGCGGGCGAGGATCGTGGAGAACGCACCGTAGATCGCGAAGTCGTACCACTCCACGGCGTTGCCGAGACAGGCGCCAACGAGTGCTCGTCGCGGGCGAACCGCTGGTAGAGCCGCCGTCTGAGCCACGCTGATCACCGTAGGGGAGCCGCCGCGCCGCCCGCGGCACCGATCTCGCGGGGTGGGAACACCGCGCTGACGACGAACCGTGGAGTTCATCCGCTCCGGCTGAATCGCGTCCGGCGCAGCGGCGTGACACTGGGGCCGGTCTGGCGCCACGCCGTGACCGCCCGTCGGATCCCCAACAGGAGGGGCGATGTCGACCTCGGTTCCCTACCCGCCCGAACCGTACCCGTTGGAACCGCACCCGCCCGCCGCGGCTTCCGCGGCCGAGTTTGCCGACGCCGAGACCGCCGCAGACGACGCCGCCCTCCGGCTGGCCTGGTGGGTGGGACTCGGTGGCGCCCTCATCAGCGTGGTGTTCGGCGCCATGATGGTCGCCTGGCCGGAGGCGACGTTGCAGGTGATCGCCGCGCTGTTCGGCATCTGGCTGTTGTTGCACGGGGTGGTCCGGATCGTGCAGGCGATCACGGCCTCCGCCAGGGAAGGCGCCGAACGGGCCCTGCTCGGGGTGATCGGGATCCTCTTCGTCATCGCCGGCGTCATCGCGCTGCGCAACCTGTTGGTCTCTCTCGCCGTCGTGACGACGATCGTCGGTCTCATGTGGCTGATCGGCGGCATCGCCGAGCTGATCTCGGCGTTCAGCCGGCGTGCCGGCGGTGACCGGACCATGCACGCCGTCCTCAGCGGGCTGAGCATCCTCGGTGCGCTGGTGGTGTTGGTGTGGCCCGACCTGTCACTGGTGGCGCTCGTCTATGTCGTCGGCGCGTGGATGTTGATCATGGGCTTGATCCAGCTGGGCCTGGTGGTCTGGGCCCGCCGCTCGCTACCGCCGAAGCAGGCGTCCGCCTTGTGAATCGCATGAGCGGTGTGGTGGTCTACCCCGCGAAGTTCGGGGGACAGCCGGAGCAGGAGCGCACCGCGGGACTGCCGGCCCAGGACCCGGCCGTCCTGTGGCGGTTCGCGCGGCTGGTCCTGGAGGCCATCGTCCGCTCCGTGGCGGCTGCGGAAGGTGCGCTGAGCCCGCCGCCGGCGCGGCTGGTCGCGGTGGACGTGCTGATCGGTGGTGCCGCGGTGGCCGGCGAGCTGGTCGGCCAGTTCGCGAATCGCCTGGCGCACGCCGGTCGGTCGATCGGCGGTGGGGTGCTCAGTATCGCGGCGGGGGAGCGGACCGGTGCGCCGCCGGCGCTGTCCCGCCTGGCCGAGCGCGGCCGCCGTGAGCGGGCCGCGGCCGGCGCCGACCTCGAGCGGCTGGCCGCGACATTGGTGCCGGCGGTGACCGCCGCGGTGCTGGACCGGCTCGACCTCACCGCGCTGGTACGCGACCGCGTGAAGCTCGACGCGCTCGTCGCCGAGGTGGACGTCGACGCCGTGGTGGCGAGGGTCGACCTCGATGCGGTCGCCGCACGGCTCGACGTGGACACCGTCGCGAACCGGATCGACCTGGACGCGATCGTCGACCGACTCGACCTGGTCGCCCTGGCCAGCCGGACGATCGAGGGCATCGACCTGGCCGGGATCATCCGCGAGTCGACCGGCTCGGTCACGGATGACGTGGTGCGCGGGGTCCGGATGCAGGGCATCCAGGCGGACCAGGCGGTGGCCCGCCTGGTCGCCCGCCTGTTACGCCGCAAGCCCGTACCGTCCGACGTGGACGGCGCGGTGCCCAGGTTGGGCGCGCCGTCGTGACGCTCTCCGGGTCGCGCGTCCCGAAGCAGGCTCGCCCGTTCCAGGGCCGGCACGCCGGCGTGGCGACGCGGGTGGTCGCCGGCGGGCTGGACGCCCTCGTCCTGCTGGCGCTGCTCGCCGGCAGCTACGCGGTCTGGGCCGCGGTGGTCTTCCTCTGGAACCCGCCGGCGTTTCGTCTTCCGGCGCCGTCCCGTGCCCTCGTCCTGGGGGCGGCCTACCTCGTGTGCATCACCTACCTGACGGTGTGCTGGCGCATCTCCGGCCGCACCTACGGCGACCAGGTGATCGGGCTACGGGTGGTGGGGCGCGGCGGCCGGCCGCTCGGGCTCGCCGCCGCGCTGGCCCGGGCGGCGGTCTGCGCGGCCTTCCCGCTCGGTCTTCTCTGGACCGCGGTGAGCCGGGAGAACCTGTCGGTGGCAGACGTTCTGATGCGCACCTCGGTCGTGTACGACTGGCAGAGCATCAATGGTGCAGCGTGGCCTTGAGCAACACGATCAGCAACCCCAACCCGAGGTTGACCAGCGCGGTCACCAGCACGAGACGCCGGGTGGCTCCGCTGCGCACGGTGATGAAGGTGGCCCAGCCGACCTGTTCGACGACCGCCGCGGTGAGCGCCGCCCAAGCCGCCGCCGTGTTGCTGGCGCCGAGCAGACCGAAGACCACGGCGGTGGCCGCCGGCGGCAACGCCGTCTGGAACAGCGGCCACTCGTGTCGCGCGACCCTCCGGATCTCCTGCCGACCGAGCGCGGTGTGCCGCAGCTGGTCGCCGACCAAGCGGGCGTATCCGTGCGCCAGCCAGAACACCAGTCCGGTGGCGACCAACAGCCCCGCTAGCTTCAGCGGTGGGAGGTCGGAGGTGCCGCCGGCCCCGGCCCCGACCACGACCGACCCGGCGAGCAGCGATCCGTAGACCGCGCCGGTGTAGTTCGGCCGATCCGCCGCCGGTCGGGCCCCGATCGAGGCGTCGACGTCGCGCGCTCCGGTCATCCGCGGTCCACGTCCAGCATCGGCCACCTCCGTGCCTTCCCCCACCCGATCCTGCCGTCGGGCGGTCGCCGAATCATCATCCCAGCCGGGTGAGCCGGTCCTACGTGGCGACCGGCCCGCGCGGCCGGTCGACGGCGCTCGGCGTCCTCGACGAGGGTGGCCCGGCCGTCGATCGGGCGGCGGAGAAGCGAATTTCGTACACCGGCCGGTACCGGTCGTCCAGCAGGGTGATCAGGCTGAGCAGCAGGACGAAGAACAAGGCGTTCGCGCGGTTCAGCTCGCCCTCGCCGCGTGCCAGCAGCCACCCGGCCAGCACCACGAGCCCGACGTTCATCAGCACCCGGAAGGCGAACGCCATCAGCGCGGGCTCGACGCCGCGCCCGGACCGGGCCACCCAGAGGCTGACGGCCGCGTTGACCACGACGAACGCGGCGGTGCCCAGGAAGAGCTGGCCGCTCGTGGCCTTCGTACCCGGCAGCACCTGGGAGTAGATCACCCACAGGAGGCCGAGCAGCACCACCTTCTCCAGCGTCCCGGTTGACATGAGCCGGCCATGCGCGGCCACCCACCGGTTGCGCGCGGCAACGGTGACGGCGTCCGCCGGCAGCGGGTCGGCGCTGACGTGCCAGGACCAGTCCGGCGCCGGCTGCCGCGGTCGCACGGCAAACCAGTAGACCAGGCAGACCAGAACGACGGCGGCGACGATCGCCGGACCGAACCACGGAACCTCGGCGATCGTCTCGGTGACGTCCAGCTGCGCGATGTGGATCCACCACTCCTGCGGCAGCTTCACGAAGACCCAGATGGCGCCCGCGGTGATGACCCAGGACCGCATCGAGACCCGCGCCGGGTTCCAGAACAACCGGTACGCCTCGTACGCGATGAAGAAGTACTCGAACGTGTTCGGGAAGATCAGCAGTAGCGGACGCCATTGGGTCAGCTCGAAGGCGACGACGCCGATCAGGCGGTAGAAGTAGAGGAACCGGGCCACCCGCACGGCCGGCTGGCTGGTCCAGTTGCGCATCGTCGAGAGGTAGGCGATCGCCAGGTAGTAGACGTCCATCGCCTTGTCGTAGCCCTGGTAGCCGGGCGGGTCGAACCCCATCGACTGGAAGATGGTCTGGTCGACACCGTCCAGGATCAGCGCGGTGAGGACCGCCGGCAGGGGATATCGGGGGATCAGCAGGGGCACGAGGAAGCGGGCACCGACCACCGCCAGGAACACAACCGTCGCTGTCGCTGTCATCTGGGCCTCCTGCAACCGGACGATCCCACCTACGCCAAGCCTGTCAACGCACCGGGCGGATGAACCAGCAAAGCTTCTAGCGGGGTTGCCGGTCGTCGCGCCGCAGTCGTTCCCGTGCCGCTCGCTCCACGAGGTTCGGGACGAAGTCGCGGATGCGTGCCTCGGCGAGCTCGGCCAGGACGTCCGCGACCGCCGACTCGACCTCCGCTTGCGAGCGGATATCCGCGAACTCGGCGGTCAGGACGTCGACGACGTGTTCGATCCGGATCTTTTCCCGGACGTCGTCCCCGAGCTGGTTCCAGCCGGTCATGCGGCGCTCTCCTTCAAACGTGGACGCAGCACGTCGGTCAACCCACGGTGGAGCAGGTCATCTGCGCCGAGGCTGGCGAACACGATGGGAACACCGCGGCGAGACCGGTCCAGCCCGGTCCGGTGGCTGGCGCCGAGGCCGGCGCCATTGTCGCCGTGGAAGTACTCGTTGAAGGTCAGCAGGTCGCGCGTTCGACATGTCGTCAGGCTGCGGTCGGTCTTGCGGCGCTGGCGTCACCCGCATCGGATGAGGTCGTGAGGTCCGCCGGCGTTGGTGGCCTACGGCCGACTCGGCCGGGCAGCGCCCGCGACCCTTCGCCGACGGTGCACCTGGAACGACAGGATGCCGACGCCGAGAAGACCGATGAGAACGACGGACACGACGAGGGCGGAACTCGCCCGATTCCGATCCCGACAGTCGTTCAACGGATCGTCCCGGGTGAGGGCGCATGCGATGAGCGACGCCTTCTTCGCGCCGTAACTGGCCTCCAGCGCGACTTGGAAGTCTTGCCACTGACGACGCGTCTCGACGATGGCACCCGCGACGGCGTTCGCGAAGTTGCTGCCCACCTTGCCTCGGGGTGTGGTCGGCCCGGTGGTGGCGCCGGTGTTTGGATCAATGAGCCCGGTGTCCTTGTTGAGGGCTGCATGGGTGACGCGCCCTTCGCATGCGCCGACGCCCGGGACGCTGTCGCGGAGTACGAAACAGCCGGTCGTCAGGTCGGGCGGCACGGTTGGTGCGGTGCTCCCACGCAGGTCGAGGACCGAGGTTGGCGCGGGCAGGTTCAGGCCGGGCGGGTTGTCGGCGCCGATCGCACGCGACGGGTCGGCCACATCGGCCCAGTTGCTGTGCGAGTAGAAGTCTTGTGCCCCGTGCAAGGCTCGACCGAAGCCTTCCAAGGCCTCGCACTTGGCGCGCTGTTCGGTGTGCGCGTCCAGGTCGCAGTCGGTGTCAAGACTCACCTCGGCGCCGACGATGTGGCCTTCCTCATCGAGCAGATCCTTGGCGCTGTCGACCGCCTCTCGGAACCGGCCGCGCAGGTGGTTGACGCAGTCGAGAAGGCTCGTGGTGGCCCGGTCGCGGGTCTGCGGGTAGCCGCCGACGAGAAAATCGGCGTCGTCGCAGTGCGCGGCAGGATTGGACACCTCGGTGAGATCCGGTGATCCGACCGCGCCGAAGGTCTTCCCGTGGCCGGCGAGCTGGTCGATCGACCTCGGCTCGAAACAGGCGCCGACTGTGCCGGTGCCGGCCGGACAGGCCACCGCGGCGCGGGTTATCCGTTCATGCTCGCGATGTTGTCCGCCGCCCTCGATCGTCCCGAAGGCGGTCGCCGAGCTCGGAACCAACACGATGGAGCTTGCCAGAACCAGTGATGCAAGCAGTCCTGGCCCGAGTCTCCTCGACATCGAGTCCCCTCTGGCGTGTCGTCCAGGAGAAGCCGGCTAGCGGCGCACCCGGGCCTCCCTCAGCGCCGAAGGCGGAGGCCGAAGGTTGTAGCCGACCCGTCCCCGACATCGAGCCGACGAGCACGTCATCTCCCGGCGTGCGCCATCTCGTCGATGGCTACCGTGACGGCGATCAGCAACGCCGGGTTCTGATCCGGTGCCATCTCGACGCCGTAGGTATCGCGCACGCGGAACCACCGTTTCGACACCTGGGCGACCTTGCGGCCGTCGCCCTCGATCTCATACTCGTGGTCCACGATGTTGCCCTGCGCTTCCAGGTCCGGGCCGTCTTCGACGTCGATCTTCCAGCGCTCCCGAAGGGGAGAGATCAACGCCTTGTGAACGAGCGCCATCCGGCCGCCCTGCGGTCCTTCGATCTCCATGGTGTCGCGGATGTGCATGACCCGCTGCTGGATGGTGCACAGGTGCCGCCCCTGCGGGTCCTCGAGATGGAAGGTCTTCCGCAGCCGGAGCGCCTTCCCGTCCACGCGAAAGGCCCGCTCACCCTGCTCGTCTTCGATCCAGAAGTCGTCTCCGATCGAGAGCATCTTCTGCCGCATCCGGTAGCGCCGCGCGCTCCCGCCGTGCCCGAATGTCTCGCGCTCCTCGCGCCGTCTCGCTCGCCGGTCTCGTAGACCCATGCTGCGACCTCGTTTCGGCGGTTGGCCCCAGGGCACCCACGCCGCAAGTCTCTCCCCGACGGTGCCGGCGCTGCCTCATCCCCAACGGATGGGAGGATCGGGCGCACGTCACCTGGTATCGCCTGACAGCCTCTGATCCTTTAAGGCGACGGTTTCCGGGAGAAAGTGGGAGACGATCTTGCACCCACGAGCTCAACGGGATTCGCCAGACCGACGAGCATCAGCCGCCTGAGCAGGGGTCCACAGCCGCCGCCATTGGCCAGCGGGGAGCAGACGGGGAGCGAACGCCGTGCGAAGGTGCTCGGCATGCCGTCGCAGACCAATGAGCGCCAACGCCAGGTCCAGCGCGAATAGCCAGATCCGCATGTCCATCGCGTTACCTGTCCTCATTCACACCGAAGAGGTCGCTGGTTCAAGCCCTGTATTGCGCACGAGCTCAAAGCGCGACCCGCTCCGGTGGTCCCCTACCCACCCGTTGACGGCGTTTCGCGTCATAGGTGGTGTCATGGTTGCCGGTCAGGTTCCTCGGGAGGACGTCCTGGTGGACACAGACACCCGCGGCAGGCGGCCGGGGCTCGGGAGATCTGCCATGCCACGTTGATTCCTGGCAGCTTGACGGTGGTCGCCGCACGGGTGCGACCCGAGCTGCTGACCGAAGTTCGCGTGCTGGAGCGGGCGGTTGAGCCGCGTCGCCGAGTCATCACTGCTCCTCTCGTCTGGCGCACTCAGCTCTGGAGTAACCCCCATGAGGCGGCGGGACACCTCATGAGGTGCGTCGCACCGGGGAATGGCCGTCGCGCGTTCGCACTGTCGGGCCTGGACTCGTTCCGCGACGCGGCGGCCTGCGGAAGGGGGCACTCCGGGGGCTCGGGGCACTCCTCGCAAACAGCCCCGAGTGCGCCCCTTGGTCCGGGACCGTGTGACGATGCGGCACCCCCTACGAACCGGGGACCAGGCTGCCAACCTGTCCAGGGGTCACGCATCACGGCCGCCTACCCGTGGCGCCCGGCGCGCCTGGCGTTCTCCGGGTCACCCAGGGTCGCCTAGCGACCGAGCGAAGCGAGGCTAGCCCCGTGGTGATTCCCGGAGGTTGTCGAGTAGCTCGGCGGTCACCGTTCGGCGCTCGCTGTCGCGCCCGCTGCGTAGATCACCCACCGTCCACCATGGACGATTATCGAGCGAAGCTCGATGCGCGACGCGCGAAGCGCCGTCGCGAACCGCAACCACCCACCAACCGCAACCTGACCCACTCACCGCCACCAACCACCAAAATCAACCATCCACCAACATCAACTCTTCTTCCCATACCACCACTCACCCCCTTGCCCTTGCCTATGGAACAATCCCGACCCCGGTCTCATAGCGAAGCGAGACTGGGGTCGGGATTGTGAAGTAGGCGTTCTGGGCAAGGGGGTGAGCTGCCCGTGCGTCCGTTGCGCTGTTCCTAGGCCCGTTCCAAGCGCTGGTCCGGTCTGGAATTGGGTTTTGCTCTTGGTTTCGCCTCCACGATCGCCCTGGTTTGCGGGCCACGAGTCCTCCTCGATCAAGCTGCGGCGCCTCGTGCACCTGTCCTTACATCGACCCGTGTGGCGACAACATTGGTGGAACGGACGCTCGGGTCGGACCATGCGCAAGGACGTGTTCATCCACGCCTCGCCGTGGCGTGTGGAGGCGCGGGCCGGCGGCACCGATGGTGTCAGCGAGATGTACTCGGTCGAGGATGAGGCCGCTGCGGTGGAGCTGGCGCAGCGGTTCATGGCGGCCACCGATGACGAGTGGCGGGAGCTGTCTCCGCGCCCGCCGGCATAGCGATGATCCCGGGGACCTCCGGCCCCCGGACCCCCGGGCCGCCTCGGAGATCCCGGAGGGGCGATCACACGGTCGGTCGGGATCTCCTCGCAGCCGCCCGCACGGTACGCGACTACCTCCCCGGCCGCGACG
>DATDJX010000426.1:0-4619 GCA_036520275.1 Asanoa sp.
CGCGCCAGCCGGGATCGCTCGCGCAGGCCGTCCTCGTCGTCGAACGCCGCGTACGGGCCGTCGATCGCCTGGATGCCGGCCGCACGGGCGGCGACGACGAGGCGCGAGAAGACGTAGTTGAGGTGGTCGCCCGGGTAGCCCTCGGGCGCGCCGCCGATCGTCGTGATCGGGATGCCGACGGCGGCGCTGTAGTCGCCCGGCCCGAAGATCAGCGTCTCCATCCGCGCCGACGCGGCGGCGATCGCCTCGCAGGCGATCAGCCCCGTCGCGTCCTCGATCTGGGCCTCGATCCCGATCCGGCCGACCGGCAGCTCCCGGGCCAGCTCGATCTGCCTGAGCAGCTTGTCGGTCATCTCGACGTCGCCGGGCGTGCGGACCTTCGGGAGCATCACGGCGTCGAGGCGGTCGCCGGCGTGCTCGACCACGGCGATGAGGTCGCGGTAGTAGTGCGGCGTGTCGGTGCCGTTCACGCGCACGACCACGGTCTTGCCGCCGAAGTCCTGCTCGCGCAGGGCGGCGATCACGAGCTCCCGCGCGCGGTCCTTCTCGCTCGCGGCGACCGCGTCCTCGAGGTCGAGGAACACCTGGTCGGCCTCGAGGTCGGCGGCCTTGGCGAGGAAGCGCTCGTTGGATCCCGGGACGGCGTGGCAGGAGCGGCGGGGACGCTGCATGTGAGGCCGGGACCCTAACGCCGCCGCTACCCTCACCGCTCCGATGAGGACCGTGCTGTTGGCCACACTGGCGCTGCTGGTCGCCGCCCCTGCGGCGAGCGCCGCCACGACCGTCAGCATCAAGCTCAGCCCCGCCGAGACGCAGTTCGGGAGCACGACGCGGATCACCGGCACGGTCGCCATCGACGGCGTCGCGGCGAGCGGGCAGCCGGTCACGCTCGAGGGCCGCCCGTACCCCTACGTGGCCGAGTTCGCCCCGGTCGTGACCGGCGCGACGGGCCCCGCCGGCACGTACACGTTCGAGCAGGACCTCGACCACAACTGGCAGTTCCGCGTCGTCGCCACGGACGCGAAGTCCAAGCGCGTGCGCGCGTACGTGTTCCCCGACACCACGCTGTTCTTCAAGGCGCGCACCGAGCGCGTCATCAAGCTCACGCAGCGCTACCGGGTGCCCAAGGGCGTCCGGCTGAAGGCGCCGACGATCTTCTACGTCGGGCGGCGCGGCCGGGCCACGGCGCCGCGCATCGCCACCGGCGAGCTCGAGCGGATCCGCGCCGGCCGCTATCGCTCGACCGCGGTCGTGCGCCTGCCCGCCGCCTGGCACGGGCGCTTCCGCTACGCGAGCTGCTTCCGCTACACGGGCGGGAGCGGGATGGGCAACCCGCGGGCGAGCTGCCCGCGGAAGTTTCGGTTTGGCTGATTCCGTCAGGACTTCGTCCGGACGGGCCAGATTCTCGGGCTCTTACGCTACAAATCCTCGGCGTTCTAGGCTACGAATCCTCAGGTTGGGATTGGCGGCGTCACCCGGGGCGTCACACCGCTATGCGATACCCGGGAGCCCGTAGGCCTCGGCCAGCTCCGGGTCCTTCTTCGCGAGCATCTCGGCGAGGTCGACCATCACGCGGCACTGCTTCCAGGTCGCGTCGTCCTGCATCTTGCCGTCGATCATGTGCACGCCGCGCCCGTCGGGGATCGCCTCGATGACCTTCTTGGCGAACGCGACCTCGTCGGGATCGGGGGAGAAGACCTTGCGGGCGATGTCGATCTGCACCGGGTGCAGCGACCACGTGCCGACGCAGCCCATCAGGTAGGCGGCGCGGAACTGGGCCTCGCAGCCGTCGACGTCGCGGATGTCCCCGAACGGTCCGTAGAACGGGAGGATCCCGGCGCTGACGCAGGCGTCGACCATGCGGCCGATCGTGTAGTGCCAGAGGTCCTGCTGGGCGCTCTCGCGCGGCGCGTCGCCGTCGGGGTCGCTCAGGACCCGGTAGCCCGGATGCCCGCCGCCGACGCGGGTCGTCTTCATCCGCCGTGAGGCCGCGAGGTCGGCCGGGCCGAGACTCATCCCCTGCATCCGCGGCGAAGCCATGGCGATCTCCTCGACGTTGGCCACGCCCTGCGCGGTCTCGAGGATCGCGTGCACGAGCAGCGGCCGCTGCAGCTTGGCGCGGGCCTCGAGCTGGGCCAGCAGCCGGTCCACGTAGTGGATGTCCCACGGCCCCTCGACCTTGGGGATCATCACGACCTCGAGCCTGTCGCCGATCTCGGCGACGAGCTGGGTGAGGTCGTCGAGCACCCACGGCGACTCGAGCGAGTTCACGCGCGCCCACAGCGACGTCTGCCCGAGGTCGATCTCGCGGCCCACCCGGATCAGGCCGGCGCGCGCGGCCTCCTTGCGGTCGGCCGGGATCGCGTCCTCGAGGTTGCCGAGCAGGATGTCGGTCTTGGTCGCGATCTCGGCGGCCTTGGCGACCATCTTCTCGTTCGAGAAGTCCAGGAAATGGATCATCCGCGACGGCTTGACGGGGATCTCGCGGAGCGGATCGGGAGCGCCGAGCGCGAGTGGTGCGAAGAAGGAACGGGGGCTACGCATGGGCGGCGGATCGTAGAGTCCCCAAGCCATGAGCACCCCAGTTGACACCGATCAGCGGAGCCGCGAGGCCTCCGGCGCGCATCCCTACGGCCGCTACTTCGAGGAGTTCGAGGTCGGCGCCGTCTACAAGCACTGGCCGGCCAAGACCGTGACCGAGGCGGACGACCACCTGTTCTGCCTGATCACGATGAACCACCACCCGCTGCACATCAACGACGTCTACGCGGCCGGCTCGCAGCAGGGCCGCAACGTCGTCGTCGGGCCGTACGTCTACTCGCTCGCGCTGGGCATGAGCGTGTCCGACATCTCCGGCAAGGCGATCGCCAACCTCGCCACCGAGGAGCTCAGCCACCCCGCGCCGGTGTTCCACGGCGACACGCTGTTCGCCGAGACCGAGGTGCTCGAAGTCCGGGAGTCGCGCTCCAAGCCCGATCGCGGCACGGTCAAGGTGCACACGCGGGTCCTCAACCAGGACGGCGTCCTGGTCGCGGAGTTCAAGCGCCTGGTTCTCGTGCCGAAGCGCCCGGGCTAGTGGACCCGTCCGCTAGCGGGCGCGGGCGGCCTGGCTACGCGGGCGGGCGCTCCACAGGCGGCGGCGGGCGGCGGCCACGGCGCGGCCGGCCGGGCCGCGCACGGCCAGGCCGGCGAACACGAGCACGGCCAGGCCGACCTCGAGGATCAGGGGCGTCGGGCTCGGGCCGGCGGCGGCCTCCGAGGCGGCGGACGCGGGCGCGGCGGTGATCAGGGCGGCGAAGATGCTGGCGGGGATGACGCGGCGCAGGAGCATGGGACGCACGATTCCCGCCGCCCCTTGTCGAATCCTTGGCGCGACCTTGGGGTCAGGCTTCGGGCGACTCGCCGGCCTTGACGAGCTCCGGAACCGGAATCCGCTGCGGCTTGCCGCTGCCGCGCCACAGGAGCCGCTGGGCGTACCAGTGGTTGCCGCGGCCGATGTGCTCCCAGCCGGCTGCTTCGAGCGCGTTCACGAGCGCCCGGACGCGGAGGGCGAGCTCGGGGGTCGGCGGCTCGGGATCGGCCATCAACGTCCAGCCCACGCTCGGCGACTCGCCGATCGGCTCGCGCTTGCCCGACCCGGGTGGCGCCGCCATCGCGCGGAACGTCGACTTACGGTAGCCAGCCTTCCAGCCGATCTCGCACGTCCATAGCTCGCGCGCCTCCTCGGGCCACGGCTTGGGGCGGGCGAACCGCCGGGCCGGGGCGGCCGTCGGAACGCTGCCGGCCGGGTCGGGCTGAGGCACGCGCGGCGGCGCGGGCTGCGGCGGGCGAGGGGCCGCCGCCGGCTTGCGCGCGCGGACCGGCTTGCGCGGCCGCGGCGGCCGCAGAGCCTCGGGCGCCTCGCCCAGCGGCGCGGTCGGATCCACCGCCTCGGCCGGCACGTCCTCGGGCCGCGGCACCTCGGGCAGCTCCGCGAGAGGCCCTTCGGCGGCGGCCCGCGCGATCGCGCCTTCGTCGGTGACGGGCGCCGCGATCTCGGGTTCGTCTTCGGCGATCGGCTCCTTCTGGGGTTCGTCGGCGACCGGCGGCGCGGCCTCGGGTTCCGCGTCGGTGGGCGGCGCGACCTCGGGTTCGTGGGCGGCGGCTGGTTTCGCGACCCTTCTCCGCCGGCGGCGGGTGGAGCGGCGTCGGCGTTCGGCGGCGGCACGCGATGCCGTCTCGGGTTCGTCGGCGACGGACGGCTCGACCTCGGCCTCGTCCGCGGCGGGCGCCTCGACTTCGGGTTCGTCGGCGACGGACGCCTCGGCGGCCGGCTCGACCGCGGGTTGGTCGGCGACAGGCGGCTCTACGACCGGCGCCTCGGCGGCCGGCTGCGCGACCTCGGGGTCGTCGGCGGCGCCTGGTTCCGCGATCTTTCTCCGTCGGCGGCGGGTGGAGCGGCGTCGGCGGTCGGCGGCGGCGGGCGGTGCGGTGGTCTCGGCTTCGTCGGCGACCGGCGGCTCCGTCGCGGGCTCGTCGTCGGCGGTCGGCTCGACGGCGGGTTCGTCGGCGACGGCCGGCGCGGCCTCGGGTTCGTCGGCGACGGGCGCGTCCACGGCCGGCGCCTCGGCGACCGGCTG
>DATDJX010000427.1:0-7855 GCA_036520275.1 Asanoa sp.
GCCGATCGCGCCGACGCGGCCGCGGCGCAGTGAGCGCGCGGCGGGGTCGGGACCCGCGTAGCCGAGCCGCCGGGCGGCCTCGAAGATCTTCTCGCGGAGGTCGGGAGAGAGCTGGTCGGGCCGGCTGTAGGCGTTGGACACCGTGCTGCGCGACACCCCGACGGCGTCGGCAACGGTGCGCAGTGTCGGCCTCATCGCCCGCTCCTCTCTGTATCGATCCAGAACCCTCTGGATCGATACAGTACGCCTCTTGGGCGGACCGGCAAGTGGAATGTGAGCAGCGTCGCTCTGGACCGTTTCAGTGCGCGGCGAGCAGCGGGCTGAGCGCGGGGTTGTCGATGTCGGCGGCGAGCAGCCGCGCGGCGGCAAGCGCAGCGCGGTCGCCCATGCGGTAGCGGTGCACGTGCGCCCGTACGACCAGCTCCCGCATGTCGGTGCGGGCCGCCAGCTGGGCCAGCGTGGCGACGATCGGCCGTGCCCGGTCCGGGTCGCCGCGCGCGATGGCGGCGGCGGCCGCCGCGTCGAGGACGTGGCCCCGCACCCACTGGTAGCGGTCGGAGAACCGGGTGCTGCGCGCGGTCGCCTCGCCGAACCAGCGCCAGGCGCCCTCGTGGTCGCCCCGCACGGTGCTGAGCAGGCCGAGCGCCCGGCCGCTCACCCCTTCCCAACAGGGGTCCCCGACCTGGCAGGCCAGCTCCCAGGCCTGCTCGAGGCCGTCGGCCGCGGCGTCCACCTGGCCGCCCTGCAGGTCGACCTCGCCGAGGAACGCCATCGGCCAGGGCATGAACGCCACCCAGCGCTCGGCGCGTACCAGGTCGAGCGACCGGCCGAGGGCGACGGCCGCCTGGCCGCGCTCGCCCCGCAGCAGGTGGGCGCGGCCGAGGACGGACACCGACCAGCCCTCCTGACGACGGTCGCCGGCGCGCACCGCTCGCTCGACCGACTCGTGGAGGTAGCGGATGGCCGCCGGGTAGTCGCCGCGGTCGGAGGAGTTCATTCCCCGGCTGCCGAGCACCGCGGCGAGCTCGCCGTCGTCTTCGGCCAGTTCCTCGGCCCTGGCCAGCCAGACGTCGGCGGTCGCGCGCCGGCCGGCCTGAACGTCGATGAAGCCGAGCTGGCGATGCGCGGTCGCGGCGATCCCGCGGTCACCCGCCCTGGTCGCGAGCTGGATCGCCTCGTGCAGGACGACGGCGCCCTCCTCGTCGCGGCCGCGGACGGCGTGGACCAACGCGCCGCCCAGCGTGGTCAGCGCGCGCGCCTGCAGCTGCGGGTCGCCGCACCGCTCAGCCTCCAGCACCGCTCGCCGCAGGCACTGCAGGCCGGCGTCCACCGCACCCGCCACGATCGCCGCCCGGCCCGCGTCGAGCTGGCTCAGGGCAGCCGCGCGTCCCCCGAGCGGCGAGACCATCGACGAGCCGCCGGCCACCGAGGCCGCCTCGCGCAGGGCGGGGGAGGCCGTCACCCCGAGCTCGCGGCGCAGCAGGTCTTCGCCCACCGCGATCTGCCGGCGGGCGGCCTCCCGGTCGCCGGCCACCGCCAGGCTCCGGACGAGCAGCTCGTGGTTGCCCTCCTCGAGCGGGTTGGCGGCCACCGCACGCTGGGCGTACCCGACCGCCTCGGCGGCACGCCCGGTCGACAGCAGACCCACCGCCGCCTGACGCATCCGCGCCTCGACGACGGCCGACATTCGGTGTCGGGCGACCAGCAGCCATGACTCGAACTCCAAACAGGACATCAGGCTGACACCCTCGAGCAGCTCGCCGCCGGTGTCGAGCAGCGCACGCGGGTCGGCACTCTCGTCGACCGCCGTACGCAGGTCGACCGTGACGCCCTCGGCGAGCGTCGTGACGATGGGGTCGCCGGCGAACGCCACGGCGCCCTCGAGCGCCCGGCGCAGCTCCGCGAGCGTCCAGCGCAGGGCGCCGAGCGGGTCGTCGGCGTCGGCGAAGAGCAGTTCGGACACGTGCCGGCGGCCGGGCGGTCGTTCGGCGAGCAACAGGTAGCCCAGCAGCGCCCAGGCCTTGCGCCCGCGCGGCGCGCGGAGCCGCCCGCCGTCCCCCTCGACGGCGGGCGGACCGAGCAACCGGATGACGGTCACGTGTGCGATTATCCGCGCCGGATCCCGACGGCCTCGAGATACTCAGACGGCGCCACCACGGTGCCGTCGTCGGCCCGGTTGTACTGCCGGGCGACGGCCGCGAGGTCGTCGGCGAACCGGTCGAGGTCGTCGCCGGACAGGGTGCCGGCGAGGCGGGTGATCGGGCCGTAGTACTCCCGGAACCACTGCGAGAAGTGTGCGGGCGAGTGGTAGCGGAAGACGTACTCCCGCTTGTCGAGCAAGATCCAGTCGACCCGGTCGCCGAAGAGCTCGACCAGGTGCTCCGGGGTGCCCCACAGCACGGCGGGCCGGACTCCCGCCGGCGGAGGCGCCCAGCTGCCGACGGTCTTGAACAGGCTGCCGATCATGCCCTGCGGGGTCCAGCTCGCGAGGCCGATCGTGCCGCCCGGCTTGGTGACCCGCACCAGCTCGTCGGCGGCGCGCCGGTGGTTCGGCGCGAACATCGCGCCGAGCGTGCTGAGCGTCACGTCGAACGCGGAGTTCGGCACCGGCAGCGCCTCGGCGTCGCCCTCCTTGAACGTCACGTCGAGGTGCTCGACGGCGGCGCGCTCGCGGCCCTGGTCGAGAAGGTTCACGGCGTAGTCGACGCCGGTGGCCGTGGCGAACCGGCGCGCCGCCGCCATGGCGGCGTTGCCCTGCCCGCAGGCCACGTCGAGCACGCGCTGGCCGGCCCGTACGTCGGCGGCCTCCACCAGCCGCTCGGCGATGATCTGGAGGGTGTTGCCGACCCGCGCGTAGTCGCCCGTCTCCCAAGCGGCCCGCTGCTTCTTCTTGATCGCCTCGAAGTCGATCGCGGTCGTGCTCATCTGTGGTCCTCTCCTATGGGTGTGCCCTCGAGGGAACCGCCCCGCCGTGTGATGCCCCGTGTGATCGTCCGACGGTCGCCGATCTTGCGGTTGGGCGCCCTCCGGTGACCGCGCTCGCCCGTCCCGCGGGGGCACGACCGCAAGCGTGCGCTAAGCCTAGATCCGCCGCGGGAGGCCGGCCGCGGTGTAGATCGCGTCGATCACCGTCATGGTGGCGACGGAGTCCGACGGCGGGGTGAGGTTGGTCGGTTCGCCGGCGACGGCGGCGGCGAAGGCGCGCAGCTGGTGCACGTACGTCGTCTGGCCGGCGAAGCGCTCCCGGTGGCGCCTGCCGTCGACGGTGACCGCGAAGCGGAACGGCAGCTGTGGCGCGGCGAAGTTCGTGACGGCGAGCGTGCCGCGGCTGCCGGTCACCCGGGCCCGGATCTTCAGCAGCGTGCTCGACCACATCGAGGCGTGCACCGCTGCGATCCCGCCGCCGGGCAGGCTCAGGTCCGCCCGCATGGCCCGGTCGACGCGGCGGTCCCGGCGCAGCGTGAGCGCCCGCGCGGCGGTGACCGTCGGCTCGCCGCCGGGCGTGAGCAGGCGCAGGCAGTGCACCGCGTAGCAGCCCGCGTCCATCAGCGCGCCACCGGCGAGGTCGTACCGGTAGCGGATGTCCGAGAACCGCGGCAGCGGGAAGCACATGGCGGTCTCGACCCGGCGGATTTCGCCCAGGTCGCCGCTTTCGACGACGGCCCGCATCCCGCGCGCGAGCGGGTGGTAGCGGTAGTGGAAAGCCTCCATCACGACCAGGCCGGTGCCGGCGGCGGCCGACTCGATCTCGCGCGCCTGCGCGGCGTTCGCCGTGAACGGCTTCTCGCACAGCACGTGCTTGCCGGCCGCGATCGCGGCCAGCACCCAGCGGGCGTGCAGGCCGTTGGGCAACGGCAGGTAGACCGCGTCGAGGGCCGGGTCGGCGACCAGAGCCTCGTACGAGTCGTGCACGGTCGCGATGCCGTGCCTGGAAGCGAAGGCGACCGCCCGGCCGCGGTCGCGAGCAGCGACGGCGGTGACCTCGACGCCGTCGACGGCCGCGGCGGGCCTCACCAGCGCGGTCGGCGCTATCCGGGCCGCGCCGAGGACTCCGATCCGCACGTACCGGAATCTACGCGGTGACCCGCTCGGCTCGCGCGGGGAGGCAAGCGCCCACGTGCGGACCACGGTGTGCGACCACGACGAGCGTACGGCCGGCCGGACGTTCTCCGACGCGATCTGGGAGTTGGCGCTCGGCGGATACGCGGGTTTCCATACGACGTCGCCGCCTTCGCCGGCCACCGCGTCGGCGTGTACTGGCCGAGGCTCGTGCCGGCCGACGTGGTCACCCAAACCGGGCACCTGACCGACGATTCCGAGGTCGTGGTGCCACACACGCCGGGCCTCGCCGTGGCGCGACCGGCGCCGGCCGCGGCCGTCGGCCGTCCGATGTGGACTTCGGCGTCGACCGGGTCGAGGTGCCCCTCGGCCGGATCCGCGGAGCGCGGTCCGGCGACAAGGGCGGCAACGCCAAACGTCGGGCTCTGGACCAGGAGCGACCGCGCGTACGCGTGGCCGCGCGGGTTCCTCACCGTCGAGCGATTCCCTTCCTTGCCGACCGAGGCCGCGGACCTCGACGTGCGCCGCGTCGAGCTGCCCGACCTGCGCGCGTTGAACTTCGTCGTGGTCGGCCCGCTCGCGCCGGGTGTGGCCGCGACCGCACGCCCGGGACGCCCAGGCCACGGGCCTGGGCGAATACCTGCGGTCCCGGGTAGTGCCGGTGCCGCCGGCGCTGGTCGGCCGCTGAACCGTGGTCGTCAGGCGTCGCCGAGGTGCCGGCGGACCTCGCGCAGCACGTCGACGACCCGTCGTGACAGCTCGTCGTCGACGCCGGCGAGCCCGAAGTCGGCGTCGGCGAGGATCCGCGTCACCTTGTCGAGCAATGCGCGCCCGGCCGGGGTCAGCGCGGCGAGGATCGTGCGCCGGTCGGTCGGGTGGGGCATGCGACGCAGCAGCGTGCGCTTCTCGAGCTGGTCGAGGGCGAGCGTGACCGTCGTCGGGTGGACCATCAGGTGCCTGCTGAGCTGGCCGAGCGGGCGGGTACCGCCCGGGGAGAGCCGCAGCGTCGTCATCAGCAGGTAGCCGGTGCGGGTCAGGTCGTGCGTGCGCAGGGTCGCGTCGATGGACGCGCACATCGCCTGGTGAGTGCGCAGAATGGCCACCATGGCGGCGAACCGGTCCGGCACCGGCTGGCGATGCGCGACCCACCGCTCGCGGGACCATTCGACGGGGTCCGCTCGTTCACCCACGCGCTGCACTGTAGTCTAGGACACAATACTTGACAACTAGACTATCCACGGTCGACAGTGGGCCGGTGATCGAGGCCGATCCGAGAAGGGCCTGGCTCGAGCCGGGCGCCCACGAGGTCGCACCGGGTGTCTGGCGGATGCCGCTGCCGCTTCCGACCGACGGGCTGCGGGCGGTCAACGTCTACGCCGTCGCGGACGGCGGCGGGCTCACGCTCGTCGACGCCGGGTGGGCGATCGACGAGGCGCGGCAGGCCCTGGTCACGGCACTACGGGCGATCGGCGCACAGCTCGGCGACATCCGCCGGTTCCTCGTCACCCACTTCCACCGGGACCACCTGACGCAGGCGATCGCCATCCGCCGCGAGCTCGGCGCCAAGGTGCTGCTCGGCGCGGGGGAGAAGCATGCCATCGACACGCTCATCGGCGACCCGGCACCGGCCATGCGCCACCAGTTCGAGATGCTCCTGCGGTACGGCGGCGAGAAGGTGCTCGCGGCGCTACGCGCGGCCGGGATTGGAGCCGACGCGAGCGACCCGGGGTACGAGCCTCCCGACGCGTACGTCGACTCGGGCGAGCTGTTCCAGGTCGGCGACCGGGTGCTCGAGGCGATCGCGACGCCCGGCCACACCCGCGGCCACCTGGTGTTCTTCGACCGCGCCGGCGGCCTGCTCTTCGCCGGCGACCACGTGCTGCCGCACATCACGCCGTCCGTCGGGTTCGAGGTGGACCCGCCGCGGCTCGCCCTTGACGCGTACCTCGGGTCGTTGCGGCTGGTGCGCCGGCTGCCGGACGCCGTGCTGCTGCCCGCGCACGGCCCTGCCGGCGGCCGGGTGCACGAGCGGGTCGATGCGCTCCTCGACCACCACGACCGGCGCCTGGCCGAGATGCTGCGGAGGCTCGGCGACGGCGCCTCGACGCCGTACGAGGTGGCCGCGCAGACGTTCTGGACGTCGCGCCGGCGCCCGCTCGGCGACCTCGACCCAGTCAACCAGATGCTCGCCGTCTTCGAGACCGCGCTGCACCTGGACCTGCTGGTGGCGCGCGGAAAGGTGGCGCTGGCCGATGCCGATGGCGTGCTCGTCTACCGGGCCGGGGCCGGGGCATCCCGCTGATGGTCGAGGCCTGCCTCAACGGGTCGCGGAGCGTGACCGACCATCCCGGCGTACCGCTGACGCCAGCGGACCTGGCCGCCTCGGCCCGGGCTTGCGTAGCCGCCGGCGCCACCGACCTGCACGTGCATCCGCGGGACGCGTGCGGTGCGCAGAGCCTCGGCGGTCCTGACGTAACCGCGGCGGTGGTGGCCATCCGGGAGGCGGTGCCGGGGGTGCCGGTCGGCGTCTCGACGCTGGACACCATCGCGGGTGGCCGCACGGTCGACCTCGTCCGGCAGTGGCCGGCGCCGCCGGTGGGCCCGGACTTCGCAAGCGTGAACTGGCACGAGCCGGCCGCGCCCCTGCTCGCGGCGGTGCTCCATGATCGACGGATCGGCGTGGAGGCCGGGCTGTTCACGGCCGAGGCGGCGGTTCGCTTCCTGGCCGGCGGACTGCCCGCGGTGCGGGTGCTGGTCGAGGCGGTTCCCGGCGTTTCGCCGGGCGAGGACGGCGTGGCGGCGGCACGTGCGGTGCTGGCGGCGCTCGGCTCGCCGGATCCGGCGGATGTCGTCGTTCACGGCGAGGATGCGTGGGCCTGGCCGGTCTTGCGCTGGGCGGCCGCCGAGGGCTGGGGCATCCGGGCCGGGCTGGAAGACATGCTCGCAGGCCCGGACGGCGAGCCCGTCGACGGCAACGGCGAGTTGGTCGCCTACGCGGTCGCGGTTGATCGGCGAGCGTCGGGCCGGCGGCGCGGAAACGGCCGCCGGGCCGCCTCGTAGCGATTACGTCCGAGCGGTCGCCGTGGTCGCGGTCGTCCTCGCCACGGGTGTCCTGCTGGGGCTGGGCCGGCTGGGCCGGCTGCACCGGCCGGCCGGCGTGAGCCTGGCGGTGGCGATCGTGGTCTTGGCCGCATACTCTCCGGCAACGCCAGGAGCGAGGCGAGTTGGCCGACGACGTCGATCCGGCATACGTGCCGCTCGTCCTCTTCGCGGCGGCGCTCGCGCCGACCGTGATCCCGCAGGTCGCCCGCCGGTTCACCGGCCGGTCGGCCGACTCGCCCGAGTTCCAGGAGTCGTACGCCGAGCAGCCGGGGCGGCTGATGGAGCACCTCGCACCGTCCGGGCCGCACAGCTGATCCCCCGCGCCCACGGTGCACTCGACCGGGCTGGGCGTGGTGTCGGAGAACTGGCGCGGGATGGTCGCGGGCGCCCGCGCTGCCCGAGAAGGACGACTCCGCGATTTGCAGCGCGGTAGCCGGATCGGCGCCGTGGCCGACGAGGCGGGCCCCCTTCGGCCGGACCGACACGTACCAGCCGGGGAGGTGGTCGCGCGCTTGGCGCACGGCTGGCACGTGCGCGTCGCCGGCGTATTCGACCGCCTCGGCGTCGGCACCTCCTGACGTACGCTCGCCCCGTGGACGAAGGCGATCTGTCGTACGAGCGCTGCGCAGCGGAGTTCGCTGCCGAGACGGCCCGCCTCGGCGCGGCCGTCACGGCGCTCGAGCCGGACGCGCTG
>DATDJX010000428.1:0-25608 GCA_036520275.1 Asanoa sp.
AGCGCCGTGCGCACCACCGACATCCCGGTCGTGCAGACGTTCTACTCCCTCGGCGAGGAGCAGCGCCGCCACCTAGGCGACGCGTACGTCGACGAGGGCAAGCGGATCGCCCTGGAGCGTGCCCTGTCCCGTGCCGTCGACGGCGCGGTCGCGCACTCGACCGACGAGCTCGAGCAGTTGGCCCGGATGGGCGTCCAGCGCACCTCGGTCGAGGTCGTGCCGGTGGGCGTCGACACCGAGGCCTTCACGCCCGAGGGTGACGCCGAACCCCGCGACGGCCGGCGGCGGCGGATCCTGTCGGTGGATGGGTTCGGCCCCGCCAACCGCCAGGACGACCTGATCCGGGCGATGCGCATGGTGGGCGACGCGGAGCTGGTGATCGCGGGCGGCGCCGAGGACCGGCTGCACGACCTCGCCCGCCGCGTGGGCGTCGACGACCAGGTCCGGGTCCTCGGCTGGGTCCCGCATTCCCAGATGCCCCGGTTGTACCGGTCGGCCGACCTGCTGGCCTGCACGCCGCGCTGGGCGACCGCCGGCTCGGCGCCGCTGGAGGCCATGGCCTGCGGCGTGCCCGTGGTCGGCTACGCGCGCGGCGCCGTCGCCGACACGGTGGTCGACGAGGTCACCGGCCGGCTCGTGACGCCGGGCGACGTCCGCGGGCTGGGGCTGAGCCTGCGTCGCCTGCTGGCCGACGAGACGACGAGGTTCGCCTTCAAGCACGCCGCCGTCGACCGGGTGCGCTGCCGCTACACCTGGGACCGCGCGGCAGGCGCGCTGGAGCGGATCTACACCCACGTCCTGGGCCGCCGACGCCGCCTCGCCCCGGCCTCATGATCATGGCGCTTTGACCCGCCGCGTGACGACGTCAGCGACGCCATGATCACGGATTAGCGGCGGGCGGTCGAAGAGACGATGGTCGGAGCGGTCCTCGGGCGGGGCAGCCGCCGGTGGCGGTCGGCGATGGCGTGGTGGTGCTGCGGCTCGGCGTACCGGGTCAGGCCGATCACTGCCGCCAGCGTCACCAGGAAGCCGGCGGCCGCCAACCACTCCCGTCCCGGCCAGATCCGGTCGTCCAGGAACATCAGGCCGATGATCGCGGCCGGCACCGCCCCCGCCGCGTCCATGGACGCCACCGCCGCGGTGATCGAGCCGCGCTGCATGGCCAGACCGAGCAGCAGCTGGCCGACCAGCGAGTGGGCTACCAGCAGGTAGAGCAGCGGGTTGCGGACCAGTGCGCCGACTGAGTCCGACGCGGCCAGCGGCCGGCCGGCCACGGCGGCAGCGGAGAACGCCATCCCGGCCAACGCGCCCAACGCCACGGAGCCCGGAGCGGCGTGCAGCCGCACGGTGAAGACCCCGCAGGCGGCGATCGCGCCCAGGGCCACCGCCAGGGCCACCAGGCCGGCCGGCCCGATGGAGTGGGCAGGCGCCGGCCAGGCCGAGAGCACGAGCGCCGCCACGCCGAGGAAGAGCAGCAACAGCAGCACCACCTCGACCCGGGGCAGCTTCCAGTTGAGCAGCAGCACGCCGAGCAGCGCGGTCACGCCGAGCCCCGCGGCGATCGACGCCTGCACGAGGAACAGCGGCAGGTCGCGCCGGGCGAGGAAGGCGAGCACGAAGCCCGCGAACTGACAGCCGACGCCCAGCAGGTAGGTGCGGTGGCTCGCCAGGCGCAGCAGCAGGCTGGGGTCGAACGAGCGGTGGACGGTGGTGCGGGCCGCCGCTACCGACTGGAGCAGGTTGGCCACGCCGTACGCGACGATCATCGTCGCGAGGAAGTACCAACCGAGGGATGCCACCTGGCGAGGATACGGGCTGGTTGGGGAGAGCGCCGGTCAGGCGAGGCGGGCCAGCACGTCCTCGTGAAGCTTGCCGTTCGTGGCCACCGCGCTTCCCCCGCCCGGCCCGGTCCGGCCGGTGAGGTCGGTGAAGGTGCCGCCGGCCTCGGTGACGATCGGTATCAGCGCGGCCAGGTCCCACAACGACAGCTCCGGTTCGACCATGATGTCGACCGCGCCCTCGGCAACGAGCATGTATCCGTAGAAGTCGCCGTACGCCCGGGATCGCCACGATTGCCGGATGATGTCCAGAATCGCCGACAGGCGGCCGGTCTCCTCCCAGCCGCTCAAAGAGGAGTAGCAGAACGACGCGTCGGCGATCCGCCGGACGCCCGAGACCTTGATCGGCGTCGCCGAGCCGGCACGCTTGCCCGCGTACGCACCATGGCCGAGCCCGCCCCACCAGCGCCGGCCGAGCGCCGGCGCGGAGACCAGCCCCACGACCGGGTGGTCGCCCTCCATCAGGGCAATCAGCGTGGCCCAGATGGGCACACCGCGGATGTAGTTCTTGGTGCCGTCGATCGGGTCGATCACCCACTGGCGGTGCCCGGGACCAGCGGCCGCCGGCGTCGTGCCGAACTCCTCGCCGAGGACGCCGTCGCGCGGCCGGGTGCGGGCCAGCGTCGACCGCAGGGCCCTCTCCACGGCCTGGTCGGCGTCGGAGACCGGGGTCAGGTCGGGCTTGGACTCGACCCGCAGGTCGAGCGCCCGGAACCGGTCCATGGAGATGCTGTCGGCGGTGTCCGCGAGGACATGGGCCAAAGACAGGTCGTCGGAGTAGCGGACCACAGCGGCACACGCTACCCGGCGTCGGGGTCGATGCCTGCCCGTGACGCGAGCAACCTCCTGAATGACGCCAGCCGGCGCGGGTCGGCGCCGCCCCGCGCGACCAGCGCGTCGAGCGCGCACCCGGGGTCGTCGGCGGTGTGGCCGCAACCGGGCGGGCAGTCGACGGTGGCCTGGACGAGGTCCGGGAAGCCGTGCAGAAGGCTGTCCGCGGACACGTGCGCCAGGCCGAAGCTCCGCACGCCCGGGGTGTCCACGATCCAGCCGTCCGGGTCGTCCGGCAGCTTGAGCGCGATCGCGGTGGACGAGGTGTGGCGGCCCTTGCCGACCGCCGAGACCGCGCCGACGGCGCGGTCGGCGTCCGGCACCAGGCGATTGACCAGAGTGGACTTGCCGACACCGGAGTGCCCGACCATCACCGATACCTGGCCGGCGAGCGCCGCGCGCACGTCGGTCAGGTCGGAGTCCGGGCGGACCAGCAGGTGCGGGAGGTCGAGTTCGGCGTAGTAGTCGAGCACCGGGTCCGGCCCGGCGAGGTCGGCCTTGGTCAGGACCAGCAGCGGCTCGATGTCGGCGTCGTACGCGGCCACGAGGCAGCGGTCGATGAAACCGGTGCGCGGCGGCGGGTCGGCGAGCGAGCTGACGATGGCGAGCTGGTCCGCGTTGGCGACCACAACCCGCTCGATGCGGCCCTCGGTGGTGGTCTCGTCGTCGTCCGCGGTGCGGCGCAGCACCGACGTCCGGTCGGCGACGCGCACGATGCGGGCGAGCGCGCCGGTCGTGCCGGAGGTGTCGCCGACCAGGGCCACCCGGTCGCCGACGACGACGGACTTGCGACCGAGCTCACGAGCCCGCATCGCGGTGACCGGCTTGTCGATCTCGCCGGCGACCACCACCGTGTAGCGGCCCCGGTTGAGCGTGGTGACGAAGCCTCCGATGGCGTCGTCGTGGCGGGGCCGGGTGCGGGTGCGCGGACGCGACGACCGGCCGGGGCGGACCCGCACGTCGTCTTCGTCGTACTCGCGCTTCCTGCCCGCCATGCACTCCCTCTGGTCAGCTCTTCCCGGTCACCATCGCTGACCATAGTGCCGGGAAGCCGGGCATGGTCTTCGCGGTACAGGCCACGTCGGTCAGCTCGATGCCCGGCACGGCCAGGCCGACGACCGCCGCCGCGTGGGCCATCCGGTGGTCCGCGTACGTCTCGAAGCTGCCACTGCCCAGCGGGCGCGGGTCGATCTCAAGCCCGTCGTCGGTCTCGGTGACCGCGGTTCCGAGGGCGGTGAGCTCGCGGGCGAGCGCGGCGAGCCGGTCGGTCTCGTGGGCGCGGATGTGCCCGATGCCGCGCAGCCGCGACGGCGAGTCGGCCAGCGCGGCGAGCGCGGCGAGCACCGGTGTCAGCTCGCCCACGGCGGACAGGTCGGCGTCCAGGCCGTGCACGGCGCCGGTGCCGCGCACGGTGAGCCCGTCGGTGCTCAGCGTCACCTCGCCGCCCATCTCGTGCAGCAGCGCGCGCAGCCGGTCGACAGGTTGCGCGCTGCTGTGCGGCCAGCCCCGCAGCGTCACCCTGCCGCCGGTCACGAGCGCGGCCGCGAAGAACGGCGCGGCGCCGGAGAGGTCGGGCTCGATCTCCCAGCCGCGGCCGGAGAGACGGCCGGGCTCGACCGCCCACACGTCGCGCGAAGAGTCGTCGACCCCGGCGCCGGCGGCGCGCAGCATCTGTACGGTCATCCGAACGTGCGGCTCGGACGGCACGGGCGGACCTACGTGGCGCACGACGATGCCGCGCTCGAAGCGTGGCGCGGCCAGCAGGAGGCCGGAAACGAGCTGGCTGGACGCGGACGCGTCGATGACGACCCCGCCGCCGCCCACCCGTCCGGCGCCGTCGACGCGGAGCGGTAGCCCTTTTGTCGGCGAGGCGTCCAGGCGCACGCCGATGCTTTCCAGCGCCTCGATCAGCGGTCGCAGGGGCCGCTTGTGCGCCTGCGGATCGCCGTCGAACGTGACCGCGCCCTCGGCCAGGCCCGCGACCGGCGGCAGGAAGCGCATGACCGTGCCGGCGAGGCCGACGTCGATCTGGGCCGGACCCTGCAGGCGGTGCGGGCGGACGACCCAGCGGTCGTCGTCCACGGTGGAGACATGCACCCCGAGCGCCCGCAGTCCGCCGGCCATCAGCTCGGTGTCGCGCGCCCGCAAGGGGTGCGAGAGCGTGGACGGGTTGGTGGCGAGGGCGGCGAGGACGAGGGCCCGCGCCGTCATCGACTTGGAGCCGGGCAGCCGTACGGTCTCGGCCACCGGACGGGTGGCCGTTGGCGCGGTCCACCGCACGTTGGCCTGGGCGCGGGTCACGCCCTCCAGTGTGCGGCCGGAGCCGGGCGCCGGATGATCACCCCTGTCCGCTCCCGAGTGCCGGGACGTCCGCCGGCCGGCGGACGCCAGCCCCACCCGCCGCACCCGACCCGGACTGAAGGCTAGCCCCACCGGCCGCACCCAGGCCAGACTGAAGGCTAGCCCCACCCGCCGCACCCGAGCCGGACTGAAGGCTAGCCCCACCCGCCGCACCCAAGCCGGACTGAAGGCTAGCCTTGTTGCATGTGCGGCCGGTATGCGACTACGCGCAGCTCCGCCGAGCTCGGCACGCTGTTCGAGGCGCTGGACGAGACGGACGGGTCGCTGGTGGCCGACTACAACGTGGCCCCGACCGATCCCGTACCGGTGATCCGGATGTCCACCCGTAGGTCCGCGCGGGTGCTCTGCGCGGCGCGGTGGGGCCTCGTGCCGTCATGGGCCAGCGACCCGCGCGGCGGCGCCCGGATGATCAACGCGCGGGCCGAGACGGTGGCTACCACACCGGCGTACGCCAAGCCGTTCGCTTCGCGGCGTTGCCTTGTGCCGGCCGACGGCTGGTACGAGTGGGCCCGGCGACCGGGCGGCAAGCAGGCGTACTACCTGACCGTCGACGGCGGTCCGCTCGCGTTCGGCGGGTTGTGGTCGGCGTGGGGTCCCGAGCCGCTGATCACCTGCAGCATCGTGACGGTCGCGGCCCGCGGCGACCTGGCATTGGTACATGCCCGGATGCCGTTGGTGCTGCCGCCATCGCGCTGGGCTGCGTGGTTGACGGGTCCGGCGTCGGACGGGCTGTTGGCGCCGGCGCCCGAGGAGTATCTTGCCGGGCTGGAGATCAGGCCGGTCGGGCCGGCCGTCGGCGACGTTCGCAACGACGGGCCGTCGTTGACCTCGCCGGTGCCGGCGGCGCCGCTCGGCGCCCCGCCGGACGGACCCGTGGAGCTCACCCTGTTCTGACCTGATCTGCGCGGAATCGAGGGTAACGACTTTCGGCAGGTTCGATGTAAACCCTTGTCTGCGACCTCGCGCGTGCGATAGAACACAGCGCCGGCAGTGGATGTCGTCTCGCACGGGGTGAGCGACGTCCACCCATACCTTTGACAATCCGTCTCTGACGGCACGCCGGCCCCACGGGGGAGGTGGGTGGATGACACGGGCGCGTACGCCACGCCCGCACGAGGTCGCCGCAGCACGTCGTGATCCGCGACTGCTACGGGCGGTGAGCGAGCAGCAACTCGACGACGCCTGGCGCACCCGGGGCTTGTGCCAGAACGTCGATCCGGAAACGTTCTTTCCGGCGCCGAGTGAGCCGGCCGACGCGGCCGTGGCCCTCTGCCGCGGCTGTGAGGTGCAAGGCGCCTGCCTCGCGTGGGCGCTCGAGGTCGGTGACTGTCACGGGGTCTGGGGCGCCACCACCCCGCGGGAACGCCGCGCGATGCTTGTCGCCTGGCGCGGGCGCTTCTCCCGTGGCGGCGAGGTGATCGAGATCGGGCCGCCCATGCGCGACGGCATTTTCGACCTCCGCGAGCTTGTGCCGAGCTGAGCTGGTACGGGTCGCACAGGCCGGCCGCCCGGTTGGCAGACTGGCGGCATGACGAGGGCACGCACGATCGAAACGCCGCACGGGCCGGCCGCGTACGACATCGAGGAGCCGGTGAGCGAGCCCACCGCGCTCCTCGTGCTCGGCCACGGCGCCGGTGGCGGGGTCGACGCGCCCGACATCGGCGCGGTGCGGCGCGCCGCCGTCGCCGCGGGGCTGGCCGTAGCTCGGGTCAAACAGCCTTACCTGGTCGCGGGACGGCGGACGCCGGCGCCGGCCCACCAGCTCGACACCGCCTGGGCCACCGTGGTGGAGAAGATCAAGATCAAGGCGCCGCTCGTCGTCGGTGGCCGGTCGAGTGGCGCTCGGGTCGCCTGCCGGACGGCGAGCGACCTCGGGGCGGCCGGCATCGTCTGCCTCGCCTTCCCCCTGCACCCACCCGGCAGGCCGGAGCGCTCCCGGGCCGGCGAGCTCGAGACCGGGCTGCCGACCCTGGTCGTCAACGGCACCAGCGATCCGTTCGGCATGCCGGCGGAGGGACCCGACCGTACGGTCGTCCAGCGCCCGGGCCAGCGCCACGACCTCAAGGGCGACCTCGAGGGCCTCGGCGTGATCGTGGTCGGCTGGCTGGCCGAGCACGGCTGGGCCCGTACCCCGCAGGGGTGAACCGTCGTTGCACAGCCTGAACCGGACCCCGGTCCGATTCCTCCCAGGCCCGCCCTGGTCCCGGTGAACGCGTCGCCGGGACCAGGTGGGTTGGCCGGCCCGGAATCTTGCCCGGCGGTCCGGCGTTACAGCCTTCGGAAGCATCCGACGGCGAGGGAGTTTGAACCGGTGCAGGTTGACACGCGTAGCCCTGAGCAGGGTGGTCGCGACGCCCGGAGGATCCGCGAGTTGCTCGCCGGCCCGGAATGGCCGGTTAGTCATGCCACGACCGCGGGCACTCCCCATCGAACTGAATCTGGCGAAGGGGCGCTCCGCGTATCCTCGTCGGGACAGTTGAGGGGGGAAGTGCGGTTGACACAGCCCAGCGAGGCGATCGAGACGCCGGAGGCTCGGCGGGCTCGGTTCGAGCGCGACGCTCTTCCCTTCGTCGACCAGCTCTACGCCGCTGGGCTGCGGATGACCCGCAACCCGTCCGACGCCGAAGACCTGGTGCAGGAGACGTTTCTGAAGGCATACGCCGCCTTCCACCAGTTCGAAGAGGGCACCAACCTCAAGGCCTGGCTGTACCGCATCCTGACCAACACCTACATCAACTCCTACCGCCGGCGGCAGCGCCAGCCCGTGCAGGCGCCCACCGAGGAGATCACCGACTGGCAGCTGGCCAACGCCGAGTCACACACGTCCAGCGGTCTCAAATCGGCCGAGACGGAGGCGCTCGACCGGCTGCCGGACAGCGACGTGAAGGACGCGCTGCAGCAGCTCCCGGAGGAGTTCCGGCTCGCGGTCTACCTCGCCGACGTCGAGGGCTTCTCCTACAAGGAGATCGCCGACATCATGGGCACGCCGATCGGCACCGTCATGTCCCGGTTGCACCGCGGTCGGCGCAACCTGCGCAACCTGCTCGAGCGCTACGCTGCGGATCGGGGCTTCACCCGGGTTCCGTCGAGCGACACCGCCGCGGCCGGCCAGGAGGTGTGACGACGGTGAGTTGCGGCAAACCGCACGAGACGCCGTGCCGCGAGGTGCTCGCAGAGGTATACCTTTACCTCGACCTCGAGTCCGCCGACGCGCGGCGCGACGCCATCCGGCACCACCTCGACGACTGCCACCCCTGCCTGCGGGAGTACGGGATCGAGCAGGAGGTCAAGGCCCTGGTGGCGCGCTGCTGCGGCAACGAGACGGCGCCGGCAGAGCTGCGCCAGCGGCTGCGGCTCAAGATCTCCGAGCTGGTCCTGGAGATCGACATCCGCGACCGCGCCTAGGCATCACGAGGCGCCCCCGTCGACGACGGGGGCGCCTCGTCGCCTGCTCAGCTGTTGGGGCGCTTGCCGTGGTTGGCGGCGCTCTTCTTGCGGGCCTTCTTCTTGCGGCTCTTCTTCGCCATCGCGTGCTCCGTAACCGTCCGGCGTCGTCCGTTGTCCCGCCGATCGTAGTCGCGCCCGGGCGTCGGTCCGCGCCTGGCCGGCGCGCTCGCCGCACGGTCGCGTGGTTGGATATCGACGCAGGAACATCGCAGACGAGGAGGGCCCGATGGCCGAGGAGATCCGCGCCGAGATGGTGGCGAACGTCTGGAAGGTCGTCGCCTCTGCCGGCGACAGCATCTCCGAGGGCGATACGCTGGTCATCCTGGAGTCGATGAAGATGGAGATCCCGGTCCTCGCGGAGTCCGGCGGGACCGTCGCCCAGCTGGCCGTCAACGAGGGCGACGTAATCCAGGAAGGCGACCTGATCGCCGTCATCGAATGACCGGCGTGCGGGTGCGGGCCGGCGGGCCCGCCGATTTCGACGCTGTCGCGCGGCTGACCGTCGACGCCTACCGGGCCGACGGACAGCTGGCGGGCGAACACGGCTACGAGAAGGCCCTCGCCGACGTCGCCGAGCGGGCGGGCACGGGTGACCTGCTGGTCGCGGCGGCCGCCGGTGAGGTCGTGGGCGCCGTCACGTTCGTCCTGCCCGGCACGCCGTACGCGGAGCTGTCCGGCCCGGGCGAGGCGGAGTTCCGGATGCTGGCGGTCGACCCGGCCGCGCAGGGCCGCGGGGTTGGCGAGGCGCTCGTGCTGGCGTGTGTCGGACGCGCTGTCGACCTCGGCTGCAACGCGATGGTGATCTGCGTCCGCTCGTTCTCGGCGCCGGCGCGGCGCCTCTACGCCCGGCTCGGGTTCGTCCGCACGCCGGAGCGCGACTGGACCCCGTACCCGGGTGTTGACCTGATCGCGCTCAGGCTTGATCTATCCGATCGAGCAGCTCGAACCCGACCTTGAGGGCGACCTTCCGCCGCTCTGCGACGGTGACCTCGGGATCGCGTACGGCGAACGCGCTGGAGTGGATCGCGAAGATCGACAGGGCCGCGCGGAGCTGACCTTCGACGGACTTGTCGGGTCGGGCGAGCAGCTCGGCGATGCGCATCAACCGGTCGCGCATGCGCTGGCCGACCTCGAGGGTCTTGATCAGGGTCTGGTTCTGCTCGAAGAACCGCATGACGATGTTCTGGTCCGTGCCGAAGAAGGCGTCGGCGTAGCTCACCAGGATCTGGCGCCGGCTAGCCGCGTCGGCCGGCATTCCCTCCGCGAACTTGATGACCTCGTCCAGGCCGTTCATGCGGTCGTCGACCAGGCTGGTGACGATCTCGTCTTTGCTCTTGAAGTGGTAGTAGAGGGCGGCCTTCGTCACGCCGAGCCGCTCCGCCACCTCGCGCAGCGAGGTCTTCTCGTACCCCTGCTCGGTGAATAGCTCGAGCGCGACGGCCTGGATCCTCGCCCGTGTGCTCTGCGTCACCCTCATCACCCGAACCAACTGACTTGACGACCGGTTAGGAGCCAGCTTACCGTACGGCTAGTAAGTGTCAACCAAGGGGGACGCGCACTCATGACCGCGACGGAAGTGGCCACCGTCAAGCCGCAGATCAGGGTCGTCATCACCGGCCTCATGATCGCGATGATGCTCGCCATGCTGGACAACCTGATCGTCAGCACCGCGCTGCCGCGGATCGTCGGCGATTTCGGTGGCCTCGACCACTTCACCTGGGTCGTCACGGCTTACGTCCTGGGCACCACGGTGTCGACACCGATCTGGGGAAAGCTCGGCGACCTGTACGGCCGCAAGGCGGTCTTCCTCGTCTCCATCATCATCTTCCTGATCGGCTCCGCGCTGTGCGGGATGGCCGGTTCGGGCATGTTCGGCGGTCCGGCCGACGGCATGGTCGAGCTGATCGCGTTCCGCGCGGTGCAGGGCCTCGGCGCGGGCGGCCTGATCGTCGGCGTCATGGCGATCATCGGCGACCTGGTGCCGCCCCGCGAGCGCGGTCGCTACCAAGGCATGATCGCCGGCATCATGGCGATCGCCATGGTCGCCGGCCCGCTGGTCGGCGGCTTCATCACCGACAACCTGTCGTGGCGGTGGGCGTTCTACGTGAACCTGCCGCTGGGTGGCCTGGCGCTGCTGATCCTGGTGACCCAGATGCACCTGCCGAAGTACCGCACCGAGCACCGCATCGACTGGGTCGGCGCCGCGCTGCTGTCGGTCGGCATCACCGCGATCGTGCTGCTCACCACCTGGGGCGGCAACGAGTACGCGTGGGCATCCGCGCCGATCGTCGCGCTGCTGGCGCTGGCCGCGGTCGCGCTGGTGGCGTTCGGGTTCGTCGAGCGCCGCGTGCCGGAACCGATCCTGCCGCTGCACCTGTTCCGCAGCCGCAACTTCGCGCTGATCTCGGCCATCGGCTTCCTGCTCGGGTTCGCGATGTTCGGTGCGATGAACTTCCTGCCGCTGTTCCAGCAGACGGTGCAGGGCGCGTCGGCCACCAACAGCGGCCTGCTGCTGCTCCCGCTGATGTTCGGCATGCTCGTCGTCTCGGTCATCTCCGGCCGGATCATCACCAAGACCGGCCGCTACCGGATCTTCCCGATCCTGGGCGGCTTGGCGATGTTCGCCGGCATGGCGCTGCTCACCACGATCGACGCGCACACGAGCAAGACGCAGCTCGCCGGGTTCATGGTCGTGCTGGGCATCGGCATGGGCGGCCTGATGCAGACCTCGATGCTGATCGCGCAGAACAGCGTCGAGCAGAAGGACCTCGGCGCCGGCAGTGGCGCGGCGACCTTCTTCCGTTCCATCGGCGGCTCGATCGGCATCGCGATGTTCGGTGCGATCTTCGTCCGCCAGCTCTCGCAGTCGGCTGCCGGCCCGGCGCTGGCGGGCGGCGGTGGCGGTGGGGCGGGCGTCAACCCGACGATGCTGCAGCACCTGCCGGCGACCATCCGCGACGCGGTGATGGGTGGCCTCGCCGACTCGATCGCCACCGTGTTCGTGTGGGCCGCGGCGATCACGGTGTTGGTGCCGATCCTGGCGTGGTTCATCAAGGAGATTCCGCTGCGCAGTTCGATCGAGCGCCCCGGCGCGGCGCCGGCCGCCGCCGCCGCCGAGACGCCGGCCGACGAGGCCGAGGCCGCCCTGGCCCGCACCCCGGCGCCGTAAGTCCACGCACATCCTGACGTGGGGGCCCGGCTCGCAACGAGCCGGGCCCCTCGCGCGGATCTCGGGGTCTGTCCGGGCGACTCGCACCGAGACAAGGGCACCATCGGCGAACCCGCACGGACCGTCTTCACCTCCGCGACGACCGATCGACGGCAGAATGAGCCATACGTGAGTGCGCATGCGCACATGCTGCGCGCTACATTGCGACCTCACGCAGTTTCGAGCAGAATCGAGCATATGGGCACCCCTGGTAGCGGCATGGCCGCCGATATCGCCGAACAGCCCGACGTCTACCGCCGCCTGCTCGCGCCGGACAGCGCCGCCGAGATCGCCCGGGTGGCCGCCGCGATCGGGGAACGCCGTCCGCGCCACGTCGTGTTCACCGCGCGCGGCACCTCCGACCACGCCGCGCTCTACGGCACCTACCTCACCGAGATCCGCCTCGGCCTGCCCGCCGGCCTCGCCTCGCCCAGCGCGATCACCGTCTTCGGCGCACGGCCCAACCTCGCCGACGCCCTGGTCGTCGGCGTGAGCCAGAGCGGCGGCTCGCCCGACCTGACCAAGGTTCTCGAGGTCGCCAAGGACACCGGAGCCCTCACTCTCGCGATCACCAACAACCCCGGCTCGCCGCTCGACCGGGCGGCCGAGCTGCGCATCGACGTCCGGGCCGGCCACGAGCGCGCCGTGGCGGCGACCAAGACCTACACCGCCGAGCTGCTCGCCCTGCTCATGCTCGTCGAGGGCGTCCGCGGCGACGACCCGGCGCACCGCCGTACGCTGGAAGCCCTCCCGGACCTGGCCGCGCAGGCCCTCGAGGACGCGACGGCGGCCACCCTCGCCCCGCGCTACCGGTTCGCCGCGCGCGTGATCACCACCGGCCGGGGGTACGCGTATGCGACCGCGCGCGAGGCGGGCCTCAAGCTGATGGAGACCAGCTACCTGCCCGCCCTCGCCTTCTCCGGCGCGGACCTGCTGCACGGCCCGCTCGCGATGGCCGACCCCGACGTGCCGGTGCTCGCGGTCGTCGGCGCAGGCCCCGGCGGCCACGCCATGCGCGAGGTCGTGACCAGGCTCGGCGAGCGCCGGGCCGACGTCGTCACCGTCGGGCCCGAAGACGTGCCGGGCGCCACCGCGCGACTGCCGGTGCCGCGGGTGGACGAGCGCTACGCCCCCCTGCTCGACATCCTCCCGCTGCAGCAGCTCGCTCTCGCGCTGGCCCGCGCCCGCGGCGAGGACCCTGACGCACCGCGCGGGCTCAACAAGGTCACGGCTACCTTGTAGGGATGTCGACGCTGCGCGATCTGGTGGAGGAGCACACCAGGCTGCGTCCGGCCGACATCGACCATCTTCACCGGATGGCCGGGGACTGGCAGCTGCTCTCCGACCTCTCCTTCGCCGACCTGCTGCTCTGGGTGCCCGTCGACGATGCGGGCACGTTCCTGTGCGTCGCCCAGGTGCGACCGACCACCGCCCCGACGGCCTACCAGGACGACCAGGTCGGCAAGATCGTCGGTGGCCCGGAGGTGGCACACCTCGACATCGCCTACCGGCAGGGCCGGATCTGGCGCGAGGGCGACCCCGTCTGGTACGGCGATACGCCGGCCCGCCACGAGGCGATCCCGGTCCGCAAGCGATCGGCCGACGGCGAGAGCGGCGAGGTGGTCGCGGTCGTCGGTCGCGACACCAACCTCGCCACCGCCCGTACGCCGAGCCAGCTCGAGCTCAACTACCTCACCACCGCCGACGACCTGGCCCAGATGATCGCGGACGGCACGTTCCCGCCGCCGCTGCACACGGGCGAGACCACGTCCGCCCCGCGCGTCGGCGACGGCCTGATCCGGCTCGACGCGAGCGGCAAGGTGACGTACGCCAGCCCGAACGCGCAGTCCGCCTTCCGCCGGCTCGGGTCCCGCTCGCACCTGGTCGGCGAGGAATTGTCGGCGTTGTCCATGCGCCTCGCCGACGATCCGCTCGAGGGCGGCGACGTCTGCAACCGCATCCTTGCCTCGTTGCGCGGCGAGTCGCCGGCGCGCAAGGAGATCGAGGCCCGGGGCGCGACCGTGTTGACCCGAGCGCTGCCGCTGCTGCCCGCGGGCGTCCCGATCGGCGCCTTGGTGCTGGTGCGCGACGTGACCGAGGTGCGCCGCCGCGAGCGCGCCCTCATCACCAAGGACGCGACGATCCGGGAGATCCATCATCGGGTGAAGAACAACCTCCAGACGGTCGCGGCCCTGCTGCGACTGCAGGCCCGGCGGGTCGGCAACGACGCCGCACGGGCGGCGCTCGAAGAGTCCGTACGGCGGGTCGCGTCCATCGCGCTCGTCCATGAGACGCTGTCGATGTCCAGCGACGAGGCGGTCGAATTCGACGGCATCCTCGACCGGGTCGCCAACGCCGCCGCCGAGGTGGCGAGCACCGAGCAGCGGGTCAAGATGCGTCGCGAGGGCACGTTCGGCGTGCTGCCGGCCGAGATCGCGACGTCGCTGGTCATGGTGCTCAACGAGCTGCTGCTCAACGCCGTGGAGCACGGCTTCGCCGACGCGTCCGAGCCGCCCGGCGACCCGGAGGTGGCGGTGATCGTCCACCGGGCCCGAAAACGGCTCCTGGTCACGGTCGCCGACAACGGGCTGGGCCTGCCGGACGGCTTCGAGGTGGGGGAGAGCGGCACGCTGGGGCTGCAGATCGTGCGGGCGCTGGCGACCGGCGAGCTGCGCGGCACGATCGAGTTGCGCAACCGCGCCGACGGCGGCACCGAGGCGGTGCTCGACGTGCCGCTCGGCAAGCGCTGACGGTGCCGGGGATCAGCGCGCGGTGAGGAGGGCGACGGTCGGGCCGGGCACGTGCCAGACCATGCGACGGGGTACCGGGTGGTGCGCAGCGCCGTCCCCGTCGCGCCCGCCACGGGTGATAAGCGGTATTTGCGGATCAGCTTAACGTGAACCGGGCCACAGTCGGCCCGTCATCTGGGACCGCGACTGACGCCGGCGTCCCTGCTGTGGCAGCATGATGGCCGTGACCGCTGCAGCCGTTCGCGTGCCGACGCCGGGTCTGACGACCCGCCGCCACGTCGACTACGGCCGCGTGCGCAGCGCGATCTGTCCGGCTCCCTGACGACGCCCGACCTGATTCGGGCGCGGTGACGCGCCGGCTCATGCACTTCTTGCCTCCGTTCCGGATGGCCGCCGCCGCGTACGCGCCCAGCCGGATGCTTGGAGGAACGCCGCGATGGCGGTGAGCAGCACACCCGCACGGCCGGCTCGTCGCGCCCGCGGCGAGGGACAGTGGGCCCTCGGCCACCGCGAGCCGCTCAACGCCAACGAGCGCACCAAGAAGGACGACGACCCGCTCAACGTCCGGGCCCGGATCGAGAACATCTACGCCGCCCGGGGTTTCGCCTCGATCGACCCCGCCGACCTGCGCGGCCGGTTCCGCTGGTGGGGGCTGTACACGCAGCGCAAGGCGGGCATCGACGGCGGCCGCACGGCCGTCCTCGAGCCGCACGAGCTCGAAGACGAGTTCTTCATGCTGCGGGTACGAGTCGACGGCGGCCAGCTCTCGCTGGAGCAGCTGCGCACGATCGCCGAGATCTCGACCGAGTTCGCGCGCGACTCGGCCGACATCACCGACCGCCAGAACATCCAGCTGCACTGGATCCGGGTGGAGGACATGCCGGAGATCTGGCGCCGGCTCGAGGCGGTCGGGCTGCAGACCACCGAGGCGTGCGGCGACTGCCCGCGGGTCGTGCTCGGCAGCCCGGTGGCGGGGGTGTCGGCCGACGAGGTGATCGACCCGACGGCCGCCATCGACTCCATCGTGGACCGGTTCATCGGCAGCACCGAGTTCTCCAACCTGCCGCGCAAGTTCAAGTCGTCGGTGTCCTGGCTCGCCGACATGCCGTACGAGGTCAACGACATCTCGTTCCTCGGCGTGGACCACCCCGACTACGGGCCGGGCTTCGACCTCTGGGTCGGTGGCGGGCTGTCCACCAACCCGATGCTCGCCCAGCGGCTCGGCGTCTGGGTGCCGCTCGCCGAGGTGCCCGACGTATGGGCCGGCGTCGTCGGCATCTTCCGCGACTACGGCTACCGGCGGCTGCGGCATCGGGCCAGGCTCAAGTTCCTCGTGGCCGACTGGGGCGTGGAGAGGTTCCGCGAGGTGCTCGAGAAGGAGTACCTCGGGCGCTCGCTTGTGGACGGTCCGGCGCCCGCGTTGCCGGACAAGCCGATCGACCACATCGGCGTGCACAAGCAGCGCGACGGCCGCAACTACGTGGGCGCGGCGCCGGTCGTCGGGCGTGTGTCCGGCTCGCAGCTGCGGTCGCTGGCCGACGTCGTCGAGGCGCACGGCAGCGGGCGGGTGCGGCTCACCCCGTACCAGAAGCTGTTGGTGCTCGACGTCCCCGAGGACCGTACGTCCCATCTGGTCGCGGCCCTGCGCCAGATCGGCCTGGAGGCGTTCCCGTCCGCGTGGCGGCGCGGCACGATGGCCTGCACCGGCATCGAGTTCTGCAAGCTGGCGATCGTCGAGACCAAGGCGCGCGGCGAGGAGCTCGTGGCGCGGCTCGAGGAGCGGCTGCGCGACTTCGACGCCGACATCTCGATCCACATCAACGGGTGCCCCAACGCGTGTGCGCGCACGCAGGTCGCCGACATCGGCCTCAAGGGACAGCTCGTCGTCGGCCCCGACGGCCGGCAGGTCGAGGGGTTCCAGGTGCATCTCGGCGGAGGCCTCGGCCTGGCACAGGGGCAGACCGCGGGTTTCGGCCGCAAGCTGCGCGGTCTCAAGACGACGGCGGAGGAGCTGCCCGCGTACGTCGAACGACTGGCGACGCGCTACCTCGCCGGCCGCACCGAGGGCGAGCCGTTCGCCGAATGGGTTTTGCGAGTCGAGGAGGACCAGCTGCGATGAGTAGCGAGACCCACGCCGCGCCGCTGTACTGCCCCTACTGCGGGGAGGAGGACCTACGCCCGCACGAGCAGACGCACGGTGCCTGGGAGTGTCATGCCTGCGCGCGGGTCTTCTCGGTCAAGTTCGTCGGTCTGCTGGCGTCGAAGGTGGTGAAGTCGCGATGACGGTCGTTTCGGCCACCGGCCTGGGACTGGTGTCGCTCGGTGCTGCACCCGCGGTGGCGGCGCCCGCGCGGCGGTCGCCGGCGCAGCTGGAGGCGCTGGCCTCGGTGGCGGCGGCCGAGCTCGAGGGCGCCCCGGCAACGGAGATCGCGCGGTGGGCGGCGACGACCTTCGGCGCGCGGTTCTGCGTGACGAGCTCCATGGCCGACGCCGTGCTGGCACACGTGGTCTCGCGCGTCGCGCCGGGCGTCGACGTGGTGTTCCTCGACACGGGCCTGCATTTCCCGGAGACGCTGAAGGTGCGCGACACGGTCGCACGCACCATGCCGGTCAACGTGCGGTCCATCAGGCCGCGGCTGACGGTGGGTCAACAGGACGGCGAGTACGGGCCGCGGCTGTTCAACCGCTCGCCCGACGACTGCTGCCTCATGCGCAAGGTCGAGCCGCTGGAGCGGGCGCTGGTCGACTACGACGCGTGGGCCGCGGGCCTGCGTCGCGACGAGTCGCCGAGCCGGGCCAACACGCCGGTGGTGACGTTCGACGCTCGTCGCGGCAAGATCAAGGTCAATCCGATCGCGGCGTGGACGCAGTCCGACGTGGACACCTACATCTCGCGGTGGAACGTGCCGGTCAACGAGCTGTTCCGGCAGGGCTACACCTCGATCGGTTGCTGGCCGTGCACCCGGCGCACCAAGGCGGGGGAGGACCCGCGCGCCGGGCGGTGGGCGATGTTCGACAAGACAGAGTGCGGCCTGCACTGATGACGACGACCGGCCCGTTGGTGCTCGTGGCGCACGGCAGCCGCGATCCGCGCGCTGCACTGGCGAACCACGCGCTGGCGCGGGCCGTCTCGCTGGCGGCGCCCGGGACCGACGTGCGGGTGGCGTTCCTCGACCACGCCGGCCCGCGGCTCGGGCAGGTGCTGTTCTCCGTGGGCGGCGCCCCGCGGGCCACGGTGGTGCCGCTGCTGCTGACCTCGGCCTACCACGGTCAGGTCGACATCCCGGCCGCGCTGGCCGAGGCGCGGGCGGCCGGCTTGCGCCTGCCCGTCGCGGTCGCCGACGTGCTGGGCCCGGTCGACGGCTCGGTCGACGACCTGTTGCTCGCCGCCCTGCGCCGTCGCCTGCTGGCGGCCGATGCCGCGGCGCGGGTATGGTCCGCCGGCGGACCGCCGCTCGACGGCGTCGTGCTGGCCGCGGCGGGGACCCGCTCCGTCCCCGCGCAGGCGACGGTCTCGCTGGCGGCGTCGGCGCTGGGCCGCGCGCTCCGCGGCGTGCCGTGCTCGGTTGCTTACGCGTCGGCCGCGGGCCCGACGGGCGCCGAGGCGGTCGCGTCACTGCGGGCGGCGGGCGCCCGGCGGGTCGGGGTGGCCTCGTACTTCCTCGCCCCCGGCCTGCTGTACGAGTCCGTGACGGCATCGGCCCGCGGCGCCGGTGCCGCGGTGGTGGCCGAGCCCCTGGGCGCGGCCTCCGAGCTGGCCCGGCTGGTCCTGGCCCGCGCCGCGACCGCGCGCCTCGTCTGTTTCCGGCAACCCTCCCTGGTCGCCTGACGCGGCGAGCACCCGCCGTGACCGCGCCCTTCGCCCGTCGATCTTGCGGTTTCGGTCCCCGCGTTCGGGGTGCAAGCCGCATCGCGGCCCCCGCAGCTGCACGATCGTCGGGGGGCAGCAAAACGCCCCGGGGATCGCCCGGGGCGTCGCTGCTTCGGTGGTGCGTTGATCAGGCGGAGTGAGCGCGCAGGACCCGCAGGCCGCCGCGGCGCTTGACGGCGCGCCGCTCTTCTTCGCTCATCCCGCCCCAGACGCCGGCGTCCTGACCGGACTCGAGCGCCCACTGCAGGCACTGGTCGGTCACGGAGCACCGCCGGCAGACGGCCTTGGCCTGGTCGACCTGCAGGAGAGCCGGACCCGACGTCCCGATGGGGAAGAACAGCTCCGGGTCCTCGTCGCGGCAGGCAGCATGGTGGCGCCAGTCCATGGCGGCAACACTCCTCGTTCTGCGATTGGCAAAGACAACTGCGGTGGATCTCTATATGCGCCCGCGGTGCCGGTCAGCGGCGGCGTGTGCCAGTCGCATCAGCAGCGCGTGAGCAGGCGTTTGGCCGGGATGGAACGGCGCCCGCGGAGACGCGCAGGCAACGTTCCGGTAACTCGTTTTCGCTTGTGAATACTTTCACGAACGGCCGCAAAGTCAAGACCGCCGAAGAGAATTTCTTCGAGCGGGTGAGCCAAATCACGGCCCCTTTGTCCGGTTTTGACGCGAACCTCCGACCCCGGATTTCGACAGCCGTGACTAATGTAGTACGGTGCGCGCCGCAATGCTGGCATTTCAGACACGGCCTCCTGTGCGGCTGGCCACCACGACCGCCGGACAGCCCGTACCCGTTCGTCAGCAGATTACTCTCAGCGCACGTGTTACGGATGTGAACCTGACTTTTTCCCGCTCCCCGAGATAGTCGCCATCGAGCTGGAAGGCCTCCGGACGGCTGGCGAGCAGGGTGAACTCGTCGACGTCGTGCAGGCGCAGGATCTGGCGTCCCCGGGGCCCGGACCGTGCCGAAAGGATTTGGGTCACTGTGCGTGTCGTGCTCGGCACGTGTAGCGCACGGATGGCCATCAGGTCGAGTCCCAGATCGAACGAGGCCTCCGGGTTGGGGCTGAGCGCCCGGTCGCCCAGGAACGTCCACGGCGCCGTGTTCTGGATGATCACCGTGGCGAGCGCGGAGATCCCGGGCTCGCCCGGGCGCTCGAGGGTGATGGACGGGTGGCGGCGGTCGGTGTCGAGGAAGTACTGGCCCACGGTCGAACGCAGGTACAGGGCCGATGTCGAGACCCGGCCCCGCCGCCGGGCCCGCTCGACGCGGCGGATCACGGCCGCGTCGAGGCCGAATCCCGCGCAGAACGTGAAGTAACGGTCGTCGGCCCGTCCGAGCCCGATCGTGCGGAAACGTCCCACCCGCAGCGACTCGAGGATCGCGCCCGTGCCCTCGGCCCAGTCCTTGGGCAGCCCCACCGCGCGGGCGAACACGTTGGTCGACCCGCCGGGAACGACGGCCAGCGCCGGGAGCCGCTCGGCGGGCGTCCACGGCAACCCGTCGGGCAGGGCCGTCGGCAGCGCCTGCATGAGACCGTTCACGGCCTCGTTGACGGTGCCGTCCCCGCCGAGGGTGACCACCACGTCGACGCCCAGCTGGGCCGCCGAGCGCGCGAGGTCGACCGCATGGCCGCGGCGGCGGGTGTATTCCACCCGCAGATCCACCTCGCTGCGTAGCGCGCGGACCAGGATGTCGCGGCTGCGTTCGCTGGTCGTGGTGGCTTTCGGGTTGACCACCAGCAGGGCCCGCACGCGCGTCACTGTACCCTTCGGCCGACGTGCGGGGGGCCGGTATCGTGGCCGCGTGCCCGCCGAGACCGACGCCCACCCGGCGACCCTGCGCTGGGCGATCTGGCTGCTGCTGGCAGAAGCGGTAGCGCTGGGCGCGCTCACCCTCTTCCTGATCTACGAAGACCTGACGGCCGACCGGACCGACCTCACGTCGGCGCTGCTGATCACCGTCTTCGCCGCGGGCGGCACGGCGATCCTTCTGTTGATCGCCCGGGCGCTCGGCAACAAGCGCGCCGGCGCCCGCGCCCCCGCGATCGTCCTGCAGCTGATGCTGCTTCCCATCGGGTACTACATGATCGGCGGCGGGCTGGCCTGGCTCGGCATCCCGCTGATTGCGCTGGGGCTGGTGGTGTGCGGCCTGCTGCTGAGCCCGCCGACCACGAAGGCCCTCGGCCTGGGGTGAGGCGTCAGCGGGAGGCGCGCCGGGTCAACAGCCGGATGGTCGCCCGGCCACCCGTCACCGTGGCGGTCGCCGACGTGGTCAGCGCGGTCAGCACCTTCCAGGCGAACGAGGTCTCGGCCGGCAGTCGCGCGCCCGCGATCGTCGGGACGGTGACCTCGACCGTGAGGGCGTCGTGCGTGACGGCGAACCGGCAATCCAGCTCCGCCCACCGGGTCGAGACCGCGAGCAGCATCGCGCACGCCTCGTCGACGGCGATCCGGAGGTCTTCGATCTCGTCGAGCGCGAAGTGCAGCCGGGCCGCGAGCCCGGCGGTGGCGGTGCGGAGCACCCCCAGGTAGCCACCGTCGGCCGGCACGGTGAGCAGCACGACGTCGTCACCGGTCGTCATGTCGCGCGCGGACTGCGTAGTCAGTTGGCTCACCCCGGGTGTCTCTCCCGCTCGCGGACTCTACAGGTTCGTCGGCGGGACCGTGGAAGCGCGTCCGATCGATATGAACGTCGGCGGAACACGGAACCGGCGCGCCCCGAGCGGGACGCGCCGGCGCAGCGATGTGCGGGCTCACGCCTGCTTGGTCTCCCAGAAGATCTTCGCGATCTCGTCGATCTTGGCGAGCAGCTCGTCGGCCTTCGCGGGATCGGTGGAGGCCTTCGTGCCGCCACCACCGCCGGCCAGCTTGGTCGCCTCGTTGAACAGCGTGTGCAGCTGCGGGTACTTCTCGAAGTGCGGCGGCTTGAAGTAGTCGGTCCACAGCACCCACAGGTGGTGCTTGACGAGCTCGGCGCGCTGCTCCTTGATGATCAGGGCGCGGGTGCGGAACTCGGGGTCGGTGTTCGCCTGGTATTTCTCCGCGATGGCCTTCACCGACTCGGCCTCGATCCGGGCCTGGGCCGGGTCGTAGACGCCGCACGGCAGGTCGCAGTGTGCACTGACGACCGTGCGTGGCGTCAGGACGCGTGGAAGTCGCATCAGGACCCCTCCATTGGGATGTTTGCGATGATCCTCGAAGCACGACATTACCCTCGGTCGCGCCCACACACATGCGGAGGTGCACACTCGTGCGCGGGCTGTTCGCCGTACTTGTCCGGGGCCCTTCGATGGTGCCCACGCTGCGTGACGGCGACGCCCTCCTGGTTCGCCGCGGCGGCCGGGCCGTCCGGCCCGGGGACGTCGTCGTGGCCACGTTCCGCGTCCGTCCCGGCCTGCTCGTGGTCAAGCGCGCGGTCCGCTCCCGCGACGGTGGTTGGGAGGTACGGGGCGACAACCCGCTGGTCATCGACGACTCCAGGGCGTACGGCGTGGCCGACGTCGTCGGTCGCGTCGTATTGCGCTACTGGCCCAGGCCGGGGCGCCCGCGGCCAGCCAACTATGCTCGATGAATCCGGGAGACCCCCGCACCACTGTGCCACGCCCGTCGGCCACCGCGGACCTTGCGCCGAGCCGGCTCGGCACTACCCCGCTCGACGCTCCCTGGAGAGGTCTCATGTCCATCGAGGACCCGGTCTTCCCGCTTCACCGCGGCGGCAAGATGGCCGTCGCCGCCACCGTCCCCCTGACCAGCCGCGAGGACCTGTCGCTCGCGTATACGCCAGGCGTCGCCCGGGTGTGCGAGGCGATCGCCGCCGACGAGTCGCTCGTCCGCGAGTACACCTGGGTCTCGCACACCGTCGCGGTCGTCACCGACGGCTCGGCGGTGCTCGGCCTGGGCAACATCGGCCCGCGTGCCGCCATGCCGGTCATGGAGGGCAAGGCGGTGCTGTTCAAGCAGTTCGGCGGCGTCGACGCGGTGCCGATCTGTCTCGACACGCAAGACGTCGACGAGATCGTCGCGGTGGTCAAGGCCCTGGCGCCGTCGTTCGGCGGCATCAACCTCGAGGACATCAGCGCGCCCCGGTGCTTCGAGGTGGAACGCCGGCTCGACGCCGCGCTGCCGATTCCCGTGTTCCACGACGACCAGCACGGTACGGCGATCGTCGTGCTCGCGGCTCTGCGCAACGCGGCGGCGCTGCTCGACCGTAAGGTCGGCGACCTGCGGGTGGTGGTCAGCGGCGCCGGCGCGGCCGGGGTCGCGGTGACGAAGATGCTGCTGGCCGGCGGCGTCAACGGCGCCGAGGTGCTGATCGTCGACTCGCGGGGCGTCATCCACGGCGGCCGTGACGACCTGGGGCCGGCCAAGGCCGAGATGGCCGCCCTGACCAACCCGACCGGGCGGACCGGCGGCATCGCCGACGCACTCGTCGGCGCCGACGTGCTGATCGGCGTGTCCGGCGGCACGATCGACGAGTCGGCGGTCGCCGCCATGGCGCCCGGCTCGATCGTGTTCGCGCTGGCCAACCCCAACCCCGAGGTGCACCCGGACATCGCCGGCCGGCATTGCGCGCTGGTCGCGACCGGCCGCAGCGACTTCCCCAACCAGATCAACAACGTGCTGGCGTTCCCCGGCGTGTTCCGGGGTGCGCTCGACGCCCGGGCCACCCATGTCACCGAGGGCATGAAGGTGGCCGCGGCCGACGCGATCGCCGCCGTAGTGGCCGACTCGCTGCACGCCGACGCGTTCGTGCCGTCGCCGCTCGACCCGCGCGTCGCGCCGGGTGTCGCGGCCGCGGTCGCCGACGCCGCCCGCCGCGACGGCGTCACCCGTTCCTGACCCGCGCCCCGAAGAAGGCGGCGAACTCGGCCGTCCCGGTCGTGCGTCGGCGTACCCGACCACTCCCTGGTGGGCCGAGAGGTTCAACGGCTGTTAGCGTGCGGCTCATGCGTGCCGCGTATGCGAAGGCCTTCAACGACGCCGACCCGCTCGCCGCGCTCGAGGTCGGCGACCGCCCCGAGCCGGAGGCGCCCGACGGCTGGGCGGCGGTCGAGGTGCGGGCCAGCTCGCTCAACCACCATGACCTGTGGTCGCTGCAGGGCGTCGGGCTGCGCGCCGAGCAGCTGCCGATGATCCTCGGCTGCGACGCGGCCGGCATCGGGCCCGGTGGCGAGGAGGTCGTCGTCTACCCGGTGGTGCCGTCGCCGAAGGACCCGCGCGGCTTCACCCTGCTGTCCGAGGGCCTCCAGGGCACGCTGGCCGAGCGGGTGGCCGTACCGCGGGAGAACCTGGTGCCCAAGCCCGCCGGCCTGACGTTCGCCGACGTGGCCTGCCTGCCGACGGCGTGGCTGACCGCCTACCGCATGCTGACCACCAAGGGCCGTGTCGAGGAGGCGGAGGCCGTGCTCGTGCAGGGCGCGGGTGGCGGCGTCGCCACCGCCGCGGTGTCGCTCGCGGTCGCGATGGGCAAGCGGGTCTACGCGACCAGCCGAGACCCCGGCAAGCGGGAGCGGATCGCCGCGCTCGGCGCGACCGCCCTCGAGCCCGGCGCCCGGCTGCCGGAGCGGGTCGGCGTGGTGATCGAGACGGTGGGCGAGGCGACCTTCGACCACTCGCAGAAGTCGTCGGCGGCGGGCGCCCGGATCGTGGTGTCCGGGGCGACCGCCGGCTACCAGCCCACGCTCAACCTGCGCCGGGTCTTCGCTTTGCAGCTGGAGATCCTCGGCACCTCGATGGGAACCCCCGAGGAGCTGGCGGCGCTGCTCAAGCTGATGGACGCCAGGGGCGTGCGGCCGATCGTGGACAGCACGTTCGGCTTCTCCGAGGTCAAGGCGGCGTTCGCGAAGCTGCAGGCCGGCGACGTCTTCGGCAAGATCGTCATCGACCACGCCGGGTAGCTACAGCTGGTCGTCGAGCACGGCGATGCCGCCGCGGGCGGCGTCGGCAGGCATGCGTGCCTTCGCGGCCGCGTCACCGTAGAGCGTCCAGCGCAGGAACTCCGTCGTCGTGTCGGAGACCACCCGCAACGGCGTCGCGCTGCCGAACAGCGAGCTGCCGTGGTCACCCTGCGGCAGGCTGAGCAGTGCCTTCGGCCACGGCACGGCGTCGAACGCCGCCTTGCCGGACGCGTACGAGACGACCGGGTCGCGTTCGCCGTGCACGAACAGCTGCGGCGCCGCCGGGCCGGCGAACGCGGTGCCGAAGCCCAGGGAGTTGCCCGACAGCACGATGCCGGCGTCCAGCCGGTCGTCGCGGGCCGTCGTGAACAGCCCGACCGTGGTGATCCCGCCGGCCGAGTGGCCGGCCGCGGCGACCCGGTCGACCGCGAGCCGGCCGCGAAGCGCGTCGCCCGGGCGCGTGTCGAGGGCGAGCACCTTGGTCAGCACGTACGAGGCATCCGCGGGCTGGTTGACCACGTCGAACACCTGCTGGTCGGCCGCCCCACGGCTGGTGTGCGGGTAGGCCGGCGCCGCCACGACGAACCCGGCGGCCGCCCAGCGGGCGAGCAGCGGCCCGTAGTCCGCGGGCGTTGCGCCGAGGCCATGGCTGAACAGCACGACGGGGAAGCGGCCGCCGGATGCCCGCGGGTACCAGATGGTCACGGCCATCGGCCGGGTGCCGCCGCGGTTGACCTGCAGCCGGCGGGTCCCGACCTCGTACGTCCGGGTGGGCGCCTTGCCGGCGGCGACGGCCGGTGCCGGCGCCGGCTTCGTCGGCGCGACGCTGGGCACCACAGTGCGCACCGCCGTTCCCTCGTGCGGGCCGGCGGCGCAGCCGGCCAGGGTGAGCGCCGCCGCCGCGACCGCGGCAACGGCGAGGCGGCGGCGCGGCATGCGCTCGATTGTGCCTCGCGAAACCGTCAGAGGTGCCCGGTCAGCCGGGCCACCCCGGGACGCTGCGCGTCGGCCGGTATGCGGTGGCGGGCGCGCTGGTCGAGATACCGCCTCCGGCGCTGGATATCGGTCACCGTGGCCATCGTCGGCGCGTAGCCGCGCCGGCCCGGGGACAGGTAGCTGCCGTGGTCGAGGCGGGTCAGCGTCAGGAACGCCTTCGGCCATGGCATCCGGTCGTAGGTGGCGCGGCCGGTCGCGTACGGCACGACGGGGTCGGCGCCGCCGTGGACGATCAGCATCGGCGCCGCCGGGCCGCCGAAGTCGATCCGCGGCCGCGCGCCAGCGACGACCACCGCGCCCCGCAGCCGCGGGGAGTGGCCCGCGGTGAACATCGCGGCGGCCGTGTACGCGCCGGCGGAGTGGCCGACGGCCGCGATGCGGCCGGTGTCCAGCCGGCCGGCGACCGGG
>DATDJX010000429.1:0-2603 GCA_036520275.1 Asanoa sp.
CAAGCAACCGCGCCCGCACCGGGTCCAGCGAGACGCCGGCAGCGGCGGGGTCTTCGATGACTGCGACGTCGAGCATGCCGGCAGGGTGTCACCGACAACTTTATTTGTCAAGGAGGTTTGTGTTGTCGGTCGTGGCGGCGCGCGGGCGCGCGGGCGCGCGAAGGGGCGTGAACGTCCACCGTGTAACAACAGGCGTGTAACGCGGTGGACGTTCGTGTGGGTTAGGGGAGGTCGGCGCGGCGGGGCAGGCCGCCTTGGGCGCCGGGCTTGGTGACGCTCGCCGCGGCGGCGCGGACCGCCCAGCGGGCTGCGTCGACGAGGTCGCCGCCGGCGTCGAGGGCCTGGGCGAGCGCTCCGCAGAAGGCGTCGCCAGCGCCGGTGGTGTCGACTGCGTCCACCCGAAGTGCGGGGATGTGCTCGACGCGCGAGCCCTTGATGACTGCTGCTCCCTCATTGCCCAGCGTCACCACCACGGCGCGTGCGGCGTCGAGCGTGCGTGCGAGCTCGACCGGGTCGCCGGCGCGGCCGGCCAACGCCTCGAGCTCGCCGCGATTCGGGACCAGCACGTCGACCGGCGCGACGATCGGCCGCGCGGGTGCCGGATTCAGGACGACCGTGCCGCCGGCGGCAGCGATCGCCGCCGCGACCGCGTCCTCGGGCACCTCGTGCTGCACGAGCGTCACCGCGGCGTTCGCCAGCACGTCGCGCGCCGCCTCGACGTCGGCCGCGCTCACCCGCGCGTTGGCGCCCGAGCTGACGACGATCGTGTTCTCCCCCGCGCGGTCCACGGCGATCAGCGCAACGCCCGTCGGGGCGTCGGCGTCCACGCGCACGTGCGTCACGTCGACGCCCTCGGCGGCGAGGCCATTGCGCAGCCGGCGGCCGGCGTCGTCGTCGCCGACCCGACCGACGAACGCGACCTCGGCACCGAGCCGCGCCGCGGCGACCGCCTGGTTGGCCCCCTTGCCGCCGGGCAGCTCCTGCCGGTCGTCCCCGAGGACGGTCTCCCCCGGCGCCGGGTGGCGATCGACGCCGACCACTATGTCGAGGTTGATCGAGCCGACGACCGCGATCACAGCGCGGCCACCGCGTCGATGACGAGGTCCCAGAAGCGCGGCACGTCGAGCTCCATCGCCACCCGTGCGTTCGGCGGCCGCCCGAAGCGGCCGTGGACGTCGACTACCGTCGCGCCGCGCGTCCAGCGGCCCTCGGTCTCGATCGCCACGAACAGCTCGTCGCAGCGGACGAGCGTCGGGTCGATGACCAGCGCCAGCGCGCACGGGTCGTGCACCGGCGGCCCGTCGAAGCCGTAGACCTGGCGGTAGGTGTCGGCGAAGAACGACAGCCAGCCGATGACCGCCTCGCTCACCGGGCCGCCCACCGCGCGCAGGCGCTCGACCACGTCGTCGGTCGCCTGCGCCTGATGGGTCAGGTTGAGCCCGACCATGGTCAGCGGCAGCCCGCTGGCGAAGACGATCTCGGCCGCCTCCGGGTCGACCATCGCGTTGAACTCGGCATACGGCCGCGTGTTGCCGCGCTCGGTCGATCCGCCCATCCACACGATCTCCGAGACCGCCTCCGGCGCTTGCTCCAGCAGGGCGGCGACGTTGGTCAGCGGCCCGGTCGCCACCACCGTCGCCGGCCCGCTCGCCGCCATGAGCTCGACCGCGCCGCGAGGGTCGAGCCCCATCGCGGGCTCGGGAAGCTCGGCCCCGTCGAGGCCGGTCTGCCCGTGGACGTCGAGCGCCGTGAGCAGATCGCCGCGCCGCGGCCCGGCGGCCCCTGCGGCGACCGGCACGTCGGAGGTCCCAGCCAGCGTCAGCACCCGCCGCGCGTTCAACGTCACCTTCTCGAGCTCGGCGTTGCCGCCGACCGTCGTCACCGCGCGCAGGTCGACCGCGTCGCGCCGCGCGCAGGCGAGCAGGATCGCGATCGCGTCGTCGTGGCCGGGATCGCAGTCCAGGAGAACCGGTGTCGGCATCGGCGGCAGCCTAGAGAGCCGCCGCCGATGCCGGTCGGCTCAATGGTGGTGTCCGTGCCCGCGCAGCCGCTTCAGCTGCCCGCGCACCGCCCCGGCCTGGAAGGCCTCCGTGTGGACGTTGACGTAATAGGCCTTCGGATGGGCCAGGATGTCGGCGGCACGAGTCGCGTCGACGGTCACGCAGCCGCTCGAGGCGCCCGGGTTGCCGGCAGTCGGCGGCGTCAGCGGCACGACCACGGGGCCGTTCTCGGTCTTCCGGCCCTTGTGGATGTGCGCCATGACCGGCGTATCGAGGTTGCCGACGGTGATGCCGAAGCACAGCGAGGTGCCGTTGATCGTGACCGAGGCCGACCCGAAGCCGTCGGGATCGCCCGCTCCCGGCTGAAGCGTCGTCGCATCGAGCTCGTTGCGACCGTTCAGATCGGCGAACAGCGCGGGGCTGCGCGCCTTGTCGCCGGGATGGTGTCCCTTGTGCTCACCACCGCCGCCGTGGCCGGTGGCGACGGCGCTGCCCACACCGAGCAGCAGCAGGCAGGCGAAGCTCACGAAGACGGCAAGGCGTCGAGACATGCGTCTCTCCTCTCCTCAGAAGAACGTGGACCTTCACCCTGTAGGACCACCC
>DATDJX010000430.1:0-2058 GCA_036520275.1 Asanoa sp.
CGTGCACCACCGTCGCCAGCGGCTCCAGGATTGCGCCCTGCTCGAACGACACCTCGTCGGGCAGCTTCACCGCCTGGTAGGCGGGGACCATGGCCTGCTCGGCCAGCCCGCCCCACGGCCAGGTCACGCCTGTGAGCCTCAGGTCCCTACAGAGACCCTGGCGCCCGCGGACGCAGTAGTAGCACTCGCCGCAGAACACGTGCGGCAGTACCGCCACCCGGTCGCCCGGCCGCAGGCGGGTCACGCCGTCCCCGACGTCGGCGACCTGCGCGGAGAACTCGTGCCCGATCACCTGCGGCAGGTTCTCGGCCGGTGTGTACAGCGGGCCGTGGGCGTATTCGTGCAGGTCGGTTCCGCAGATGCCGCACCACACCCGCGTCACGCGCACCTGGCCGGGCGGCGGCAGGCCCGGCTCGGGCATGTCCTCCACCCGCAGGTCCCGGTTCCCGTGCAGCCGCGCGGCGAGCATCCGCTCCTCCGATCAGATGGCCGTCATGCCGCCGTCGGCCGCCCAGACGGCACCGGTGACGTAGGAGGCTTCGTCCGAAGCCAGGAACGCGATCACGTTCGCGACCTCGTTGGCGGTGCCCTGCCGGCGCAGCGGGATGGTGGCGATGAGCCGCTCGTGGGCCGCCGGGCGTTCGACGTAGTCATTCATCGGGGTGTCGGTGTAGCCGGGGATGACGCCGTTCACCCGGATCCCCTCGGCCGCGTAGTCGTTGGCGAGGACGCGGATGAGCCCGTACACGCCCGCCTTGCTGGAGCTGTAGGCATCAAGGCCAGGCGCCAGCCCATACAGGCCGGTCGGGGATGCCGTGCACACCACCGCACCGGAGTCCCTGCGCAGCAGTGCCCGGATGCCGTGCTTGCAGGTGAGGAACATCCCCGTCAGGTTGACATCGAGCACGCGGCGCCAGACGCCGACGTCCAGGCGATCGGCGCGGTCGTCCTGGCCGGCGAGCAAGATGCCGGCGTTCGCCACCACCGTGTCCAGCCCGCCGAACGTCTCCTCCGCCTTCGTGACGGCCCGTTCGACCTGCGCCTCGTCGGCCACGTCGGCGGCCAAGGCGACCGCGGTTCCGGCCGCGTCCGCGATCGCGGTGGCCGTCTCGGCCGCGGCCACCTGGTTCACGTCGAGGCAGCCGACGCACGCGCCCTCGGCGGCGAGCTTGAGCGCCGCGGCCCGCCCGATCCCGTTGCCGGCACCGGTGACGATCGCCCGCCTGCCCTCCAACCGCCCGCCCACCAGCGCTCCCTCAGTTGCCGACGTAGGCGACGACTTCGATCTCGATCAGCATCCCGGGGACCTGATGCAGGTCGCTGCCCACCGTGGTCCTGGCGGGGTACGGCTCGGAAAAGCGCTGCTTGTAGGCCGCGTTGTAGCGGGGGAAGAGGTTCGTGTCGACCAGATGGACGTTCACCTTGATGACGTCGGCGAGCGACGCGCCCTCAGCCCGCAGGACCGCCTCGATGTTGTCGATCGTGACGTTCGTCTGCTCCTCGATGGTGTCGCCGGTGACCTCCCCGTCGGGCCCGATCGGCCCGGTGCCGGTGACGAAGATGAAGTCTCCGGCTCGCCAGCCGTGCGAGTAGGCGCCGAGCGGAGGTGCGCCATCTGCTGCCTTGATCACGCGTTTGGCCATGAGTTCCCTCTCCGCTCGTCACGTGTGGGCGGCGACACGCCCCTTGACCCGTTCCTCGATGAACCTGGCGACGTCCTCCACCAGGTCGAGCATCCGTTGGAAGTCCTCGTCCGGCGTCGTGAGGGGCGGCTTGAACTTGAGGACGTTGCCACCGATCCCGCCAAACTGGCAGAGCAGGCCGTGGTCGACGGCGAAGCGCCACGCCTCGGCGCAGACCGTCGTGGCCGGCTCCTTGGTCGCCCGACCCAGGACGAAGTCGACGCCGACGAACAGGCCGGGCCCGCGGACGTCGCCGATCGCGTCGAACCGCCCGGCCAACTCGCGGAACCTACTGGTGGCGCGCGCGCCCAGGTCCCGCGCCCGGTCGGTCAGGCCCTCCTGCTCCACGACGTCAAGGACGGCCGACCCCGCCGCC
>DATDJX010000431.1:0-3966 GCA_036520275.1 Asanoa sp.
TTCGTGCTGTTGACCGTGGCGCTGTTCGCGCTCCTGGCGCTCGTCGTGCGGGCGGTGGAACGGCTGTGAATGCGACCAATCTCGTCGGCCTGATCCTGGCCGCCGGCGTCACGGTCTACCTGGTGGTCGCCCTGCTGTTCCCGGAACGCTTCTGATGAGCGCGACCGCCGCCGGCGTCCTGTTCGTCCTCTCGCTCGTCGCGGCGCTCGGGCTCGCGTACCGGTTCCTCGGCGACTACATCTACCGGGTGGTGAGCGGCACCCGGCACGCGTTCGTGGAGCGTGTCGTCTACCGCGCGGTCGGCGTCAACCCCGACGGCGAGCAGACCTGGGGCGTCTACGCGCGCAGCGTGCTCGCCTTCTCCCTCATCTCGGTCCTGTTCCTCTACGCGTTCCAGCGGTTCCAGGACAAGCTGTGGCTCTCGCTCGGCTTCGACCCGGTGACCACGCATGTCGCCTGGAACACCGCGGTCAGCTTCACGACCAACACCGACTGGCAGGCGTACTCCGGCGAGTCGACGATGGGCCACCTGGTGCAGATGGCCGGCCTCGCCGTGCAGAACTTCGCCTCCGCGGCGGTCGGCATCGCGGTGGCGATCGCGCTGGTGCGCGGCTTCGCCCGCAGCCGGACCAACCAGGTGGGCAACTTCTGGGTCGACCTGGTCCGGATCATCTACCGGGTCCTGTTGCCGATCTCCGTGCTCGGCGCGATCGTGCTGATCATCGGCGGCGCGGTGCAGAACCTGTCCGCCGGCACCGACGTGGCCACCCTCACCGGGGCCACCCAGCACATCACCGGCGGGCCGGTGGCGAGCCAGGAGGCCATCAAGGAGCTGGGCACCAACGGCGGCGGCTTCTTCAACGTCAACAGCGCCCACCCGTTCGAGAACCCGACGACCTGGACCAACTGGCTGGAGATCTTCCTGCTGCTGTGCATCTCGTTCGCGCTGCCGCGGGTGTTCGGGCGGATGGTCAAGGACAACCGCCAGGGGTACGCGATCCTCGCGATCATGGGCATCCTCGCGATCGCGAGCGTCGCCCTGACGAACACGTTCGAGATCGCACACAACGGGACGGTGCCGCAGGCCGTCGGCGCGGCGATGGAGGGCAAGGACGTCCGGTTCGGCGTGCCGAACTCGGCGACCTTCGCCGCGTCCACCACGCTGACGTCCACCGGCGCGGTCGACTCCTTCCACGACTCGTACACGGCGCTCGGCGGCATGATGCCGATCGCCAACATGATGCTCGGCGAGGTCGCGCCGGGCGGCACCGGATCCGGCCTCTACGGCATGCTGATCCTCGCCGTGATCACGGTGTTCGTGGCCGGACTGATGGTCGGCCGAACGCCCGAGTACCTGGGCAAGAAGATCGGCGCCCGGGAGATCAAGTTCGCCTCGCTCTACTTCCTGGCCACACCGGCCATCGTGCTGATCGGCACGGCCGCCGCGATGGCGACGTCCAACCACGAGACCGCGCTCAACGTCGGGCCGCACGGCTTCTCCGAGGTGCTGTACGCGTTCACGTCGGCCGCGAACAACAACGGCTCCGCGTTCGCCGGCATCACCGTGAACACGTTGTGGTGGGACACCGCGCTCGGCCTCGCCATGCTGCTCGGCCGGTTCCTGCCGCTGGTCCTCGTGCTCGGCCTCGCCGGGTCGCTCGCGAGCCAGAAACCGGTACCGGTCAGCGCCGGGACGCTGCCCACCCACAAGCCGCTGTTCATCGGCATGGTGGTCGGCGTCGTGGTGATCCTGATCGCCCTGACCTTCCTGCCCGCTCTCGCCCTGGGCCCGCTGGCCGAGGGCCTGTGAAACCCGAGGAAACGACAGACATGAGTGTCGTGACGGCCGAAGCGGAGGCGCCGGCGCAGCCCCGCCGCATCGGCGGTGGGCTGCTCGACCCCCGGCAGCTCTGGCGGTCACTGCCGGACGCGCTGCGCAAGCTCAACCCGGCCACGCTGTGGCGCAACCCGGTCATGTTCATCGTGGAGATCGGCGCCGCGTTCACGACCGTGCTGTCGATCGCCGACCCGTCCGCGTTCGCCTGGATCATCACCGCCTGGCTCTGGTTGACCGTCTTGTTCGCCAACCTGGCCGAGGCCGTCGCGGAGGGCCGCGGCAAGGCCCAGGCAGCCGCGCTGCGCCGGGCCAAGCAGGAGACCGTCGCCCGCCGCCTGGTCGGGTGGACCGCCGGCGCGGACCCGGCGTCGTGGACGGAGGAGCCGGTCGACGCCGTCTCGCTCCGTCAGGGCGACATCGTGGTGGTCGAGGCCGGCCAGGTCATCCCCGGCGACGGCGACGTGGTCGAGGGCATCGCGAGCGTCGACGAGTCGGCCATCACCGGCGAGTCGGCGCCGGTCATCCGGGAGTCGGGCGGCGACCGCAGCGCGGTCACCGGCGGCACCCGGGTGCTGTCCGACCGGATCGTCGTGGAGATCACGCAGAGGCCGGGGGAGAGCTTCATCGACCGGATGATCGCCCTGGTCGAGGGCGCCAACCGGCAGAAGACGCCGAACGAGATCGCGCTGAACATCCTGCTCGCCGCGCTGACCGTGATCTTCGTGCTGGCGGTGGCGACCCTGCAGCCGATGGCGATCTTCGCCAAGCAGTGGCAGGCCGCCGCGCCGGACACGCTGACCATCACCAACGACGGCGTGACCGGCATCGTGCTGGTCTCGCTGCTCGTCGCGCTGATCCCGACCACGATCGGCGCGCTGCTCTCGGCGATCGGCATCGCCGGGATGGACCGGCTGGTGCAGCGCAACGTGCTCGCGATGAGCGGCCGCGCCGTGGAGGCGGCCGGCGACGTCAACACGTTGCTGCTCGACAAGACCGGCACGATCACCCTCGGCAACCGGCAGGCGACCGAGTTCCTGCCCGTCGAGGGGGTCGAGGCGGGCGAGCTCGCCGACGCCGCGCAGCTGTCCAGCCTCGCCGACGGGACGCCGGAGGGCCGGTCGATCGTGGTGCTGGCCAAGAACCGCTACGCGCTGCGGGCCCGCGACGAGGGCGTCATGCCGCACGCCCACTTCGTCGCGTTCAGCGCCGAGACCCGGATGTCCGGGATCGACATCGACGGTCGCGCGGTGCGCAAGGGCGCCGCGTCCGCGGTGATGACGTGGGTGCGGGACAACGGCGGCCATCCCACCTCCGACGTCGGGTCCACGGTGGACGCCATCTCGTCGACCGGCGGCACCCCGCTCGTCGTCGCCGAGCGCGTCGGCGGCCGGCCGGCCCGGGCCCTGGGTGTCGTGCACCTCAAGGACGTGGTCAAGTCGGGCATGCGCGAGCGGTTCGACGAGATGCGCCGGATGGGCATCCGCACGGTGATGATCACCGGGGACAACCCGCGGACGGCGGCCGCCATCGCCGGGGAGGCCGGCGTCGACGACTTCCTCGCGGAGGCTCGGCCGGAGGACAAGCTGGCCCTGATCCGCACGGAGCAGGCGGGCGGCCGGCTGGTCGCCATGACCGGGGACGGCACGAACGACGCGCCCGCGCTGGCCCAGGCGGACGTTGGGGTATCGATGAACACGGGCACGTCGGCCGCGAAGGAGGCCGGCAACATGGTCGACCTCGACTCGGACCCGACCAAGCTCATCGAGATCGTGGAGATCGGCAAGCAGCTGCTCATCACGCGCGGCGCGCTGACCACGTTCTCGATCGCCAACGACATCGCGAAGTACTTCGCGATCATCCCGGCGATGTTCGCGGCGGTCTACCCGTCGCTCGACTCGATGAACATCATGCGCCTGCACTCGCCGGGCTCGGCCATCACGTCGGCGATCATCTTCAACGCGTTGATCATCGTCGCGCTGATCCCGCTGGCCCTGCGCGGCGTGCGCTACCGGCCCAGCAGCGCCTCGACGCTGCTCGGCCGCAACCTGCTGGTCTACGGCGTCGGCGGGATCATCGCGCCGTTCATCGGCATCAAGCTCATCGACCTGATCGTCGTCCAGTTCATCCCG
>DATDJX010000432.1:0-3399 GCA_036520275.1 Asanoa sp.
CGCCGCATACGGGCCCGGCGGCACTGCCACGGTGCCGGCCACCGACGCCATGTTGACGACGTGCGACGGCCGCGCGGCCTCGAGCGCCGGCATGAACGCCCTCAGACACCAGACTGCGCCGAGGAAGTTGGTGCGGACGAGCTCCTCCAGCCGATCGGGGTTCGCCTCGAGGAACCCGCGGCGCCCGCGCTGCTCGCCAAGCCTTCGGCCGGCGAAGCCCGCGTTGTTGACGAGCAGCTTGACCGCCGGGTGTCGTTTCGTGATCAGCGCCGCGACCCGCTCGACCGCCTCGCGGTCGCCGACGTCGCAGACCTCGTACTCCCCGCCGACCTCCTCGGCCACCTGCCTGAGGCGCTCCTCGTTCCTGGCGATCAGGACGCAGTGCCAACCCTTCCGGGCCAGCTCCCTCGCGAGCGCGGCGCCGATTCCCGAGCTGCCGCCCGTGATGACGCCGACCGGGCCGGCTACCGGCACACGCGAACGACCCGCGCCGCCTCGGACGTACGCTTCCCGGCGCTGACGACGGCGCGCAGCCGGTGGAGCCCGCGCTTCGCCGACCGCGTGCGCCAGGTCATGGTGTAGAGACCGGCGACCCCGCTGCGCACGACCCGCAGACGCCGGTTGCCGTCGAAGAACCTGACGTTGCGGATGCCCGTCGTCGCGCTCGCGAGCACGAGCAGCGGCGTGCGCTTGGCGGTGCATCGCCTCGCCAGCGGCGTCAACCAGGTGATCTCGGGCCGGCGCGTCACGCGCAGCCGCAGCGCGGTCACCCGTGTATTCGGCATCACGTCTCCCCCGTAGCTGTTCGCGTTCTTCGTCTCCTGGTAGTCGGAGGCGAGGAAGTCGAAGCGCACGCGGCCGGCGCCCACTCTCGGCGCTGCGGCCGGCAGGGGGTAGATGGCGACGCCCGTGGCGCGGTCGAAGGCGACGGCGCCGATGAGTGCCTGGTTGTAGGACAGGACGAGCGAGTACGGATCCACGCCCGAGCCGCGGTCGAGCACCTGAGTCGCAATGGTGGGCCGTCCGGCGGCGACGCGACGCGTCAGGACACGGATCGTCGGTCGCTTGAGATCGTTGAGCCAGAAGCGCAGCCGCCACGTGCCTGCGAGGCGGCGTCCGGTGAACTCGTCACGGCCCGAATCCACCGCGACGTAGTAGATGCCGGGCACGGCGAACTGCGCGCCGGCGGCCCCGATCGGTAGGCGGTAGTCGAGCATCAGGCCGTTGATGTTGACCGGCGTCCCGACGTAGCCCTGTACCGAGTTCTCGTCCTTCGCACCGAGGACGTAGGGGTTGATCTGCGCGCCGACCGATGCGCCCATGACGGAGACGCCGAAGTTGAGCGCCCGCTTCTTCAACCGGAGCTGGAAGACGCGCTCGGCGCCGTCCTCTAGCATCGGCGCGCCGACGCCGTAGTCCGGCGATTGCCCGAACGGTGCCGTCGGGAAGCGATAGGTCTGCGTCAGCGAGGCGCCGCGCCGCGTGGAGCCCTGCTGGATCCGCCGCAGCGTGCGCGCCCGCGCGGACGACAGCCCCGGCCGGATCGCGAAGACGGCGTACGGAACGCGCCGTGTCACTGCCCCGTTGCGCAGCACGAGGAAGCCGACGTTGTCGCCCGCGACCGCGTTGGCGGCGCCGCGCACCGTCACCGGCAGGTCGGCCGTGCCGCCCGGCCCGAGCGCGACGAGCGACGGAACCTCGATCGTCACGCCTGTCGTCGCCGACTGCGGCCGGAGCTCGACCGTCCAGACACCGGCGCCGCCGCCGGCATCGCGAAGGCTGAGGAGCACCTGCTTCGAGACCTCAGTGCCGCCGAGGCGCAGATCGCCGAACGAGAGCGATTGGGGCTCGGTGAAGATCTTCGGGTCGTCGGCGGCGAGCACGTTCGCCATTCCGGCGCCCTCGAGCAGGACCGACGCCTCCTGGGTTCGCGAGGTGTCGCCCCAGGCCAACCCGACCGTCGACATCAGCGCCGACTTCAGCTGGTGCACCGTCCAGTCGCGATGGCGGGCGCGCAGGAGCGCCGCGGCGCCGGCGATGTGCGGCGAGGACATGCTCGTCCCGTCGATGGCCGCGAACGGCGAGCCGCCGGTGAAGTTCGCCAGCGTGGAGGAGAGGATTTCGCCGCCTGGCGCCACGAGGTCCGGCTTCAGCAGGTGGCCGAAGGCGGTCGGGCCGGCCGACGAGAAGCTCGTCACGATGCTGCCGCGCTCGGTCGAGACCTCGGTCACGCCCGGGCCGATGCGGACCGCCGCGTGGCCGTTCCGCGCAGCAAGGTACGCGTGCAGGTTCGAGCCGTCGAGGTTGGAGATCATCCCGCTCGGGACCGGGAGGAGCAGCGGCACCGGGTTGGCCTCGCCTTGGCGGTTGTCGACGATCACGAGGCCGGCGGCCCCCGCCTCGAGCGCGTTCAGGCCCTTGGTCGAGAACGTGCAGTGTCCGCGGGTGATCAGCGCGACCTGGCCGGCGAGAGCCCCGCGTGTGAGCGGGTTTCGCCCGAGGTTCGGGTCACGGCCGAGCCCACAGAGGTAGGTGTCGACGGGCCGGCCGTTGCGCCCGGTCATCGACGTCACGTCTACGAGCGACCGGTTCGAGGTCCCCCAGGACGACGGGACGGAGCCGGTCGGCTTGAACGGGATCTGCTGCAGCGTGGCCGGGGCTCCCACCTCCTGGACGCGGAGCGCCGGCGCGAAGACGTGGTTGTTGGAGGTCGCTGCAACGGTGATCGCCTCCGGGGCAGTGCCCGGTGACCCGGCCGTCCCGAGGCCGAAGTCGTCGCGGTCGTTTCCCGCGGAGATCACCGGCACGACTCCGGCTTTGACGACGTTCGCGACCGTCCGGATCAGCGCGTCCGTCCGCGGGTCAGTCGCGGGGCCGCCGCCCGAGAAGTTGATCACGTCCATGCCGTCGCGGACCGCCTGCTCGAACGCGGCGACGATTTCCGGCGTGTCGGCGAGGTTGCCCACGCCGGTCGGGATGTTGAACACGCGGTAGTTGCCGATCCACGCGCGGGGCGCCACGCCCGACAATCCTGCAGTCGGGGGATGGTCCCGCCCGCCGGGGGAGCTCGTGCCGGCGTTGCCTGCTGCGATCCCGGCGACGTGTGTGCCGTGGAACGAGGAGAGCCGGTCGAGCGGAAGCCGGCCGCGCCTCCCGGAGCCCGGGCCGGGGAAGCTGCGCGCCGCGATCACCTTTGCCGACGTGTAGGCGCGCTGGCCCTTCGGAAACCCGGGCGGATACGCGTACCCCGCCGGGTTGAAGAACGCGTTGCGCTGGTCGACGCCGTCGTCGACGACGCCGATCTTGACCCCCGTTCCGTCGGTGGCGGTCGCCGCGCGGAAGGCAGGCGCCTGGATCAGCGACGGGCTCCGGTTCAGCGCCATGCGGTAGCGCAGGGTC
>DATDJX010000433.1:0-6575 GCA_036520275.1 Asanoa sp.
TCGGCGCAGACCCGACCACCAACTCAACCCGGAAAAACAACCACCGACCGGGCGCCCTCGCCGCGGGCCAGCCGCGCGAACGCGGCGGGAGCCTCGTCGAGGCCGATCCGGTCGGTGATGAGCGGAGCGAGGTTCAGCGACCCGTCGAGCACGGACGCGGCCAGCTCCGGCACGTCGCGGTCCGGGTCGGAGGAGCCGTACACCGACGAGCGCAGCGTGCGCGCCGAGGAGAAGATGTCCGCCTTGCCGCCCATGCCGACGACGGTCAGCTGCCCGCCGCGGCGGGTGGCGCGCCAGGCCGCGTGGATCGTGGCCGAGCGGCCGACGCATTCGAAGGCGTGGTCGACGCCGCGACCACCGGTAAGCGCGCGGACCACCTTGGGCAGCGCGTCGTCGGAGACGAGGAAGTCGCTCGCCCCGGCCGCGACGGCGAGCGCCTCCTTGGCGGGCGACTTGTCCGCGGCGACCACGGGTGCGGCACCGGCGGCGCGCGCGGCGGTCACCGCGGCGAGGCCGACGCCGCCCAGGCCGAGGACGAGCACCGACTCGCCGGTGGCCACCGCGGCCGTACGCCGGACGGCGCCGACGCCGGTGAGCACCGCGCAGCCGAGCAGCGCCGCCGCGTCGAACGGCAACGCCGGCGGCACCGGGACGACCGCGGCGGCCGGCACCACGACCTCGTCGGCGAGGGCGCCCAGGCCGAGCGTGACGTGCACCCGCTCGCCGTCCACCGTGGATCCGCCGGGTGCCGAGGGGCGCCCCGACGCGGCGCACAGCCACGGCTGCCCGTGGGCGCAGAACCAGCACTCGCGGCACGGCGGCGCCCAGTCGAGCACGACGTGGTCGCCCGCCGCGAGGGATGTGCCCACGCCGGCCTCGACGACGACACCGGCGGCCTCGTGGCCGAGCACCAGCGGGTAGGACGGGGCCAGCGTTCCGTTGACCATGGACAGGTCGGAGTGGCAGATGCCGGCGGCGCGGATGCGGACCCGTACGTCGGTCGGTTCGACCACCGGCAGCACGATCTCTTCCACCGCCAGCGGGGCGTCGACGCCGCGCGCGACCAACGCCCGGGTCATCGCTGGATCGCCTTGATCTCCTGGAACTCGGCCATGCCGTGTACGCCGAGTTCCCGACCGACCCCGGAGCGCTTGTACCCGCCGAACGGGGCGAGCGGGTTGAACGCGGCGCCGTTGATGTCGACGGCGCCGGTGCGCATCCGCCGGGCCACGGCGAGCGCCCGTGCCGGGTCGCCCGACCAGACAGCGCCGGCGAGCCCGTACCTCGAGTCGTTCGCGACCTCGACCGCATCGTCGTCGTCGGCGACCGGGATGATCGACAGGACGGGTCCGAAGATCTCGTCCTGGGCGACGGTCGCCTCCGGCGCGACGTCGGCGAGCACGGTCGCCGGGACGAAGTAGCCGCGCTCCGGCACCGGGGCGTGGAGGCCGCCCGCGACGAGCCGGGCACCCTCGTCGAGCCCGGTCGCGATGTACCCGCGCACCCGTTCGCGCTGCCGCGCGGAGACGAGCGGGCCAAGCCGGGTCGCGTCGTCGAACGGGTCGCCCATGGCGTAGCGCTGCGCCGCCTTGCCGGCGAGCGCCACCGCCTCGTCGTAGGCGGACCGGTGCACCAGCATCCGGGTCCACGCGGTGCAGGTCTGGCCGGCATTGAGGAACGCGTTGCCGACGCCGACCTTGACGGCCGTGCCGAGGTCGGCGTCGTCGAGGATGACGTTGGCCGATTTGCCGCCGAGTTCGAGCGTGACCCTGGCGATCCGGTCGACGGCGAGTTTGGCGATCGCGGCGCCGGTCGCGGTCGATCCGGTGAACGAGACGACGTCGACGTCCGGGTGGGCGGCGAGGGCCGCGCCCGCCTGCGGGCCGTCGCCGCTGACCAGGTTGAGCACACCGGGCGGCAGGCCGGCCTCGTCGGCGGCGTCGAAGAGCAGGTACGCCGCGAGCGGCGTGAGCTCGGCGGGCTTGAGGACGACAGTGCAGCCGGCCGCGAGTGCCGCGCCGACCTTGGCGACGACCTGATGCAGCGGGTAGTTCCACGGCGTGATCGCGCCGACGACGCCGGCGGGTTCGCGGACGACGAGAGAGTTGCCGATCTCCTCGACGGCCGACGGGAGGGTGGCCAGCTCGACGTACGATCGCAGGACGGTGAGCGGGAGGCCGGCCTGGATCCGCCGGGCGACCCCGATCGGCGTGCCGACCTCCTGAGCGACGGTCGAGGCGATGGTGTCCGCCCGGGCGGCCAGTGCGCCGTGCAGGCGCTCGAGGTGGGCGGCCCGGTCGCCGGGTGGCGTGGCGGCCCAGCCGGGGAAGGCGCGCCGGGCGGCGGTGACGGCCCGGTCGACGTCGGCCGCCGTGCCCGCCGGGACGCGCGCGAAGACGGTCTCGGTCGCGGGGTTCTCGACCGGGATCGTGCCGCCGCCGAGCGGCGCCACCCACTGCCCGTCCGCGTACAACCGGTCGCGGTCCATCGACTGCCTCCTCCGTTCAGACCCGTGCACCGTAGCCGGCCGAAGAGTAGATGCCTTCCAGGCCGGCGACGAGTGCATCGAGGCCGAGGGCGAAGGCACCTTCGTCGACGCACGCCTGGTGGTCGGCGAGGCGGCGCGCCTGGCCGAGGCGGGGGTAGCCGGCGGCGTACAGCCCTGGGTCCGGGGCGAAGCCGCGGGCGAACGAGCCGAGCGCCGAGCCGAGCACGAGGTAGCGCATGAGCGCGCCGATGTGGGTCGCCCGGGCGGGCGGCCAGCCGGCGTCTACCAGCCCGCCGTACACCGCGTCGGCCATGGCGAGCTGGACCGGCCGCCGGCCGGGGCCCTGGGCGAGGTAGGGCACGACGTGCGGGTGGGCGGTCAGCGCGGCCCGGTAGGAGCGGGCCCACATCCGCAGCGCGTCGGCCCAGTCGTGGGTGGCGAAGAACGACGTGTCGACGGGCCCCAGGACCGCCTCGGCGACCGCGTCGAGGATGTCGTCCTTGGTGGCGAAGTGGTTGTACAGCGACGGGCCGCGCACGCCCAGCTCGGCGGCGAGCCGCCGGGTGGAGACGGCGTCGAGGCCGTCGGCGTCGACGAGCGCCGCGGCGGCGTCCACGATGCGCTGCCGGGTCAGCAGCGCCTGGCGGGGTCGCGGCATGCCCATCCTCTCCGACGGTGGACGGGGTAAAACTTCCATCGCTAGTTTATTCGCATGGACCTCGCGCTGTCGCCCGAGCACGAGGCGGTCCGCCCAGAAGGCCGAGTGGCTGCCGCGGCTGTGCGCATCCGGGTGGCGACACTGTACGAGGGCACCAGCCAGATCCAGCAGCTGCTCATCGGCCGGGCGCTGACCGGCGTTTCGGCGTTCTAGTTCGGGAGGCATCTGTGCGTCCGGTGTACTTCGCGGCGGCCCGCCGTACGCCCGTCGGCCGGCTGCGGGGCGCGCTGTCCGGCGTGCGGGCCGACGACCTCGCCGCCCACGCCCTGTCCGGGGTGCTCGGCGACCTGCCGGGCCTGGACCCGGCGCGGATCGACGACGTGTACTGGGGCGCGGCCAACCAGGCCGGCGAGGACAACCGCAACGTGGCGAGAATGGCCGTCCTGCTGGCCGGCCTGCCCGACTCGGTGCCCGGCGCGACGCTCAACCGGCTGTGCGCGTCCGGCCTGGAGGCGGTCACGACGGCCGCGCGGGCGATCGGCTGCGGCGAGGCCGACGTCGTGGTGGCCGGCGGGTCGGAGGCGATGAGCCGGGCTCCGTTCGTGCTGCCCCGGCCGGAGGAGGGACTGCCGCGGTCGATGGAGGTGTTCGACACCCGGCTGGGCTGGCGGCTGGTCAACCCGCGGATGCGCGACCTGCACGGCCTGCTGAGCATGGGGGAGACGGCGGAGGAGGTGGCGGCGCGCTACGGCGTGCCGCGCGAGCGGCAGGACGCGTTCGCGCTGCGCAGCCATCAGCGGGCGGCGGCCGCCACGGGCCGCGGGGACTTCGCGGCCGAGCTGCTGCCGGTCCCGACGCCGTCGGGATCGGTCGTATCGGTCGACGAGGGGATCCGCGCCGACGCGTCGCTGGAGAGGCTCTCGGCGCTGAAGCCGGTGTTCCGGTCCGGCGGCACGGTCACCGCCGGCAACTCGTCGCCGTTGAACGACGGGGCGGCGGCGCTGGTGCTGGTCAGCGAGTCCGCGCTGGCCTCGATCGGGGTGGAGCCGCTGGGCCGGTACGTCGCCGGGGCGAGCGCCGGCGTGCATCCCGACGTCATGGGTATCGGGCCGGTGCCGGCGACCCGCCGGGTGCTCGACCGGACGGGCTGGAAGGTCGACGAGATCGACACCGCCGAGCTCAATGAGGCGTTCGCGGCGCAAGCGCTGGCGGTGATCGACGGCCTGGGCCTCGACCCGTCGGTGGTCAACCCCGACGGCGGGGCGATCGCCATCGGCCACCCGCTGGGCTGCTCGGGGGCCCGGATCCTGACCACCCTGCTGCACCGCATGCGGCGCACCGGCGCGGCCCGCGGCCTCGCCACCATGTGCGTCGGCGTGGGGCAGGGCACCGCCGTCCTCGTCTCGAACACGTGAAGGGACACCTCGATGGCTGGACGCTTCGCCGACCGGGTCGCCGTGGTCACCGGCGCCGCGCAGGGCATCGGCGCCGCGACCGCGCGCCGGCTCGCATCCGAGGGTGCCACCGTCGCCGCGGTCGACCTCGACGCGGCACGCACCGCGGACGTGGTGGCGTCGCTGGGCGGCGGCGCCAGCGGGTACGGCTGCGACGTGACCTCCGCGCCGGCGGTCGCGGCGTTGGTCGACCAGGTGATCCGCGATCACGGCCGGATCGACGTGCTGGTCAACAACGCCGGGATAACCCGCGACAACCTGCTGTTCAAGATGCCGGCCGCGGACTGGGACGCCGTGCTGACCACGAACCTGACCAGCATGTTCCACTGCTGCCAGGCCGTGCAGAAGCACATGGTCGCGGCGCGGTACGGCCGGATCGTCAACCTGAGCAGCCGGTCGGCGCTGGGCAACCGCGGTCAGGCGAACTACGCCGCGGCCAAGGCGGGCGTGCAGGGGCTGACGGCGACGTTGGCGATCGAGCTGGGGCCGTTCAACGTCACGGTCAACGCAGTCGCGCCGGGGTTCATCGCGACGCCGATGACCGACGCGACGGCGGCGCGGCTGGGCCGGGAGCCGGCGCAGCACCAGCAGGCGGTCGCCGACGTCACGCCGCTGCGCCGGGTCGGGCAGCCGGCGGAGGTGGCGTCGGTGATCGCGTTCCTCGCCAGCGACGACGCCTCGTACGTGAGCGGCCAGACCCTGTACGTCAACGGGGGCGCGCGGTGACCATCGACGTCCCGCGCGACCTGCTGTTCGGGCACACCCGGATCGGAGGACTTCTGCGATGAAGACGTTCGCGTCGGTCGAGGACCTGGCCGCGGCGGTCGGCACGACGATCGGTCCCGGCGAGTGGCGCACCATCGACCAGCGGCGGGTCGACACGTTCGCCGACGCCACCGACGACCACCAGTGGATTCACGTCGACCCGCGGCGGGCGGCCGCCGGCCCGTTCGGCGGCACGATCGCGCACGGGTACCTGACGCTCTCCCTCCTGCCGTCCTTGGTCGGCGAGCTCTACCACGTGTCGGGCGTGCGGATGGGCGTCAACTACGGCTCGAACAGGGTGCGCTTCCCGGCTCCGGTGCGGGTCGGCGCGAAGATCCGGGCCACCGCCGAGCTGGTCTCGGTTGAGCCCGTCGACGGCGGCGTGCAGGTCGTCACCCGGGTCACGGTGCAGACCGACGGGGGCGGCAAGCCGGCCTGCGTGGCCGATACGGTCAGCCGGCTGTACGTGTGATCGGTTCGTCGACCACGTCAGTGGAGCCGTACGTGAATTCGGGCCGGTGGCCGCGGCTTGCGGGGAAACCGCGGAGGTCGGCGCGCACCGGAAGCGGCGGCGCAGCGCCCGTACCCGTGGGATCGTGACTTGGTGGGCGCTTCCCCCGCGCCGGTGGCCCGTGGCGAGGTGACGGCGGCACGAGGGGGAGCGGATGGACGCGCTGGACATCGCGCGCTGGCAGTTCGGCGTGACGACGGTCTACCACTTCCTGTTCGTGCCGCTGTCGATCGGCCTGTCCTTCCTCGTCGCCGGCCTGCAGACCGCGTGGTGGCGCACCGGCGACGACAGGTGGCGCCGGCTGACCCGCTTCTTCGGCACGATGTTCCTGATCAACTTCGCGATGGGCGTGGTCACCGGCATCGTGCAGGAGTTCCAGTTCGGCATGAACTGGAGCGACTACTCGCGGTTCGTCGGCGACATCTTCGGCGCGCCGCTGGCGTTGGAGGCGCTGCTCGCGTTCTTCCTCGAGTCGACGTTCCTCGGCCTGTGGATCTTCGGCTGGGACCGGCTGCCGAGGGGCGTCCACCTCGCCACGATCTGGATCGCCGCGTTCGGCACGCTCGTGTCGGCGTACTTCATCCTCGCCGCCAACTCGTTCATGCAGCACCCGGTCGGCTTCAAACTCGACCCGGCGCGCGGCCGCGCGGAGCTCACCGACTTCGGCGCGGTCCTGACCAACAAGGTCGCCCTGATCAC
>DATDJX010000434.1:0-3842 GCA_036520275.1 Asanoa sp.
CCAGGGCTCGATCCGCGCGCCGCAGTTCACCGGCGGTGGCGTCGTCCACGGGCCGGTGCCGCGCGACTACAGCCAGCGGACCCCGAAGAAGATGAAGGCGGCCGCCCTGCGCGGCGCGCTCTCCGACCGGGCGCGCGACGGTCGCGTGCACGTGGTCGAGAGCTTCGTCGGCGGGGACGCGCCGTCGACCAAGGCGGCGATCGCCACGCTGGGCCGGATCACCGAGGCCAAGCGCGTGCTCGTCGTGCTCACCGGCGACGACGAGCTCAACTGGCTCTCGCTGCGCAACCTGCGCAACGCCGCCAGCGGCAGTCTGGTGCACCTGATCGAGGCCAGCCAGCTCAACACGTACGACGTGCTGGTCGCCGACGACGTGGTCTTCACCAAGGACGCGCTGGACGAGTTCCTCGACCTTGGGAGTGGAACCGGCAGGCAGAGCCTGGGCGTCGCGGCGGAGGCCACCGAGCCCGGCGACAGCGACGACTCGGTCGAGTCCACCCAGGAGGACGAGTAATGGCGACCATCCCGGATCCGCGCGACATCATCGTCGCGCCGGTCGTCTCCGAGAAGAGCTACAGCGAGCTCAACCGCAACTGGTACACGTTCCTGGTGCGGCCGGACGCCAACAAGACCGAGATCAAGATCGCGATCCAGCAGATCTTCAATGTCCGCGTCCTGACGGTCAACACGCTCAACCGTGAGGGCAAGCGTAAGCGCACCCGCACCGGGTACGGCAAGCGCAAGGACACCAAGCGGGCGATGGTGAAGCTGGCCGACGGTGACCGCATCGAGGCCTTCGGCGGCCCGGTCAGCTGAGGGGTATAGACAATGGCTATCCGTAAGTACAAGCCGACGACGCCCGGCCGGCGTGGCGCCAGCGTCGCCGACTTCGCCGAGATCACCCGGTCGGAGCCGGAGAAGTCGCTGCTGGCCCCGCTGCCGAAGAAGGGCGGGCGCAACGCGCAGGGCAGGACCACCGCTCGCCACCAGGGTGGCGGTCACAAGCGGCAGTACCGGCTGATCGACTTCAAGCGGATCGACAAGGACGGCGTGCCGGCGAAGGTCGCGCACATCGAGTACGACCCCAACCGCACCGCGCGGATCGCGCTGTTGCACTACGCCGACGGCGAGAAGCGGTACATCATCGCGCCGAAGGACCTGAAGCAGGGCGACACCGTGGAGTCGGGCCCGACCGCCGACATCAAACCCGGCAACAACCTGCCGCTGCGCAACATCCCGGTGGGTACCCAGATCCACGGCGTGGAGCTGCGGCCGGGCGGCGGCGCCAAGCTCGCGCGCTCCGCCGGCGTCGGGATCCAGCTCCTCGGCCGCGAGGGTCAGTACGCGACCCTGCGCATGCCGTCGGGTGAGATCCGCCGCGTGGACGTGCGCTGCCGCGCGACCGTCGGCGAGATCGGCAACGCCGACCAGAGCAACATCAACTGGGGCAAGGCCGGCCGGATGCGGTGGAAGGGCAAGCGCCCGACCGTCCGCGGCGTCGCGATGAACCCGGTCGACCACCCGCACGGTGGCGGTGAGGGCAAGACGTCCGGTGGCCGCCACCCGGTCAACCCGTGGGGTAAGCCCGAGGGCCGCACCCGCCGCAAGGGCCAGCCGAGCGACCGGCTGATCGTCCGCCGTCGTTACGCCAACCGGAAGCGGGGTTAAACCCGAAATGCCACGCAGCCTGAAGAAGGGTCCGTTCGTCGACGACCACCTGCTCAAGAAGGTGGAGGCGCAGAACGACAAGGGTTCGAAGAACGTCATCAAGACGTGGTCGCGCCGCTCGACGATCACCCCCGACATGCTCGGTCACACGATCGCCGTGCACGACGGGCGCAAGCACGTCCCGGTGTTCGTCACCGAGGCGATGGTCGGGCACAAGCTCGGCGAGTTCGCGCTGACCCGCACGTTCAAGGGTCACGAGAAGGACGACCGGAAGAGCCGCCGCCGCTAAGGCGGGCTACGGATTTCAGGATCAAGGGGTTTCAGCGATGCCAGTCAAGGGCGACGCTCCGGCGCTCCCGGGCGCGCGGGCGAGCGCGCGCTACGTGCGCATCTCGCCGAACAAGGCACGCCGTGTGGTCAACCTCGTCCGCGGCCTGCCCGCGAAGGAGGCTCTCACGGTGCTCCAGTTCGCGCCGCAGGCCGCGAGCGAGCAGGTCTACAAGGTGCTCGCAAGCGCGATCGCCAACGCGGAGAACAACGAGCGGCTGGACCCCGACGCGCTGCTCGTCAGCGAGGCGTTCGTCGACGAGGGCCCGCAGATGAAGCGGTTCCGGCCGCGCGCGCAGGGTCGCGCGTACCGGATCCGCAAGCGCACCTGCCACATCACGATGGCGGTCGAGGCCGTTGCGCCGGCGCGACCGGCGACGAAGACCGCGCCCGCGAAGGCCGCAACCGCTAAGGCGGCTCCCGCCAAGGCGGCGCCCGGTAAGGCCGCAGCTCCGGCAAAGGCCGCTAAGAAGGCCGCGCCCGCGAAGGCCGCCAAGGCGGCGCCCGAGACGGCCTCCGAGCCCGAGGTCACCGACGTCGAGGCCGCAGAGGTCGAAGCGGCGCCGGCGAAGAAGACCGCGAAGAAGCCAGCGGCCAAGGCGCCGGCACAAGAGGGACGGCCTGAGCCGCAGGCGAAGACAGAGCCGTCGGGGGAGCGCGGCGGCGCAGCCTCCGCCGATGCCGAGGAAGGGACCGAGTAATGGGTCAGAAGGTTCACCCGACGGGGTTCCGGCTCGGCATTTCGACCGACTGGAAGTCCCGCTGGTTCGCGGACAAGCTCTACAAGGACTACATCGGCGAAGACGTCAAGATCCGCCGGATGATGTCCAAGGGGCTCGAGCGCGCCGGCATCTCCAAGGTCGACATCGAGCGCACCCGGGACCGGGTACGCGTCGACATCCACACCGCCCGGCCGGGCATCGTCATCGGCCGCAAGGGTGCCGAGGCCGACCGGATCCGCAGCGAGCTCGAGAAGCTCACCGGCAAGCAGGTGCAGCTCAACATCCTCGAGGTGAAGAACCCCGAGTCCGACGCGCAGCTCGTGGCGCAGGGCGTCGCCGAGCAGCTGTCGAGCCGGGTCTCGTTCCGCCGGGCGATGCGCAAGGCCATGCAGTCCGCGATGAAGAACCCGATCGTCAAGGGCATCCGGGTGCAGGTCTCCGGCCGTCTCGGCGGCGCGGAGATGAGCCGTACGGAGTTCTACCGCGAGGGTCGCGTCCCGCTGCACACGCTGCGCGCCAACATCGAGTACGGCTTCTTCGAGGCCCGCACGACGTTCGGCCGCATCGGCGTGAAGGTGTGGATCTACAAGGGCGACGCCGTGCCCGGTCGCGAGCAGCCGGCCGACGCCGGCGCCGCGCGCCCGCGCCGCGAGCGTGCCGACCGTCCCGAGCGTCCGCGCCGCGGCCGTTCCGGTTCCTCCGGCACGACCGCCGGCGGCACCGAGGCCGGCCGTGCGGCTCAAGCCGAGCTCGCCGGCGGTGGGCCGGCGGCGGCGCCGGCCGCTCCGGCGCCGGCCGCTCCGGCTCCGGCCGCTCCGGCTCCGGCCGCTCCGGCTCCGGCCGAGGCAACCACGAACGAGCACGGCGCCGCGGCCCCGGCCGCGCCGGCTACTGAGCAGCAGGAGGGCTGACCACCATGCTGATGCCGCGTAAGCCCCCGAAGGGCTTCCGCAAGCCGCACCACCCGGACCGCCACGGCGCGTCCAAGGGCGGCAACCGGGTGGTCTTCGGCGAGTTCGGTATCCAGGCGCTCGAGCCGGCGTACGTCACCAACCGGCAGATCGAGTCGGCGCGTATCGCGATGACCCGTCACATCAAGCGCGGCGGCAAGGTCTGGATCACCGT
>DATDJX010000435.1:0-8356 GCA_036520275.1 Asanoa sp.
CCGGCGTTGAAGTAGCCGCCGACCGCGATCGCCTCCGCGGCGGCCGCGACGTCGGCGTCGTCGAAGAGGACCACCGGCGCCTTGCCGCCGAGCTCGAGGTGGGTGCGCTTCAGGTCGGGCGCGGCCGCCGCCGCGACCTCCATGCCGGCACGGGTCGACCCGGTGATCGACACCAGCCGCGGGGTCGGGTGCGAGACCAGGGCGCGACCGGTGTCGCGGTCACCGCAGACGACGTTGAACACGCCGTTGGGCAGGAACTCCGCGGCGATCTCGGCGAGCAGCAGCGAGGAGACCGGCGTGGTGTCGGAGGGCTTGAGCACGACCGTATTGCCGGCGGCGAGCGCCGGGGCGATCTTCCAGATCGCCATCATCAGCGGGTAGTTCCACGGCGTCACCTGGCCGCAGACCCCGATCGGCTCGCGCCGCACGTAGGACGTGTGGCCCGCCATGTATTCGCCGGCCGACTTGCCCTCGAGCATCCGCGCCGCGCCGGCGAAGAAGCGCAGTTCGTCGACGGCCGGCGGGAGCTCCTCGTCGGTGGTCAGCTGGCGCGGTTTGCCGGTGTTGCGCACCTCGGCGTCGACCAGCTCGGCGGCCCGGTTCTCCACCGCGTCGGCGAACTTCAGCAGCGCCCGCTGCCGCTCGGCCGGCGTGGCCTCGCGCCAGCTCTCGAACGCCGTCGCCGCGGCGGCCATGGCCCGGTCGACGTCGGCGGGACCGGAGATCGGCGCCTGCCCGAACACCTCGCCCGTGCAGGGGTCGACGAGGTCGCTGTGGGCGCCGTCCAACGGCTCGACGTACTCGCCGTCGACGAAGTTGCGCAGTTGCTTGTCGGACATCGTGGCAGCTCCCGATGGGTGTTGAATTCGCGACCTGGGTGCCATCTTCGCTACTGAATTCGTTGCTGACAAGGCCCGTGGCCACCGTATCCGCGATCTCTAGCGGAGCGTTACGCTTCCCGACGTGGACTTCTACGTGGCCGGCCGACCGGCCTGCGGCGACGACGAGGTGGTCGTCCGGCATCCGTACGACGGGCGCGAGGTGGGCCGTACGAGCAATGCCACGCCCCACCAGGTCGAGACGGCCGTCGCCGCTGCCGCGGCGGTCGCCGACGAGGCCGCCGCCCTGCCCGCCGCGGCCCGCGCCGCCGCGCTGGACCATGTCTCGCGCCGGCTCGCCGAACGCGCCGACGAGGTGGCCCGGTTGATCACGGCGGAGAACGGCAAACCCCTGAAATGGGCGCGTGCCGAAGCGTCCCGGGCAGTGTCCACGTTCCGGTGGGCCGCCGAGGAGGCCCGCCGGTTCACCGGCGAGCTGCAGCGCCTCGACACCGACCCTTCGGCCACGGGCCGGCTCGCGGTCGTCCGCCGCTTCCCACGCGGACCGGTGCTCGGCATCGCGCCGTTCAACTTCCCGCTCAACCTGGTCGCGCACAAGGTCGCGCCGGCGATCGCCGTCGGCGCGCCGATCGTGGTCAAGCCCGCGCCCGCCACACCGTTGAGTGCGCTGCTGCTCGGGGACATCGTCGCCGAGACCCATCTTCCGCCCGGCATGTTCTCGGTGCTGCCGCTGCCGAACGAGCGCGCGGCCGCGCTGGTCGAGGACCCGCGACTGCCGGTCGTCTCGTTCACCGGCTCAGGGCCGGTGGGCGCGTCCATCCGCCGCGCCGCGCCCGACAAGCATGTGACGCTCGAGCTGGGCGGCAACGCGGCGGCCGTGATCTGCGCCGACTGGTCGGCCGACCCGGACCTGACCTACGCGGCGCGCCGCATCGCCACGTTCTCCAACTACCAGGCCGGGCAGAGCTGCATCGCCGTGCAGCGGGTTTACGTGCACGAGTGGCTCTACGACGCATTCCTGCCCCGACTCGTGGCGGCGACCGAGGGGCTGCGCACCGGCGACCCTTACGACGAGGGCACCGACGTGGGCCCGATGATCAACGAGGACGCCGCGCGACGGGTCGAGGCCTGGGTCGACGAGGCGGTGCTCGCCGGCGCCCAGCTGGTGGTGGGCGGCAAGCGCGACGGCGGCGCGTATGCCCCGACCGTGCTGACCGGGGTGCCGGCCGACGCGAAGGTCGTCCGCGAGGAGGCCTTCGGCCCGGTCCTGGTGGTCGCCCCGGTCCCCGACGACGCGGCCGCGTTCGTCGCGGTCAACGACTCGGCGTACGGGCTACAGGCGGGCGTGTTCACCCACGACGTACGGACGGCGTTCGCCGCGCACCGCACGCTGCGGGTAGGCGGCGTCATCATCGGCGACGTGCCGTCGTTCCGCGCCGACCAGATGCCGTACGGCGGCGTGAAGGGCTCGGGCGTCGGCCGGGAGGGCCTGCGCAGCGCGATGGAGGACTACACCGACCCGCGAGTGATGGTCCTGACCGGCATCGACCTCTAACGCGACCGGCCGCCGTCGTCGCGGAGACGGGCGGGCGCGCGGCCCAGCAGGAGCGCGTGGGGACGGCGGCCCCCGCTCATGCCGACCGACGTCTGGGCGATCGCCGGAGCATGGAGCTCGCCCTGTACCGCGACTTCGAGGAGCGGTGGTCGGCCGACGTGGACGCCGACTCCTCCGTTGCGCGACGACGAGGCCAACGACCCGGTCGGCGCCGTCGACGCGAGGGTCCTGCGGAGCGGCCTCACGGTCCAGTCGGAGCCGGACCGCGGGAGCGGCGCCGGGTCGACTCCGGCCTGACCGAGTAACCTGTCCGCCGGGTGCCGACAGCTCCGACGGAGGTCGATCATGGTGGTGAGGCGTGCGGCGACCGCGTTCGCGCTCGGCTTCCTGGCCGCCACGGCCCTGGTCACCGCGACGAGCCCCGCCCAGGCCGCCGCCGACCGGGTCGACGTACGCGCATCGCGCACCTTCAATACGGGCGGCAACCCGGGTTCGGTCACGGTGACCATCGCGAAGCGCACGAAGGGTTGCGTCATCGTGAGCACCAGCATCGGCATCGTCCTGCCGGGGCTCCGAGCCGACCAGGTGCAGGTCCAGGCCTACCGCGGCGGTCAGTGGCAGAGCATCGGCGTCTCCCAGACCGGCGCTGGGGTCGCCACGGGCCGCACCATGCCGGATCGGCCGCGGTTGTGCGACCGGCAGGAGACGACGGCGCGCTACCGGGTGGCCTTCGCCGCCGGCGCTCCGGGCGGCGAGGCGACGCTCGTCGGCGAGGCGTTCACCGGCACGGGCGCGCTGATCGGCCGCGATGCGGCCACCGTCAGGGTCAACGGGGTACGGGCGGCGCCCTCGCCGACCGGCAAGCCGAGTCCGACGCCGACGGCGAGCCCGACACCGTCGGCCGGCGCGGAGACCACCGTCGCCCCGTTCGACGATGCCCTGCCGTCCGACACCGCTGCCGTGCCGGCGCAGGCCGCGTCCTCCAGCGACCGTGGCCTCGGCGCCGGCACCCTGGTCATGGTGGGCGGCATCGGCCTGGTCGTCGTCGGCGCGGCGCTGCTGGTCCTGCTGCTCCTGCGGGCCCGCGGCGATCGCGCCCTCCTGGGGACCCGCGGCGGGGGCGCCCACCGCGCGTCCGGGGCGCCGACCGCGTTCATGCCACCGGTCCAGAGCGGCGGCAGCGAGCCCCCGACGGTGTCCATGCCGCGCTTCGAGGACCCGTAGCGGGCGGGCGGCCGGACCCGCTCCGATACGCTCAGACCGGAAGAAGATCGTCCAGCTGAGGAGCGGTGCGTTGTCCGACCTGTCCCAGATCGTCAAGGCGTACGACGTGCGCGGCGTCGTCCCCGACCAGTGGGACGAGCGGACCGCGGAAGCGCTCGGTGCGGCGTTCGCGCAGACGCTCAAGCAGGACCGGCGGCCCCCCGACGCCGTGGTCATCGCATACGACATGCGCGGGTCGTCGGCCGGGCTGGCGGCGGCCTTCGGCGACGGCGTACGGGCCGAGGGGCTCGGCGTCGTCGACGCCGGCCTGGGCTCGACCGACCTGCTCTACTTCGCGTCCGGCTCGCTCGACCTGCCGGGTGCGATGTTCACCGCGAGCCATAACCCGGCCAAGTACAACGGCATCAAGCTGTGCCGGGCCGGCGCCCGGCCGATCGGCCAGGAGAGCGGGCTCGACGAGATCAGGGATCGGGCCGAGGCGATCCTCGACGGCCGGGCGCCCCGGCCGGTGACCGCCGCCGACGCCCCGCCCGCACGCAAGGAAGACCTGCTCGGCGCGTACGCCGCCCACCTGCGCACGCTCGTCGACCTGCGCGGCATCCGCCCCCTCACGGTGGTCGTGGACGCCGGCAACGGCATGGGCGGCTACACCGTGCCGGCCGTGCTCGGCGACCAGGTGCTGCCGCCGCTGCCGTTGACGATCGTGCCGATGTACTTCGAGCTGGACGGCTCGTTCCCCAACCACGAGGCCAACCCGCTCGAGCCGGCCAACCTGGTCGACCTGCGGGTCGCCGTCCGCACGCACGGCGCCGACATCGGCCTCGCCTTCGACGGCGACGCCGACCGGTGCTTCGTCGTCGACGAGCGCGGCGAACCGGTCAGCCCGTCCGCCGTCACCGCGCTGGTCGCCGCGCGCGCGCTCGCCTCGAGTCCCGCAGACACCGTGATCCACAACCTGATCACGTCGAGCGCGGTGCCCGAGATCATCCGGGAGCGGGGTGGCCGGCCCGTACGGACCCGGGTCGGCCACTCGTTCATCAAGGCCGAGATGGCCCGCACCAACGCCGTGTTCGGCGGCGAGCACTCCGCCCACTACTACTTCCGCGACTTCTGGTTCGCCGACACCGGGATGCTCGCCGCGATGCACGTGCTCGCGGCGCTCGGCGAGCAGGATCGGCCGCTGTCGCAGCTGTCCGCGGCGTACGAGCGCTACGTCGCGTCCGGCGAGATCAACTCCACGGTCGCCGACAAGGCGGCGAAGCTCGCGCAGGTCCGGGCGGCCTACCCCGAGGCCGAGGCCGACGACCTCGACGGCCTCACACTGCGGTTCGCCGACGGCTCGTGGGTCAACGTGCGCGCCTCCAACACCGAGCCACTGCTTCGGGTCAACGTCGAGGCGCCGACCACCGAGCGGATGGCCGCGCTCCGGGACGAGGTGCTGGCGCTCGTCCGCGGCTAATCCCGCCCGCCACGCCCTGACCGGACTGAAGGCTAGTATCTCGCGGAACGGCCCTCAGCCTGCCCGCCCTTTGGAAGGAGCCCATGGTGGCCCTGGACCCGCAGCTGCTGGAGATCCTTGCCTGCCCCGACACGCACCACGCGCCGCTCGACTACGACGCCGACGCCCAGACGCTGACCTGCACCGAGTGCGGTCGCGTCTTCCAGGTGCAGGACGACATCCCCGTGCTGCTCCTCGACGAGTCGACGCAGCCCAGCCCCGAATGGCGCGCGGCCAACGAGCCCAAGGGTGCGGGAAGCGAGGCCTGATGGGTAGCCCGGCCAGCGGGGCGGCGGGCCTGCGCGGTCACCGTGACACCGACGCGGCGCTGCTCGACGACGTCGACGCGATCGCCGAGAACGACCCGGCCGGCATGCTGCGGTTCATCGCCTCCGCCGGGGCCCAGGTGCGGGAGTCGGCCGCGCTGTCGGCCGAGACCGACCTGTCCGCCCTCGAAGACGGGGGCCGGCCGCGCGCGGTCGTCGTCGCCGGCGTCGGCACGGCCGGCCGTACGGGCGACGTGCTCGCGACCGTCGCCGGGCCCCGTTCGCCGGTGCCGGTCATCGGTCACCGCAGCGCCGGGGTGCCGGGGTGGGTCGGCGCCGCCGACGTGGTGATCGCGGTCAGTGCGTCGGGCCGCAGCCCCGAAGCGCTCGGCGCGGCCGAGGCCGCCGCCCGGCGCGGCGCCCGCCTCGTCGCGGTCGGCGCGCCCGACTCGCGGCTCCAGTCCGTCGCCGAGGGCGCGCGGGCGCCGTTCATCCCGGTGCCGCGCCGGGCGCCCGCGCGCGCCAGCCTCTGGGCGCTGACGGTGCCGGTGCTGCTCGCCGCGCGTACGCTCGGCTTGGTCAAGGTCAACGAGGCCGACTTCGCGGAGACGGCCGTCCGACTCGATACCGATGCCGACCGCTGTCGGCCCACCGCCGAGTCGTTCGTCAACCCGGCGAAGTCGCTGGCCCTGGGCCTCGCCGGTGCGGTACCGATCGTGTGGGGCTCGTCGCCGCTCGCGACCGTTGCCGCGCGGCGTTTCGCCGACTCGCTGTCCGCCAACGCCCGCTACCCGGTGGTGGCCGGCGCCCTCGGTGAGGCCGGCCGCGGCCGGGTCGGGCTGCTCGACGGCGTCTTCGGCGGGCTGGTCGAGTCGCAGCGAGACATCTTCGCCGACCCGGACGACGACGAGCCCGCGGTGACGCGGCTTCGTCTGGTGCTGTTGCGCGACGGCGGCCTGAACGCGGACGACGACGCCGACGAGCCGATCGCGGTCGAGGAGCGGCGCGCCGACGCGGTGCAGACGCTCGCCGAACGCCGCGGCGTGCGGTGCGACGTGATCACCGCGGAAGGCGGGTCGGCGCTGGAGCGGCTCGCGTCGCTCGTCGCGGTGCCCGACTTCGCGTCGGTCTACCTCGCGTTGGCCCATGGCCTCGACCCGATGGCCGTACCCGCGGTCTCGGAGATGAAGGAGCTGGCCAACCCATGAGCGAGTTGGTCATCCGGCGCGGCGGCGGCCCGCGTTCCGACCGCAGGACCGGGTTTGGCCGGCCGGACGGAAGCGGGCCGGCGGCATGAGTGCGGGCGGCGGGACGCGGGCGATCATCGCGGCGCTGGCCGCGAACCTCGGCATCGCCGTCACCAAGTTCGTAGCGTTCTTTCTCACCGCGTCGTCGTCCATGCTCGCCGAATCGATCCACTCCGTGGCCGACTCGGGCAACCAGGCGCTGCTCCTGCTCGGCGGCCGCCGGGCGACCCGCGCGGCCACCCCGCAACACCCCTTCGGGTACGGGCGGGAGCGCTACATCTACGCGTTCATCGTGTCGATCGTGCTGTTCAGCGTCGGCGGCCTGTTCGCCCTGTACGAGGCCTACCACAAGTACCACGACCCGCACGGCATCGACAGTTGGCAGTGGGTGCCGGTGACGGTGCTGCTGGTGGCGATCGGTCTGGAGTCGTTCTCGCTGCGCCCCGCGGTCAAGGAGTCCAACCAGGTCCGCAACCGGGTGTCGTGGAAGGAGTTCATCCGCCGGGCGAAGGCGCCGGAGCTGCCGGTCGTGCTGCTCGAAGACGTCGGCGCGCTGCTCGGCCTGGTGTTCGCCCTGTTCGGCGTCGTGTTGACGCTGGTCACCGGCAGCGGCTACTGGGACGCCGCCGGGACCGCGATGATCGGCATCCTGCTGGTGACCATCGCGATCGTGCTGGCCATCGAGACCAAGAGCCTGCTGCTCGGCGAGGGCGCCGACCCGGATAACCTGCGCAAGATCGAGCGGGCGATCCTGGACGGTCCCGAGGTCGACCGCATCATCCACATGAAGACGCTGCACCTGGGCCCGGAGGAGCTGCTCGTCGCCGCCAAGGTCGCCGTGTCGCCGGCCGAGTCGGCGGCCGACGTCGCGCGCGGCATCAACGCCGTCGAGGCGCGGACCCGTGAGGCGGTGCCGATCGCCCGGGTGATCTACCTCGAGCCCGACATCTACAGCGCCGCGGCTGCCGCGGCCGGTTCCGGCGCCGCGGCGGAGACCGCGGCGCCCGCCTGACCGCCGCGATCTTGCAGTTTCGGTCCCCGCATATGGTGCAAAAGTCGCGGATTGGCCACCGAACCCGCAAGATCGCCGCGGAGGGGGCGCGTCGTGGAGCTTCTTGACAGCCCGATCCGGGACTACGCATGGGGATCCCGGTCGGTGCTCGCCGAGCTGCAGGGCCGCCCGGCGCCTAGCCCAGGACCGGAGGCCGAGCTGTGGATCGGCGCGCACCCCGCGTCACCGTCCACTGTGCGGCGTAAGGACGGTCCGGTGGAGCTGCCGCACCTGATCGCCGGAGCTCCGCACGAGTGGCTCGGCGCCGATGTCACCGCCCGGTACGGCGCCCGGCTGCCGTTCCTGCTCAAGGTGCTCGCGGTCGAGGCGCCGCTCTCGCTGCAGGCGCACCCCGACGCCGAACGGGCGGCCCGGCGGTTCGCCTTGGGCGACGCCAACTACGTCGACGCCTACCACAAGCCGGAGCTGCTGGTCGCGATCGCCCCGTTCGAGGCCCTCTGCGGGTTCCGGCAACCCCAGCGGTCGGCGGCGGTCCTCGACGCGCTGGGGCTCGGGGAGGTGGCCGCCCACCTGCGCCGGGGCACCGCGGGGCTGGCCGACGCCGTACGCCTGCTGCTCGAGACGCCGGGGGACTCGGCGGTCGCGCGGGCCGTGTCGGCCGACCCGCCGCCTGGCTTGGCCGACGACCAGGACCTGGCCCGCCGGCTCGCCGAGT
>DATDJX010000436.1:0-4916 GCA_036520275.1 Asanoa sp.
AGGCGCTGCTGTCCCCGTCGGTTACCAAGCGGTTGATCACCATGTTCAGCCAGCGGCCGGGCAGGGCGCTGGCGCCGGTGCGGGGGTTGGATGAGCTGACCGAACGGGAGCGGGAGCTGCTCGCCTGGGTGGCCACCGGCCGATCCAACCAGGAGATCGGCCAAGCGTTGTTCATCAGTCCGGCAACGGTGCGCACGCACGTGGGCCGCGCGATGCTCAAGCTGCGCGCCAGGGACCGCGCGCAGCTGGTCGTCTTTGCGCTGCAGTCAGGGCTTACGATCCCTGACGAGCCGTGACCACGTATTACCGGGCCTTGGCTGGCTTGCGGTAGTTGCCCGTGTGGCGATCACCCCCGCGATCAGGGCGGTGAGCACACCGGTCATCTGGATCCAGGTGCCGATGGCCACACTGGTTCCGTCCCGGCCAACCAGGTTGGGCGGCCCGCCGCTCGCCACGAACCCGACGGTGACGAACAACCCAAGAAACGCCCCCACGCCCGGCGCCCAGGGCCATGGCGCCAGACTCACGAAGATGGCGCCGGCCAGGAGGATGACGATTCCCGGCGGCGGGTAGATCGGGAACTCGACGCCCGACGCCCACAGGCTCGCGATCCCCACGGCACCGACCACCAGGCCCGCAACCGTCGCCGCCCGTGGCCCAGACCACGTGTTCTGTCCGTTCATTGATTGCTCCTTCCCGTCGTGGTCAGGTCCATGGTTTCGACCAGCGCTGCGGTCATGCCACCATGCTCGGCGCGCGACCGCTACGCAGGCGTCAGCGTGAGCGCGGCACTTGGCGTACGAAGATCCGCGTACCCAACACCAAGCCGCCGCAGGGCCGGATGACCACAGCGTCCGCTGGAATGACGGTGTTGTGAGGTGGGCACGGCGGTGCCGTCCGCCCTGGGTCGCTTGGAGCGGCTGGTGACAGCGTTAGACGGCGAGCAGGGTTGGCACCAGGCGCCGGTGGGTTTCCAGACGGTCCGCGTAGCGGGCGGCGCGTGCCGGGTCCGGCTCGTGGCGCCGGGTCGTCCGCAGCCGCGCCCTGGCCGCCTCCTCCATCGACGCGAACACCCCGGCGCCCATCCCCGCGAGCATGGCGGCGCCGAGGGCGCCCGCCTCCGCGTCCGCGGTGACCTCGACGGGCACCCCGGTGAGGTCGGCCTTGAGCTGCATCCACCAGCGGGAGCGGGCGCCGCCGCCGCTGGTCCGCCAGGCGCGCACGGTCGCGCCGGCGCGCTCCAGCGCCTGGCGGGTGATCTCCAGGTCGCAGGCGATGCCCTCCAGCACCGCCTTGACCACGTCCAGCGGCGTGCTCGCCAAGGTGAGGCCGACCAGCGCGCCGCGCGCCTGCGGGGCCGCCCACGGCGCGCTCGCCCCGGCGAGGTGGGGGATCGCGACCACCGGCGACGGGCCGGGCTGCGCGTCGGCGAGCCGCCGGTCGAGGGCGCGCAGCGGCACCCGGGTGAGCCGACGCGCCCAGTCGACCGCGGCGGTGCCGTTCGGGCTGCGCGCGAACACGCCGGTGCCGGGCAGGCTCGGGTGCGGGCCGACCGCCATGCCCGCCTCGGCGATCACCGCCGGGCGCAACCGTCCGGCAGGGGCGACCAGCGACTCCCAGGTGCCGCACGCGAGCAGCGGCACGCCGGGGGCGACCGCGCCGGACCCGACCGCGGCGCACGAGGTGTCGAAGCTGCCGACCACGACCTGGCAGCCGCCGGGCAGGCCGAGCTCGGCGGCGGCCGTGCGCCCGACCGGGCCGAGCGAGGTCGCCCACGGTTGCACCTCGGGCAGCAGCGCGCGGTCCAGGTCAAGCGCTGCCAGCCGCGCCGCCGACCAGTCGTGCGTGTCGAGGTCGTAGAGCATGAAGCCGGCGGCGAGGGCGCGGTCGGTGACCGCCTCGCCGACCAGCCGGAGGGTGACCCACTCGTGCCAGTTGAGGAACCGGCGTGCCTCGGCCCAGACGGCGGGCCGCTGCTGCCGCCACCACAGCAGCCGGTTGGTCGGGTCCATCCGGTCGGGGACGTGCCCGCACGCGCGGATCCAGCGTTCCGGGGTGTCCTCGACCATCGTCGCCGCGTCCGGCTCGGCCGTGCGCGCGTCGCCGGTGCGCAGGCACGGGCCGAGTGGCCGCCCGTCGGCGGTCGCCGGGAACACCTCGCGGCCGGACGCCGACACGGCGAGCGCCACCGGCGGGTCGTGGCGGACGGCGTCGTGGACGGCCAGCCGCTGCAGCGAGGCGACGGTCGCGGCCCAGACCTCGTCCGGGTCGGCCTCCCACGCGCCCGGCGACGGGTAGTGATCGGAGACCGGCTCGCGGACCAGGGCGATCGGCGCGCCGGTCTGGTCGTAGGCGCCGGCCTTGACCGCGCTGGAGCCGATGTCGATCCCGACCAGGCTCACTGCGAGTGCCTCCCCGCGGTGATCGGCAGTTCCTCGACGATCTCCTCGCCGCGTGCGAGCCACACCTGGGGGTGGAGGTTGAAGGTGAGGCGGACGTGCCCCGGGCGGAGCGCGAGGCGGGCGCCGATCGGCGGCGAGGTGCCGCCCGGCCAGGCGACGATCGTGTGCTCCTCGTTGACGTCGGTGACCTCGCCGCCGTCGTCGAGCAGCAGCGGGAACCCGTAGTCGCAGGCGAGCGACTTGCGGCCGGCGTCGAGGACGACCTGCGCGGGCGCGCGGCTGATCACCGTCGCCAGGACGCTGACCGCGTGGCGGAAGGGCAGCGCCAGGCCGGCGAGCCCGGCCTCCATCAGCGCGTACGTCCCCGCCTGGATCTCGGTGATGGTCTCCTCGGCCGCCGCCTCGCGGATGGTCGAGGTGCCGGCGGAGGAGACCGTGCCGACCTCGAACCCGGTACCCTCGACCGCCGCGCGGGTCTCGGCGAGGAGGTCGTAGTAGCGGCCCAGCTCGGCGGTCCGCGCCGCGCCGAGCGTGGTCACGCGCCCCTCGTAGCCCATGATCCCGGCCAGGCGCAGCCCGCGGGTGGCCGCGACCACCCCGGCGAGGGCGGCGGCGTCGGCGGGGGTGGGCACGCCGCAGCGGCCGAGGCCGATGTCGACGTCCACCAGGACGTCGACGACGCTGCCTGCCCGGCGGGCCGCGGCCGCGAGCGCCTCGGCGACCGACGCGTCGTCGACCGCGACGGTCACGTGCGCCCGCCCGGCGAGGGCGGCGAGGCGGGCGAGCTTGTCGGCGGCGACGACCTCGTTGGCGATGAACACCTCCGCGATGCCGGCGTCGGCCATGACCTCGGCCTCGCCGAGGGTCGCGCAGGTGACCCCGTCGGCGACGCCGCCGAGCTGGCGCAGGGCGAGCCCGGGGGTGCGGTGGGTCTTGACGTGCGGGCGCAGCCGCGTGCCGGTCCCGGCGAGCAGCTTCTCGGCGGTGGCGACGTTGGCCTCGAACGCATCGAGGTCCACGACGAGGGCGGGGGAGGGGAGCTGCCCGATCATCGCGTTGCCTCCTATTCGAGCCGGGAGTCCTCGCCCGGCCGGAGCGACACCTCGGCGACGTGGAGGCCGTCGTCGAAGGTGCGGGAGCGGTGCCGCTCCCACAGCAGCACCTCGTGGCCGGGGACGATCCGCCCGCTGCGGCCACCGACAGTCTGCAGCATCTGGTGCATCGCGAAGACGCACTTCTGCTGGCTCCCGGTCGCGAACCCGATCGGGACGTAGCGGCCGTCGCCGTCGACGCCCTCGACGTTCGCGTAGGTGTAGACGGCGTCGCCGGGCAGCACCCAGGTGCCGTCGTGCTCGTTGTCGACCACGACGTGCTGGTGGCCGTAGGTGTGGGTGTCGAAGGTGGGCTCCAGGCAGAGCCCGGGGAGGACGTCGGGGACACGCCCGTCCACCAGTCGGAGCCGGCCCTGCCTGGTCAGGTCGAGTGCGGTCGCCAGGTCGTCGGCGTTGACGCCGTCCTTGAGCCACTGCATCTCCGGCGGCCAGCTCAGCGCCGTGATCCAGCCGAACAGCTCCCGTTCCTGCAGCCAGGCGACCGCGTTCGGGAAGTCGTCGAGGGTGCCGAGGTGGTCGTAGTGGGCGTGGGTGAGCAGGATCGTGGAGACCTCGGCGGCGTCGACGCCGATGCGGCCGAGGACCTCGCGCGGGTGCGCCCAGCGGGTGATCCCGTCGAGTTCGCCGAGGGTGCGGCTGAAGCCCTCGTTGACGAAGCCGGTGTCGACCAGGACGGTCCGCCGGTCGCTCTGCAGGACGGTGAGCGAGTACGGCAGCTCGCGGGTGCCCTGCTGGCCGTGGATCAGGAAGCAGGCAGGGGAGTCGGGGGCGCACGCGTACTCGAGCACCCAGATCGAGTAGTCGGCCACGGCGGCGGCCCGCTACCGGCCGGCCGGGACGGGCCGCCCGGCGAGGCGCTCGTAGCGGCCGAGGGCGTCGTCCACGCCGCTGGCGAGGTCGAAGATGCGGCTGGGCCGGTTGCCCCAGGACATCGGCGTCCTCCTTGTCGGTCGGAGTTCTCAGGCCGGTTGGATGGCGGCCAGGTTGGCGGCGCCGTGCAGGTCGCCGTCGACCAGGTGGCGGACGATCTTCGCACCGAGCAGGTCGGCGCCGCGCAGCACGGTGTCGCGCGACGCGCCGGCGACGTGGGGGGTGAGCAGCGTCCCGGGGAGGCCGAGCAGCTCGTCGCCGGCGGCGGTCGGCTCCTGGTCGAAGATGTCGATGATCGCGCCGGCGATGCGCCGCTCGCGCAGGGCGGCCCGGAGCGCGGCGGTGTCGACCAGCTGCGGCCGGGCGGTGTTGACCAGCACCGCCGTCGGCCGCATGCGGGCGAGGGCGGCGGCGCCGATGAGGTGGCGGTTGTCCCTGTCGTAGCGGGCCATCAGGACCACGACGTCGGCGCGCCGCAGCAGCTCGTCGAGGCCGACCGGCTCGACGCCGGCCCGCTCGACCTCGGCGGGGT
>DATDJX010000437.1:0-5210 GCA_036520275.1 Asanoa sp.
CGCGCCGACCGGGAAGTCGGTGCCCCAGGCGGCCGTCGCCGACAGCTCGAGAAACGGGGCGTCCCGGTCGACGAGCAGCTCGACGCGTTCGCGCGCCAACAGCTTGCCGCGCGCGTGGTGGCGCGCGACGTACGTCTCGCCGCCACCACCACGCGCGGCGTCGAGCGCGTCCTCCAGCTCTTGCAGCCGCTCGCGCATCGCGGCGCGGTTGTCCAGGTAGGACGGGGTGCGTGGGTCGACGGCGGACTCCAGCACGGTCACGAGAACCCCATGCCCTTCGCGATGATCTCGTTCATGATCTCCGTCGTACCGCCGCCGATACCGAGGATCTTCGCGTCCCGGTAGTGCCGTTCGACCTCTGCCTCGCGCAGATAGCCGAAGCCACCGTGCAGCTGCACGGCCCGTCCGACGACGTGGTCGCACGCCGCGACGGCGACGTTCTTGCTCATCGCCACCTCCGTGACGAGCGTCTCGCCCGACTCGATCCGGGTCGCGGTGTGGCGAACGTACGTGCGCGCGGCGGCGATCCGGGTGGCCATCTCGGCCAGCCGGTGCCGCACCAGCTGGCGGCTGGCGAGCGGCTCGCCGAACGTCTTCCGCGCCCGGCACCAGGCGACCGTAAGGTCGAGGCAGCGTTGCGCCACCGCGTACGCGTGGACGGCCAGCGAGATCCGTTCGTGGGCGAAGTGCCGCATGATCGCGGCGAACCCGCCGCCTTCCTCGCCCACGAGACGCGAGGCCGGGACGCGCACGTCCGCAAAGGAGAGCTCCGCGGTGTCGGAGCAGTGCCAGCCCATCTTCTCCAGGCGCCTGCCGACGGCGAAGCCGGGCGTGCCTTTGTCGATCACGAGCAGGGAGATGCCGCTGTCGGTGCGGACGGCGGTGGTCACGAAGTCGGCTCGTACCCCGCTGGTGATGTAGGTCTTGGCCCCGCCGACCACGTAGTGGTCGCCGTCGCGGGCCGCCCGCGTGCGGATGGCAACCACGTCGGAGCCGGCGTCCGGCTCGGTGATCGCGAGCGCGCCGATCGCCTCGCCGGCGAGGGTCGGACGCACGTACCGGTCGACCAGCGCCGGGTCGCCGGCCTCGACGATGTGCGGCAGCGCGATGCCGTGCGTGAACAACGCCGCGGCGAGGCCCGACGATCCGCCCGCGATGATCAGCTCCTCGGTCACCGCGACGACGTCGAGCAGTCCACCGCCGCTGCCGCCCACCGCCACGGGGAAGCCGACACCGAGCAGGCCGAGTCTGGCGGCCGTCCGGTGCAGGTCGCGCGGCACCTCGCCGGCGCGCTCCCAGCTGTCGAGGTGTGGCCGCACCTCCTTCGCCACGAAGGCGCGGACGAGCTCGCGGAGCTGCCGCCGCTCGGCGGGCTCGGCCCCGAGGTCTGCCAGCGGTTCGTCGAGCATGGGTCTCCTCACAGGACCGCGGCGAGCCGGCGCTTCCACTCCCGCAGCAACGGGGCGCGGCGGGCGGAGTCGTCGGAGAGCAGGTTGGCCACGCCGAGGCCGCGGAGCAGGTCGAGCGTGGCCTGGATGGCCTCGCGTACGCCCGCCCGGGTCTCGTCGGCGCGCAGGAGGTCGACGGTGAGGCGGTGCATCTCGCGGCCGACCCGGTGCTCGAGCGGGACGAGCGCGTCGCGCAGCTCCGTGTCCGTGCGCGCGGCGACCCACACCTCGAGGGCGGCGACGAACAGCGGCCCGGTGAACGCCCCGGCCAACATGTCGATCACCGCGTCGAGCCGCTGCGGACCGGCCGGCAGCGAGGCGGCCTCCGAGCGCAGCTCGGCCGCCCGCCGTTCGGCGAGGTGTTCGACGGCGGCCAGCACGAGCGCGGCCTTCGTGGGGTAGTGGTGCAGCTGCGCGCCGCGCGACACCCCCGCGCGACCGGCCACCAGGGTCGTCGTCGTGCCCGACCAGCCGTGCTCGACCAGACACTGCACGGTGGCCTCCAGGAGGCGCCCCTGCGTCGCCCGGCTCCGCTCCTGCTGCGGCGTCCTGGTCGGCATGTGCTGAGCATGCGCCGCCTAGAAACAAACAGTCAAGCCTGCTTGTTTCTATCGCACCCGCGGCGGGACACATCCCGTGATCGGCGCGGGGGTCGGAGGGTCAGACGCGGGCCCGGCGGGCCAGGCGCTCCGGGTCGAGGATGATGATGCTCTTGCCGTCGAGGCGGAGCCAGCCACGCGAGGCGAAGTCGGCTAGGGCCTTGTTGACGGTCTCCCGGGACGCGCCGACCAGCTGGGCGATCTCCTCCTGGGTGAGGTCGTGGGTCACCCGGAGCACGCCGCCGTCGCGGGTGCCGAACCGCCCGGCCATCTGCAGCAGGTTCTTCGCCACCCGGCCCGGCACGTCGGTGAAGATCAGGTCGGCCAATGCGTCGTTGGTGCGGCGCAGCCGGCGGGCCAGCACGCGGAGCAGCTGCTCGGCGATCTCCGGTCGGTTGTTGAGCCACGGCCGCAGCGCCTGCTTGCGCAACCGGGCCAGGCGGGTGTCGGTCACCGCCGTCGCCGTGGCCGTGCGGGGCCCAGGATCGAAGAGCGACAGCTCGCCGACCATGTCGGACGGGCCCATCACGGCGATCAGGTTCTGCCGGCCGTCGGCGGCGCGGCGACCCACCTTGATCTTGCCGCTCAACACGATGTAGAGGCTGTCTCCGGGCTCGCCCTCGTTGAAGACGACCTCGCCCTTGCGAGCCTCGATAGTCTCCATGTCCTTGGCGAGCGCCTCGGCCGCTTCCGGATCGACGCCCTGGAAGATGCCGCTGCGCTGCAATACCTCATCCATCGCGCACCTCTGTTCACACGAAAGACACGGATCCCCGCGCGAGTCAGTCTAGGCGCACGGCGGAGGTCACCGGGATGCGTACCCCCGGTATGAGGCATGCATGGTCAATCCTATCGTCGGCGCATGCCGTACCCGCCGACCCTGACCACCCGCCGCGAGGCCGGCCGAGACCTTCCGCTGCTGGTCTGGCGGCTGCCCGCCCCGATGCTCGCGATCAGCTCCGCCCCGCTCGGCGGCGGCCTCGGCCGCCACGGCTGGATCGTCAACGCGACCGTGCCGATGTCGTACGACCGGGACGACCCCGCCGCGCATCTGACCGCGATATCCGCCGGGCTCGGGCTCACCGGGTCGGGCATCGGACATCTCACGGGCGTCGACGTGGCGCTAAGGGCTGGTGGGCACGACGGCGGCGTGGCCGCCTGGGCGACGGTCGGCCTCGCCGACCCAATCAGGGCGGCCGCCCCCGACGCGCCCGCTCCCCGGACCGGCACGATCAACATCATCGCCTTCCTGCCCGCACGGATGTCCGATGCCGCCCTGGTCAACGCCGTCGTCACGGTGACCGAGGCGAAGGTACAGGCGCTCGCCGACCGCGGCCTGGACGCCACCGGCACGGCGACCGACGCCGTGACGATCGTCTGCCCGGCCGACGGGGCGCCCGAGGCGTACGGCGGCCCGCGCTCGCGGTGGGGAGCCCGGCTCGCCAGGGCCGCGTACGTGGCGGTGAGCGGGTAGGGTCTCGGGCGATGTCCCCCCCGGATGGCACGACGCGCCCCCGTCGCGCGCGCGCCCTGGTGACCGCGCTCGCCGTCGTGTCGCTCGCGGCCGGGTGCGGCTCGACCTCGCGGGGCACGCCCCAGTGGCGGTCCGCGGCGGGGCCCACCGGGAATCAGGCCGTGGCAGGCCCGTCCGCCGCGCCGTCGGCGGGCGGCGCCGCCGCGAGGCCGGGGTCGATCTCGCTGTCGGCCACCGGCGACATCGTCATGGGCAACGCGCCGGGCAGCCTTCCGCCGGCCGACGGTGAGGACTTCTTCGCGGGGGTCCGCAAAGCGCTCGCCGCCGACCTGGTGATGGGCAACCTCGAGGAGCCGCTGACCGACGACACCGGCCGGCGCAAGTGCGGCGCGGCGTCGAGCGGTTGCCACCAGTTCCGGGCGCCCCCGTCCTACGCCCGGCACCTCAAGGACGCCGGCTTCGAGCTGATGAACCAGGCCAACAACCACGGCAACGACTACGGGGCGGAGGGGTACCGCAACACGCAGAGGGTCCTCGAGGCCGTCGGGCTGAAGCACACCGGCGCTCCCGGGGAGATCACCGTCGTCGACGTCGAGGGCATCAGGGTCGGCGTGGTCGGCTTCTCGTCCTACCCCTGGAACAACAGCCTGATCGACATCCCCGCGGCGAAGCGGCTGATCGCGAAGGCGACCGAGAAGGCCGACCTCGTGGTGGTCCAGGTGCACATGGGCGGCGAGGGCGCCGACAAGACGCGCGTCACGCCGGGTACGGAGATCTTCCTCGGCGAGAACCGGGGCGACCCGATCGCGTTCGCGCACGCCGTCATCGACGCGGGCGCCGACCTGGTCATCGGCCACGGGCCGCACGTGTTGCGCGCGATGGAGTTCTACAAGAAGCGGTTGATCGCGTACAGCATGGGCAACTTCGCCGGCGGCGGCGGCACGCTCAGCCGCAACGGCAACCTCGGCCTCGGCGGCGTGCTGAAGGTGTCGCTCACGGGCGACGGGGAGTTCGTCGGCGGCCAGCTGATCTCCACGGCCATGAACGCGGCCGGCAAGCCGGTCACCGATCCGGCTGCCCGGGCGGCTTCGCTGGTGAAGAGCCTGTCCGGCAAGGACTTCCCGACGACCGGTGCGCGGCTCGACACGGACGGGAAGATCTCTGCGCCCGGGTCGTAGGCTCTAGCGCGTGGAAACCGAACTCGGTCGCACGCGTCGCGCCCGCAAGATGGGCCGCATCCTGACCGAGACGCACCCCGACGCGCACTGCGAGCTGGACTTCGAAACGCCGCTGCAGCTCGCGGTGGCCACGATCCTCTCGGCACAGAGCACCGACAGGGGCGTCAACCAGGTCACGCCCAAGTTGTTCGCGCGCTACCCGACGGCCGCCGACTACGCGGCGGCCGATCGTGCCGACCTGGAAACCATGATCAAGTCGACCGGCTTCTTCCGCAACAAGACCGACTCGCTGATCAAGCTGGGCCAGGCGCTGCAGGAGCGGTACGACGGCAACGTGCCCGGCAAGCTCGCCGACCTCGTGACGCTGCCGGGCATCGGCCGCAAGACGGCCAACGTCATCCTCGGCAACGCGTTCGGCGTGCCCGGCATCACCGTCGACACCCACTTCCAGCGGCTCGTCCGCCGCTGGAAATGGACCGACGAGACCGACCCGGTGAAGATCGAGCACGCG